>NZ_JACSLZ010000008.1:0-106012 GCF_018618395.1 Exiguobacterium sp. s149
GTTCAAAAAGTACCCGGTTTCGCCGATATCAAGCCGTGCGTGCAAGGCGTACCGTGCAACGTGCAATACATCAACTGGTTCGGGTTCGTCACGATCCCGTTCCTTGCCTTGACGGCATTTACTTTGATCACGCTCCTCGTCTGGCGCGTGAGACGCAACTGACAATGAAGGAGATGGAACGTGTGAAGAAATGGATGCTCATTGGCTTGATTAGCCTGATGGCGGTGCTCGCCGCGTGCAGCAATGAAATTGAAGACCCGCTCAATTGGGAGATCGAGTCGTTCAATTATATGAATCAAAATGAAGAGATGGTCAGTCTCGATGATTTGAAAGGGAAGGTATGGATGGCCGACTTCGTGTTCACAAACTGTGAGACGGTCTGTCCACCGATGACGTACAACATGACGAAACTCAATGAAGCGCTCGTCGAGGAAGGCGTCGAAGACGTCCAATTCGTGTCGTTCAGCGTCGACCCGACCGTCGATACGCCGGACAAGATTCAAGCGTTCATGGCTGATTACGACTTGGCGAAAGCCGATTGGCAATTCTTGACGGGCTATTCGCAAGAAGAGATTGAGGCGTTTGCGCAACAAAACTTCAAAGCGCTCGTCCGCAAACCGTCAGAAGGCACCCAAGTGGATCACGCGACGTGGTTCTATCTCGTCGATCAGGACGGGAAAATCATCAAGGCGTATCAAGGATTCCAAGACGTGCCGATCGAGGACATCGTCAACGACATCAAGATTTTACAGAACTCTTAAGACGGCCCGTGCTGTCTCAGATTGTAGACATCACATTGTCTGCAGTCTTTTTTATTTGCCCGACCGGGCACAGTTCGCTTTTCTGAGGACAAACAGGGAGCCGCATCGAGACATTGTCGCTGCTGGACCTCCCTTTGCTTGCTGATCCCCTGGAAGTCTCGCCGTGCCCTTGGTCGGTCCACGCATCAATCCTTTTTTTCGTAACGTCATCGCTTTTTTATAATGAGGGACATAGAAACAGTTATGTAGGAGAATCGAATGATCAGGAAATCAACAAAATCGGAAAACCAACCGAACTCAATTGGAGATAGTAACGTTCGACGAACTCGTGCCAGCGAACCAACTGTTACGGAAAATCGAGACACGCATTTACAAAACGATGGTCGAATTTTTTGATTGTGAACGGAGATTTTTATAATAACAATACAATTACCACAAACGGGGACGCGAGCATCGGACTAAATCAAGCGGCATCCGTAAATTTTAGTGTATCTTCAACAACTGACTATTGTGCGTATATTTATTTGGATGGATATACTTTTTTTAAAATTATGACATTCTGTGATTAAATATAATTCAATAGTTTCAAAGTGGAAGTTGTAAATCGTACCATTATTTATATTAGATGAATTATAAAATTAAGTGCAATACCCCAACGTGAACGCAAAAAAAGCCCATAGCGGCGGCCTAGTGTAGAATGAAGTTACGACGCAAACATTCAGACGGAGGAGTCGCCATGAGCTATACCCATCTTACCACAACCGAGCGCGTGGAAATAGAGACCTATCTGGGGCTTGGGCGGCAGTCCTCGACCGTCTCGCGGGAGATCAGACGGAACCCCGGGTAAAAATCGGAACGTGCACAGGAACGCTATGTGAGGGCGAAAGAGAACTGTGGCGCTAAGACGAAGCTCGACGACATGATGCGTCTGACGATCATCGAGAAACTGCGGGCGACCTGGTCCCCGGAACAGATCGTCGGGCGCATCAACGTCGGGCTGACCGTCTCGGACCGGCCGCGGGAGGTCGGAGGCTTGCGTCGCGACGTTCATCGAGCGCAAGGACCGGTTCTACCTCGTCCTACCAATCGCGAACCGCAGTGCGGCCTCGATTTTGGAGGTGATCAACACGTTCCATGGCGTCTTCCCAGAGGGGTACATTCATGACGGCGACGACGGACTGAGGCAAGGCGTTCAGCTGTTACGAGCGCATCCGGTCCTCACTTGGCATGCCACTTTATTTCGCCGACCCTTATTCATCACGGTAGCAGGGGAGCGATGTGAACCTCAACAGTCTTCTCCGCTAGTTCTTCCCGAAGGGTTTAAACTTCTCATAGGTCAGTGATGACGAACTAGCAGACGCACTCGCCAAGATTAATGCTAACCAGCATTTACTTACTGAAAAATTAAAATGGAATGTGAGGGAAGATTATAACTGCTACTAAGAATGTGAAACTAATAGTGGCTTTTTTCTCATTTAATAAGAAGGAATGAGAAGGGCAATAAATACAGACCTATCGTGGTCAAAAACAATAAAAATAATCCGGGATAAAAATAATTATCAACTGAACCAATAGGAATACTTAAGATGCTAAATGTACTGTTTGAAAACATACCTAATTTTTCAAGAAGGATATTACTTGTTAATCCTACGCATATAAGCAATAAAGATGAATAAAAAAGGTATTTATTATTAATCAAATCCAAAAAAATCCTAAAATTTGTTTATTAAAAGAAAATAATGTTCTAATATTATTCTGTAAGAAAGAAATAGAGGCTATTTGCTTCTTTAATACTTATTATAACTCAAAAGCAGAGGAATAAAATGAAAAAAATTTCCACTTTAACTTTAGCAACTTTACTTTCTGCTAATCTATTTATCCCATCAGTTGGCGCTGAAGAAAATGTAAACTACTTTATTGATAGCTTGAGTGAATTTTCACAAGAAAGTAAAGAAATAATGGATAAGAAAAAAGCTAGCAAAACTAATCAAAAGTTGACTAAAATAAACAACTCTAAATCTTTCAGTTATTCTGTACTCTCATCAAATGAAGGTTTACTTTCAGAAGAATTAACATTAATTAAAAATACTAGCCCAGAAGTTCTTAATCAATATAACGAATTGTTAGAAGAGGAAATCTCTGTTTTTTCTATCGCTGATGATGAAAATTTAGGAGGGAATTCTAAAGTGACGTATACACTTCCTAAAACTGGAGCAGAAATTACAGTGGTGACATCAAACGAATTAGTTGAATTGGCAAAAACTCCTCAAAATAAAGCTACTGTTCAAAGTCTTCAATTAACACGAAGTTTTGGTACATATTCTTATAAAATTGCATATAGTATCCGTGCGTTATTGTACCCTGATTCTACTTGTGGTCTTGTGACTACCTATACCACAAGATCTGATGGCTTAAGATTAACTGGGCACAGTACTAGTGGGACGTCGAGTATTTTTCCGACAGCAATCAAAGCTTCTTCGCAAGCAATTGATTCACGTGCTGAAAAAATCGGATACGATATTAACGCTATGGGATTATACAACGTTACTGTCGGTGGCTATAACGGAATTGGATTAATGTCATTTGATATGTCAATAACAAGTAAAGTGAGATGGGATGCTTCTACGTCAACTGGACTTAAAGTTACTCAAACGTATTCGCAAGTAGGAGATAAGTCTCGTTAAGCAGTATAATAAGTATTAAAAATATTTTTTAAGAAATGAAAACAATTTTCTAGAGGTACACCATTCTCCGGAATGGTGTTTTTGTTTGGTATCCATTTAGTAATTTCTTATCAATTTGAAACCGATTAAAGTAACAGCTTACTTTAATACAATGGTCATGGTATTATTTAATAAAATCATCGTTGTGTTAAAAGGAGGCTTATCATGTATACGATTGATGAGGCATTTGAAATCTTATCGAAGAACAAGCTCACAAGCCATAAGGAGACGGTCCGCAACTGGGTACGAAAAGGCGTGATCCAGGCAGAACCGCTCGAGTCACGTAAAAAAGGATATCGGATCAGTGAGGAGGCGCTCGAACAGTTCATCAAAGAACGGATGCCTGAAGGGTGGGAGCTGCATCCGGAGTCGGTGACAGGGGAAGCAAGGGATGTCATCAAGAATGAAGAAGAGGCCCCGTATCATGTTGAAGTCGATGTAGAAGCGATTAAAGAACGGGTCCGCGAGGAGATGTGGTATGAGCTTCTCGGTAAATTCGTCTTTGAAGACTATTTTGTCCTGAAGAAATCGGAGGTCAAGGCTGCCGTCGAGCATATGCGCTATTCAAAAGAGTTCGAAGCCGAGGTGTGGGAACGTTGCTCGGAGCACACGTGGGGCCACGCAACACCTCGAGTCCCGTACCTGCTCGATTACTTCATGTTCGAAGGAGAGCGGATTCCCTTCAATAAAGATTTCGGTGGAAGAGATGAGCAAATCATCCACGCGTTAATTGAGAAAATTCGGCTCGATAAAGTGAATCGAAAACGTAAATGAATATAAAAAGACATTCTCTTAGAAATGGAGAATGTCTTTTTTACAATCATCATTGTTTTAATTTTTGGGTTGAAATCATTCCCCGACCATCCCGTCATTGTCGTTATCACGCATATAAGGATAAAGCCAATGGTCGCTCATTATCGGCATCGTGAAACCGGCGTCTTTCGCCTATTGAATCGTCACCTGACCGTCTCCATTCGTATCTCATCACCAGCAGGCTCGTTCGTGGCTGGGGATTCCAACTCACTTTCTGTGAGTGCCTCGTTCAACTCGTCCGGATTGACCTTGTCGAACGAGTCGGTAACCACATTTCTTTTGACCGTATATGTGTATTGGTAATGTGATGTAATATAAGTTTTCGTATCTAGATATGTGATGATCATTTTAAAGTCAATCGCGCCGCCGTCCTTACGGATAACATGTCACCTGTCGAGCTTACTGTATTCGACGCCTGAAACCTTAACGACCGTCTGACGTGACACGGATCAATTTACAATGCTCATTCGTGGACGCACAATACTCGCAATCCCCATATTTGATATCGACAGGTCCTTCTGTAATAGTCGCCGCACTTGATTCCGTGGTGCCCGGCTCGGACGTCTTGATGTTTTTCCTCTGTCGTAAGTATTTTTTCTGTGTTCTCTACTGTAGAGGAACTGCTCTATTGGGAACATCAGGAAAATAAAGGTATAGCTTGAGGTGCGGCTGAGTAAGTGAAATTCATTTCCTTTCTCTTTGAATGAATAGTTTCAGTATTACCAATTCTTTTATTTATCTGACTGTGAATCCAAGTTGTTTGAGACTCGTGTATATCCAATTTCATCATTAAGGACCTCTGTTCGTTTGCTTACTCATCAAATATAAAAAACGAACATTGATAAAAAGATGAGTTAATGGACAATTAAGACAAAATGAAAAGGACTATTTAAAGCCCTTTTCATTTTTTGTGAAAAGATAAACAAATATGTCTTTCTAACGTTCGTTAACGGGAATTACTATTAGAAAAATCATTTTATGTTTTTCATTCAAATATTCACTTGAATATTGACCAAGGAAAGGTATATACTATATTCAAGTGAACACTTGAATATCAATGGGGTGATAATGTGAATAAGAAAGATACTTGTGAAATTTTTTGTTATGACGAGGAAAAGGTCAATCGAATACAAGGTGATTTAAAAACAATCGATATTGTTAGTGTTGCCCAAATGTTAAAAGCAATTGCGGATGAAAATAGGGCAAAGATTACCTATGCTTTGTGTCAAGATGAAGAGTTATGTGTGTGTGATATAGCAAATATTATTGGTATTACGGTGGCAAATGCTTCTCATCATTTAAGGACCCTTCATAAGCAGGGGATTGTAAGATATAGAAAAGAAGGAAAACTAGCGTTTTATTCGTTAGACGATGAACATATTAGACAAATAATGATGATTGTACTAGAACATAAGAAAGAAGTGAATGTCAATGTCTGATCAAAAGGCAATAACATCTGAACAAGAAATGAAGGCCTATCGTGTACAAGGTTTTACTTGCGCAAACTGCGCGGGTAAATTCGAAAAAAATGTAAAACAGCTATCTGGAGTTGAGGATGCAAAAGTAAATTTTGGTGCATCTAAAATTGCTGTTTATGGTAATGCAACGATAGAAGAACTAGAAAAAGCAGGTGCATTTGAGAATCTCAAAGTGACACCTGAAAAATCTGCTCGCCAAGCATCACAAGAGGTAAAAGAAGATACGAAAGAAGATAAAGTGCCATTTTATAAAAAGCACAGTACGCTGCTCTTTGCGTCCTTATTGATTGCGTTCGGTTACCTGTCCCAGAGTGTGAATGGGGAAGAGAACCTCGTTACTACATTATTATTTTTAGCATCCATGTTGATCGGAGGATTATCGCTTTTCAAAGTCGGTTTGCAAAACTTGTTTCGCTTTGAGTTTGACATGAAAACCCTTATGACAGTGGCTGTTATAGGTGGCGCTATCATTGGGGAATGGGGAGAAGTGGCCATTGTTGTCATTCTCTTTGCGATTAGTGAAGCTCTTGAACGATTCTCTATGGATAAAGCAAGACAATCGATTCGTTCATTAATGGATATTGCACCAAAAGAGGCACTCGTTAGACGAAATGGGCAAGAAATGATGATCCATGTGGATGACATTGCCATTGGTGATATTATGATCGTGAAACCCGGCCAGAAGATTGCCATGGACGGGACTGTAGTAAGCGGCTATTCGGCTGTTAACCAGGCGGCCATTACGGGCGAGTCTGTTCCTGTTGCGAAAACGGTTGATGATGAAGTGTTTGCAGGTACTTTAAATGAAGAAGGCTTGCTTGAGGTAAAAATAACTAAGCTGGTAGAAGACACAACGATTGCAAAAATTATTCATCTTGTAGAGGAAGCACAGGGAGAACGTGCCCCATCTCAAGCATTTGTCGAAAAATTCGCGAAATATTATACGCCAGTCATTATGGTCATTGCAGCTTTAGTCGCTATAGTCCCTCCATTATTCTTTGATGGCAGTTGGGAAACATGGATTTATCAAGGATTAGCTGTTCTTGTTGTCGGCTGTCCTTGTGCATTGGTTATTTCCACTCCGATTTCCATTGTTTCAGCAATCGGGAATGCAGCGAAAAAGGGCGTTCTTATAAAAGGCGGTATTTATCTAGAAGAAATGGGTGCCTTAAAGGCCATTGCATTTGATAAAACGGGCACACTAACAAAAGGTGTCCCAGTGGTAACTGATTTTAATGTGTTGAACAAGCAGGCAAATGAAAAAGAATTGCTGTCCATCATTACTGCATTAGAATATCGTTCCCAGCATCCTCTTGCTTCAGCCATTATGAAAAAAGCAGAAGCGGAGAACATTAATTATTCTGACGTACAGGTAGAGGATTTCTCTTCTATCACAGGAAAGGGTATAAAGGGTATCGTAAACGGGACGACTTATTACATCGGTAGCCCGAAACTCTTTAAGGAATTATTGACTAATGATTTCGATAAAGACTTAGAGCAAAATGTTACTACTCTTCAAAACCAAGGCAAGACAGCTATGGTGGTCGGAACTGAAAAAGAAATACTTGCTGTGATTGCGGTAGCGGATGAAGTACGTGAATCAAGTAAAGACGTTATTCAGAAATTGCATCAACTTGGCATCAAAAAGACCATTATGCTTACAGGCGATAACCAAGGTACCGCGAATGCGATCGGCGGCCATGTTGGCGTATCGGATATTCAGGCAGAACTGATGCCAGAGGACAAATTAAACTATATTAAACAATTGAGATCCGAGTACGGAAAAGTAGCCATGATTGGAGATGGTGTCAATGATGCCCCTGCGTTAGCAGCTTCTACCGTTGGGATTGCAATGGGTGGAGCTGGTACAGATACAGCACTGGAAACGGCAGACGTTGCTTTAATGGGAGATGATTTAAGAAAACTTCCATTCACTGTGAAACTAAGCCGTAAATCCCTAAATATCATCAAAGCTAACATCACCTTTGCAATTGCCATTAAATTTATTGCCTTGCTATTGGTCATACCGGGCTGGTTAACACTTTGGATTGCCATCCTTTCAGACATGGGGGCAACTCTTCTGGTAGCGTTAAATAGTATGCGGCTTATGCGGGTCAAGGAATAAAAGGGAAAAGGGCTTTCTGGTTGTCTGGAAAGCCCTTTTTCTTACCATGTATAGAAATTTGGGGGTTAGTTACATTAAAAATGATTAAAAATGGGTATACGTTACAGGTTGGTTCACAGCAGTTTTAGGATTACATATTGCACGAAAACGGTTCTGTTTTTTCGTGAAAGACCGTTCGTTTATTTCATTCTGAAATCACCGGAGGAGGAAGCTAAAATGACAAAAGATGTCGATTTGTTAGTAATAGGAGCAGGATCTGGAGGTTATGTGGCGGCCATACGGGCGGCCCAGTTGGGGAAAAAAGTGGTTCTGGTAGATAAAGCAGAACTAGGGGGCGTTTGCCTTAACCGGGGGTGTATCCCATCAAAAGCTCTTATTAGTGCGTCTGAGCGGGTAAAACATATTCAACACGCCAGTGCAATGGGCATCAAGGTTTCTGGTGAAGTTCAAGTAGATATGCCGGAAGTAGTAAAGTGGAAAGACGGCATCGTGAATAAGTTAACCAGCGGGGTTAAGACCTTACTGAAAGGCAATGGAGTAGAGGTAATCAGTGGAGAAGCCTATCTTACTAAACCCTATACGGCTAAAATCAAAATGAATAACGAAGAACAAGTATATTCCTACAAAGATTTAATCCTTGCGATAGGATCTTTGCCTTTCGAACTAAAAAGTATGCCATTTGATAAAAAAAGAATCATTTCTTCCACTGAGGCATTGGTGCTGCAGGAAGTACCAAAACATTTAGTTGTGGTAGGCGGTGGTTATATTGGTTTGGAGCTGGGCACTGCTTATGCCAAATTCGGATCAAAAGTGACCATTCTCGAAGGGTCCAACACGATTCTTCCAGGTACCGATCCTATGCTTACAAATGTGGTAAAACGGCATCTAAAAGAACTAGGTATCACAGTTGTAACCAATGCTCTGGTCCAAGGCGGAGAAAACACAGGGGATGAAGTAAAAGTTCGTGTACAGGTTGATGGCAAGGAAGAAGTGGTTAACGGAGATTATTGCTTAGTTTCTATAGGAAGAAAGCCGAACACAGGGAAAATTGGGTTGGAAAATATCGGAGTAGAATTAGACGAGCGTGGTTTTATTAAGATAAATGAGAAATGCCAGACAAACGTGGAGCATGTTTATGCAATAGGTGACTGTGCTGGCGGATACCTCCTTGCCCATAAAGCTAGCTACGAAGGAAAAGTAGCTGCAGAAGTGATTAGCGGACAAAACAGCATCATTGATTTTCAAGCCATGCCTTTTGTTATCTTCAGTGATCCTGAAGTTGCCTACACAGGATTAACAGAGAAAGAAGCAAAAGAACAGGGATACGAAACGGTTTCCAGCCGTTTTCCATTCCAAGCGAACGGAAGGGCATTATCTGTTTCAGATGCAGATGGCTTTGTGCAGATTGTAGCCGAGAAGAACAGCAAAAGGGTGTTAGGCGCACAGATGGTAGGACCAGAAGTATCGTCGCTTATTGCTGAAGCAGTTTTTGCCATTGAATCTGGAGCAACTGCCGAAGATCTAAGCCTTACAATCCATGCCCATCCAACGTTGCCTGAGCCATTGATGGAAGCGGCGGAAGGTGTGATGGGGCACGCCATTCACATGCTGAATAAAAAGAAATAATGTGAATGCAGCAGACCGGCACTTTTCATAAGTGCAGGTTAAACTTTTCATTTAATGGAGTGGGGGAATTAATGGACATTTTGTTTTACGTCCTAACTGCGGCTTTCGCAAATGTCCTGGGTGGCTTTGTGATCTTTCTTAAAAAAAATTGGTCTAGAAGGGGCTTAAATGCCTTAATGGCGCTGAGCGCCGGGATACTTTTCGCTATTGCGATTATGGATTTAATACCAGAAGCATTAGAAATTCAGGAATCCAGTGCCCTATATATTGTTATTGGATTTGGTTTGATCTTTTTGTTCCAGCAGTTTCTTGCACCCCATTTTCATTTCGGAGAAGAGACTCATAAACATTCTCATTCTCAAAGCACAACCTTTAGTGCTTTATTGGGCATGCTGGTTCACACGTTTTTTGATGGTGTCTCTATTGTAGCCAGTTTCAAAATAGACGAGAGAATAGGATTTGTTGTATTGATTGCTGTATTAATACATAAAATTCCGGATGGTTTAACGATTTCTTCCATCGTATTTGCAAGCTTTGAAAGCAAGAAGAAGGCGATAGGAGCATCTTTCTTATTGGGTCTATCAACGATAACAGGCGCGATCGCAGCCGTGTCTCTAACACAATTTTTTATGGTAGATAGCAGCATCCTCGCGATAGCTCTTTCCATTACAGCAGGAATATTTCTATACATATCTACCGTTGACTTGCTGCCTGTTGTTAGTGCCACTGAAGACAGAGTCGTTATTCTTTTCTTTTTTGTAGGGATATTGCTATATTTTGCTCTTCACTGGATAGGGGAGCTACTTCCCGTATATTTACACTAAGCAGGGGAGAACCTATTCATAACATTCAAACATACGTGTGAATGTTTTAATAACTTACCATGGAGTTGATAAAAGTGGCTTTGACTATTATTTCCGCAATTGGGGCTTTCTTAGTAACCAATATTGATGATATTTTTGTTTTGATGCTGCTGTTCTCTCAGGCAAATGCACAGGCTAGAGCGACTGGCGGTTTAAAGATGAACGCGCAGACAAAGAGTAACCGGATCTACCCTAAAGATATAGTCATTGGGCAATACTTAGGTTTTGCCTTGCTGGTTTTGATCAGTCTTTTGGGAACTTTTGGCGTCATGTTGATTCCAGAAAAATGGGTTGGATTGCTTGGTTTAATTCCGATCTATTTAGGGATTAAACTGTTTATTAAGGGTGAAGATGAAGATGAAGGTGCGATCCTCTCCAGTTTAAACTCAGGGAGATTTAACAAACTATTTATGAGTGTAGCCTTCATCACATTCGCTAATGGCGGGGACAATATCGGCATCTATGTGCCTTATTTTACAACTTTAAGTGTGAATGAACTGGTAATTACGGTTATTATCTTCTTTATAATGGTTGCTGTCTGGTGTTTTGTAGGATATCGTTTAGCTTCCTTCAGACATGTTTCTGAAGTTTTGGAGAAATACGGAAGATGGATTATCCCTATAGTCTTTGTTGGATTAGGGGTATACATCATGGCAGAGAACGAAACGTTTAGTGCCCTTTTGAGTTTAATAAATTATTAAAAAATAATCTGAACTGCCCCCCGTCAAGTAGACAGTGGAAATAATAAAAGTGATTTAAGCGGCTTTCGCTCTATATTCTTTAGGGCTGAGGCCGTTTAATCGTTTCTGGTATCTTTCGTGATTATAAAAATAGATGTACTCATTTATGGCAATGTTAAGTTCTTCAAAGGTCTGATACTTATGTAAATAATACTTTTCACATTTTAACGTGCCGAAAAAAGATTCCATTGGTCCATTATCAATACAGCGACCAACCCGTGACATACTTTGAGTCATTCCTGCCGCCTCTAATTTACGCTTGAACGCCTTAGAGGTGTATTGGAATCCACGATCACTATGAATCAGTGGGTGTTCTTGATGCAATCGTACGATTGCCTGGTCAAGCGTTTTAAATACCAGTTGATTATTATGGGTCTTCGGAATATATAGTGGAATTACTTTCTTAATAGTTTAAAAACAACTGGTGTTTAAATCGGATTTTCTGGTGGGATGTTAGGATAATCAATAATATTATATAAAAGTATCAATCACATACGAGTGATACTTTGGGAAAAAAATAAAATAGTCCAATTTACTTGACCGTGTACTATGGTACACGGTTTATAATATTCATGGGGTGAAATAAGATGATTTATCGCATTAGTGAGTTTGCAGATAAATGTGGAGTTAATAAAGAAACGATCAGATATTACGAGCGAAAAAATTTATTACAAGAACCTCACCGAACGGAAGCTGGTTATCGGATATATTCATATGATGACGTTAAGCGTGTTGGGTTTATTAAACGAATACAGGAACTTGGTTTTTCTTTAAGCGAGATTTATAAATTACTTGGTGTTGTAGATAAAGATGAAGTTCGTTGTCAAGATATGTTCGAATTTGTTTCTAAAAAACAAAAGGAAGTGCAAAAACAAATAGAGGATTTAAAACGAATTGAAACTATGTTAGACGACTTAAAACAACGATGTCCAGATGAAAAGCAATTACATTCGTGTCCAATAATAGAAACATTAACATGAGAGATTAATTAACGAAAGGAGCTTTTTTATGAATAAATTTAAGGTAAACATTTCAGGAATGACTTGTACGGGTTGTGAAAAACACGTAGAATCAGCACTTGAAAAGATAGGTGCTAAAAATATTGAGTCTAGTTATCGTCGTGGTGAAGCAGTATTTGAACTGCCCGATGATATTGAGGTTGAAAGTGCAATAAAGGCGATTGATGAAGCAAATTACCAAGCCGGAGAAATTGAAGAAGTATCATCACTAGAAAACGTGGCGTTAATTAATGAAGACAATTATGACCTTCTTATTATTGGTTCTGGTGCTGCTGCCTTTTCTTCGGCAATTAAAGCTATAGAATACGGTGCAAAAGTTGGAATGATTGAGCGTGGAACGGTTGGGGGAACCTGTGTGAATATTGGCTGTGTTCCGTCAAAAACTCTTCTTAGGGCAGGGGAAATCAATCATTTATCAAAAGACAATCCGTTTATAGGTTTACAAACATCCGCTGGAGAAGTGGATTTAGCTAGTTTAATCACGCAAAAGGATAAATTGGTGAGCGAACTTCGGAATCAAAAATATATGGATTTAATTGATGAATATAATTTTGATTTAATTAAAGGTGAAGCAAAATTCGTTGATGCTAGTACGGTTGAGGTCAATGGGGCAAAGTTATCTGCAAAACGCTTTTTAATTGCAACAGGTGCATCGCCTTCGTTGCCCCAAATTTCAGGACTTGAAAAAATGGACTATTTAACTAGTACAACACTTCTTGAGTTAAAGAAAATACCAAAACGATTAACTGTAATTGGTTCAGGATACATTGGAATGGAGCTTGGACAACTATTTCATCATTTAGGTTCAGAAATAACGCTTATGCAAAGAAGTGAGCGACTTTTAAAGGAGTATGATCATGAGATTTCAGAGTCAGTTGAAAAAGCGTTAATTGAACAGGGTATAAACCTTGTCAAAGGGGCAACTTTTGAGCGTGTTGAACAAAGTGGAGAGATAAAAAGGGTTTACGTAACAGTAAATGGCAGTAGAGAAGTCATTGAATCAGATCAGTTACTTGTTGCCACTGGAAGAAAACCAAATACGGATTCTTTAAATTTAAGTGCAGCAGGTGTTGAAACTGGAAAAAATAATGAAATCCTGATCAATGATTTTGGTCAAACAAGTAATGAAAAGATTTATGCAGCAGGAGATGTGACTTTAGGACCACAATTTGTATATGTAGCAGCCTATGAAGGTGGAATTATTACTGATAATGCTATTGGTAGATTAAACAAAAAAATAGATTTATCGGTAGTTCCTGCTGTTACGTTTACGAATCCGACGGTTGCAACGGTTGGTTTAACAGAAGAACAAGCAAAAGAGAAAGGGTATGATGTGAAGACATCTGTATTACCTTTAGATGCTGTTCCAAGAGCAATTGTAAACCGTGAAACAACCGGTGTATTTAAACTAGTAGCAGATGCAGAAACACTAAAAGTATTAGGGGTTCATATTGTATCTGAGAATGCAGGAGATGTCATCTATGCAGCATCATTAGCTGTTAAATTTGGCTTAACGATAGAAGATTTAACAGAAACCCTAGCACCATATTTAACAATGGCTGAAGGGCTAAAATTAGCTGCACTTACGTTCGATAAAGATATTTCGAAATTATCTTGTTGTGCAGGCTAAGGGAACTTTTTTACAACTCCCTATTCAAGTGAACCAGCTAATGCTTTAAGGGATTTTCTAAGTGCATTTTTTAGTCACAAAAATAATTTAACACTGATGATTTCGACATCAAATCTATAATTGATACCTTAACACCGCAGAGTAATAAAGGATGAATAATATGTCAGACTTATTATCCCTACCAGACATTAAAACAATAGAACCGCCACAAGAAAATGAAACCGATATGATGTTTAAAGTTGAAGCAGTCGGACCACCTGAACGTTGTCCTGAATGTGGTTTTGACAAGTTGTACAAACACAGTTCAAGAAATCAACTAATTATGGATTTGCCCATTCGTTTAAAGCGAGTGGGCTTACAATTGAACCGTAGACGATACAAGTGTCGTGAATGCGGATCTACCTTCTGGGAACGCCTAATATCTGTAGATGAAAAGCGTAGTATGACCAAAAGGCTTTTAAAGTCCATTCAAGAGCAATCCATGTCTAAGACCTTTGTAGAAGTCGCAGAAAGCGTTGGTGTTGACGAGAAAACCATTAGGAACGTTTTTAAGGACTATGTGGCACTCAAAGAACGTGAATACCAGTTTGAAACTCCTAAGTGGCTTGGGATAGACGAGATACATATTATCCGTAGACCTCGGCTTGTATTGACTAATATTGAACGCAGGACTATTTATGACATCAAGCCTAACCGTAACAAGGAAACAGTCATCCAACGTCTTTCAGAAATCAGTGACAGGACTTACATTGAGTACGTCACAATGGATATGTGGAAGCCCTACAAAGATGCAGTGAACACTATCCTTCCACACGCTAAAGTTGTCGTAGATAAGTTTCATGTAGTTAGAATGGCTAATCAAGCCTTAGATAACGTCAGAAAGTCTTTGAAAGCCCATATGAGCCAAAAAGAAAGACGTACCCTTATGCGTGAAAGGTTTATCCTTCTAAAGAGTAAACACGATCTAAATGAACGTGAATCATTCCTCTTAGATACTTGGTTAGGTAATCTTCCTGCTTTAAAAGAAGCCTATGAACTCAAAGAAGAGTTTTACTGGATATGGGATACTCCTGATCCAGATGAAGGTCATCTTCGTTATAGTCAATGGAGACACCGTTGCATGTCCAGCAACTCTAAAGACGCATATAAAGACCTCGTGAGAGCCGTAGACAACTGGCATGTCGAAATATTCAACTACTTTGATAAAAGGCTCACTAATGCTTATACGGAGTCAATTAACAGCATTATTAGGCAGGTAGAGCGAATGGGTAGAGGTTACTCGTTTGATGCCTTACGAGCCAAAATCCTTTTCAATGAGAAGCTCCATAAAAAGCGTAAGCCACGATTTAATTCAAGTGCTTTCAATAAAGCTATGTTATACGATACTTTCAATTGGTATGAAGTGAATGATCACGACATTACAGACAACTTTGGTGTCGATTTTTCCACACTTATTAAGAATTTGGAGAAGGGTGATTTATAAGCCCTTTTCCACCATGAAATCCGAATACCCAAGATATTTAGCGTTTATGTATAAAGGCATCGTTTAAGTATAGAGTTACTATTATAATACAGGATAATGATTTGTTTTATTAAATTATATAAACCATATTGCACAGAATCGTATTTATATTGCATTGCACACTGCATTGCAGACTAGGTGGATAATTAATGGTGTCAACCCAATCATTTTACTTCGTATGGATATCAAGAGATGGTGATTGATAACGGATGGAATGTTATAAACAGTACTACCAGTTTTTCGGCAAGCGTCCGCCGAGACGTCCTGTTGAGTCGGCTGACTCAAAATAACAATTGGTCGAAGGATCGTAGACACTCGTCTATGGTCCTTTTTTTGCTTGATTTTATGTTTTACAATATCGAAGGGCCGACAATTCAATCTCATATCGACGCGCCATAAAAAAACGCTCTCCCTTTGATCAGGAAGAGCGTGACGTCGATGATTCTTTCATATCGTTGTGGGTGATCCCGATAGCTTATTCTCCGACCATCCCGTCGCCATCATTGTCATGCATGTAAGGATAGAGCCAATGATCGCTTGTGATCGGCATGCTGAACCCGGCATCTTTTGCTTCTTGGATCGTCACTTGGCCGTTCCCATTCATATCGATGCTCGCGACGTCACCGTCTTCAGACACGGACTCGGCTTCAGTCGCACTCTCGGTCAGCCCGAGCGACTCGTTCACCTCGTCCGGGTTCACGTTGTCGAACGAATCGGTAATAACATTTCCTTTGACAGTGTATGTGTACTCATAGTGTGAAGGGATTTGCGTCTCCGTATCCGGATAGGTGATGATGGCCTCGAAGTCGGTCGCGCCGCCTGCGCTCCGGATCACGCTCTCCATGTACGCCTGGTCCCCGTGGCGGTTGAGCGTGCTGTCTTGCGGAGTGATGTTGAAGGCGTTCGAGACGCCGCCGAGCGAATCGGCGATGACGTGCCCTTCGTCGAGGTCGCGATGCTCGACACCAGGCACTTTCGCCTCGTCTGAATAATAGCGACCCGAAGACGTGACGTCCTCGAGCTCATCATCTTGCAAGACGATCTCGTCGGCGAGCACTTTCACGAGTTGTCCGTGCTCGTTCGTGAACGCCCAGTACTCGCGTTCCCCGTATCCGATATCGACGACGACATTATGCTCGCGGTCGCCTGACAAATCTCCACCCTCGACTTCAATCAAGTCGTAGCCCGTGAAGTGATCGTTCGTTTCGGTCTGGTCAGGGGGCTCCGTCTCAACGGTAACCTGTTCCTGAGGTTCCGTCTTCGACTCGGGATTCGGTTCTGTCTCGTTCGTGCAACCGGCCAACAACAGCATGGCCAGCGGGAAGGCAAGATAAGTAAGATTGTTTTTCATGTTAAAACTCCTATGTCTCTGATGCATACTTGTCCATTCTAGGAATCTTCGCCCACATTTTCAAGCAAACGGATTGGAGGCGGTTTTAATCGTGCTTCCGACAAACGAGACAGATTTTGTCACAGATGGGGGAGGCGTCGCCCTAGGTACGAATGGTACAATGGGGGGAGAACGGGTCGAACAGGGGGCTCTCGAGCGATTTGAGTCGCACACCCGAGGCGTTTCAATCATTTCGTTTCAGGCTATACATACGTATACATCGCTTGAGAGGAGACATATCATGCAGACATATACGATTGAATATGCGTTTCAAGATAAGGAACAGACGACACGAACGTGTGAAGTCGAGCTCGACCGGACGCCAGATTTAAAGGATAATGAGCAACTCGCCGACCTATATCAAATCGTGTCGGATGCGATTCGCAAGCCGATCACGAGTTTTGAGATTCTTGCCGTCCATTAAGTGAACCATCGACCCCGGGCGTACGCCATGGGGTTTTGTTCAGTCCATCGAAGAGGAGAGATGTTGAAATGAAGATCGTGGTTGTTGGGTTAGGGGATGTCGCGAAAAAAGCGTATTTACCGGTTTATGCCGGATTAGAAGGGGTGGACGTCTATCTCGTTTCGAGAGATGAGGCGAAAGCGGGGCAGCTCGTCGACAAATACCGATTCAGCGGCCATTACCGGTCGTTACAAGACGTGCCGCTCGATGAGGTGGATGGCGTGTTGATCCATTCGACGACGTCGGCCCACGCGGACCAGGTCGGCTACGTGCTCGAACGGGGCGTCCATGTGTTCATCGATAAGCCGGTCACGTTCTCGCTCGACGAGACGGAGCGGCTCGTGCGGCTCGCGGCAGACAACGGGGTCGAACTCGTCACCGGCTTCAATCGTCGTTTCGCGACGGCGACGGCGGCCTTGAAGGAAGTCACGGACCAAAACCTCGTCCTCATTCAAAAGAATCGCACGTATCAACCGGCGACGCTCCGAGAGTTCATTATCGAGGATTTCGTCCACGTCGTCGACACGCTCCGTTACTTGACGGGGCTCGCACCGGTTGAGAATTTGTCGGTGCGGACGCGCTATGAAGGAGAGACGCTGAAACAGTTGCAGATTCAATTCACGGCGGATGGGATCGAAGCGCTCGGGATCATGAACCGCGACAACGGCTGTACGGAAGAAGTGATGGAAGTGATGTCTCCGAGTCTGAAGCGGGTGACCCGCGACGTCGAGCGCGTGTATGACTTCACGCGCGACGGCATGCTCGAGCGGGCTCTGAGTCCGTGGGAGTCGAACCTTATGCGTCGCGGCTTCACGACGATGATCGATGCGTTCATCAAGCTACTGAACGGCGAACCGAACGAGTCGGTGCTCGCTGCTGATAGTCTGACGACGCATGCGCTCTGTGAACGCATACTAGAAGAGGCTTCGCGCTGACCGTCTCGTTTCTGCGGTCCGTCGAGCGGGTAATAACTCCGTAAAAGGAGGGGATGCGCATGGACATTCGCGAGCTCGTCATGCAGGCGAATGATTTGTTATGGACGTACGTACTTATTTTTGTATTGATTGCCGGTGGGCTTTATTTCACGATTCGGATGGGGTTCGTCCAGTTCCGGATGCTGCCCGAGATGTTCAAGCTGTTATTCGTCAAAGGGATCAAGCACGAAAAAGGACAAGTATCGTCGTTCCAGGCGTTCGCCATCGGGACGGCAGCACGGGTCGGGACCGGGAATATCGCCGGCGTCTCGACCGCGATCGCACTCGGGGGACCGGGTGCCGTGTTTTGGATGTGGCTCATCGCGTTGATCGGTTCGGCGTCAGCGTTCGTTGAGAGCACGCTCGCCCAAGTGTACAAAGTGCATGACGGCAAGGCGTGGCGCGGCGGACCGGCCTACTATATCGAACGGGCGCTCGGCCAGCGATGGCTCGGCGTCGTGTTCGCCATTCTGATCACGTTCGCGTTTGGATTTGCATTCAACTCGGTCCAGGCCAACACGATCGCCTTGTCGGTCAACAACGTCTTCGAGATCGATACGCTTTGGATCGGAATTATTTTGGCCGTCGTGACGGGGATCGTCATCTTCGGTGGGATCCGGTCCATCTCGACGCTGTCAGGGATTATCGTCCCAATCATGGCTGGCGGTTATATCTTGCTCGCCCTGTGGGTCGTCTTGACGAATTTGGAGGTCGTCCCGGCCGTATTCTCGGCCATTTTCTCAGAAGGTGTGCTCGGGTTCCGACAACTGCTTGGCGGAGCGGTCGGTGCGGCCGTCTTGCAAGGGATTCGCCGAGGCTTGTTCTCGAACGAGGCGGGGATGGGGTCGGCCCCGAACGCGGCTGCGACCGCCGAGGTCAGTCACCCGGTCAAGCAAGGTCTCATTCAGTCACTCAGCGTGTTCGTCGATACGCTCTTTATTTGTACGGCGACGGCGATGATCGTCCTCATCTCCGGCGTGCCGGGTTCAGAAGATTTCCAAGGCATCGAACTTGCCCAAGAGGCGCTCCTCACCGAGATCGGGCCGGTCGCGACATCGCTCATGACGATCGCGATTTTATTGTTCGCCTTCAGCTCGATCTTGGCAAACTATTATTACGGGGAGACGAACATCGAGTTCATCTCGGAACGGAAAGTGTATCTCGTCATTTACCGGATTGCCGTCATCGGGATGGTGTTGTTCGGTTCGGTCCGTTCGGCCGGGCTTGTCTGGTCGATCGCCGACATCTTCATGGGTCTGATGGCACTCGTCAACATGTACGCCATCTTCCGGCTCAGTAAAGTCGCAAAACTGTTGCTTGATGATTACGTGGCCCAGAAACGAGCAGGGCGCGATCCGGTGTTCAATCGGGACGACGTCGAGCTGCCAGGGAAAGAGCACGTCGAAGCATGGGAAGCGAAACGAGAGAATATTAGTTGAGCGTAAGGCAAGGATTGACGCACAGCGCCAGCCTTGCCTTTGCTTGTTGAATCTTTTTATTTCACGTACCGTATTTATATAATAAAAATAGAAAAGAGCGCACGACATGATACAACCCTTTCTTCACACATTCAAACGATTTTTTGCCGAACGATTCTTCGATCAAGCCGCGATGTTGGCTTACTATTTCATCCTGTCCACATTCCCATTTCTATTGTTCGTCCTCGGTATCGTCGGGTGGCTGCCGTTCTCGAGCGGAGACGTCATCTCGGCGTTGTCCTTGGTGATGCCCGAGGCGAGTTATCGATTGTTACAAGGGAACATCGAGGCCATTTTTGATGATTCGAGACTACGCTTGGCCTCGCTCAGCATCTTACCGGCACTTTGGATCTCTTCGATGGCCGTCCAATCGCTCGTTCGCTCCTTGAACGACGCCTATCGACTGATCCGAAACAAAGCGTTCTGGCGGGGCGTCTTGCAAGACATCGCCGTGACGCTCGCGCTCATGTTCGTCTTGCCATTCTCGCTACTGATCCCGGTCATCGAGACCGCGCTCAGGGAGTTAGCGACACATATCATCTTTATTGACGACATCGTCGAACGCTATGCGCAAATCTGGTTCTATTTCCGTTGGATTGTCGGCACGCTCGTCCTGTTCAGCGTCTTCTTGCTCGTCTATAAGTGGTTGCCGAGCCATCGCGGAACATTCCGTGACAGTTGGGCCGGGGCGGCGTTTGCTACCATCGGCATCTTGACAGTTTCGAACGTCTTCAGCTACTATTCACAGTATGCAAACTATGAACAGTTTTACGGTCAACTTGGTGCCTTCATCATCTTGCTGATCTGGTTTTATTTGGCGGCCTCGGTCATCCTTCTCGGGGGGCTGTTAAACGCCACGCTTATCGAACGAAAAGAAATATCCGGTTGACGTGTAAATGCTTGTTATCATTCTTTGATTCAGGGAATGATACGGTTAAGGTCACATCTTTTAATCGGAGGTGGGAAACATGGATATGCAACGGCTCGTACACAATCGTCGTTTCATCGATCAAACATTGTTTTACCTCGCCTTACAATTATGGAAGTGGGTTATGTTACTACCGGTCTTGTTCTATCTAGACGTTTCGATGAGCAGTGCCCCGTTTTCCCAGTATGTGGCGGTCAGTCTGTTGCTGTATGTGGCGTTCCGTGTCATGCAGTACGTGATTGCGAGCCGGGCTTCGTTGATGGAGTTACTCGAATTCGGCTATGCGGTGCTATCGCTCGTCCTCGTCTTCTCTTTACTGCTTGAAGTCTCAGCATCGCCAGGGGCCATCGCCTTTGTGCTAGGCGTGTTCTTGGTCCATCCTTCGCTCGCCTTACACCATTACCGTGACTTCACAGAACGGAAGTGGTTGAACAAGCAGTTCCAATTGTTCAGTCCGATGCTTCGAAAAGGTGAGATTCCAGTACACGTGCTCGTGTTGACAGAGGATGAAATTATCATCACGGCAGAGAGTGGGAATGAGTACACGTATCGGCATATCTACTGGGGCGGATTCTATATCGAAAATGTCTCATGAAGGTGGTCTAATCATTGAATAGTGTGATTGTGATGGTATTTTGGGTAGTAACGTTTATTGTGTTCTTCAAAGGGGCGTTCGATATGTGGCGAGAATGGCGTGCCACGAAACAGCGCTCGGTCCTATATTTCTTTATCGTCTTGTTGCTCACTTGGTTCTGGTTCAACCCTTACCAGCTGACGGCGCTTCATCCGTTCGTCTTGATGGCGTATTATTGGAACCGGAATCGTCGGATGCGCAACGCGATGCTCGTGCTCGTCCTCGTGCCATTCTTCATTCAACTATGGTTCATGGCGAGAGCGATGTAATTTATTCAGACCACAGACAAGATGTCTGTGGTTTTTTCTTTAATCCATTGTCACAGTCATTTATAAAACGAGCCGCGTTAGAATAAGGATACGTGACCGTGCGCAACAAAAAACGCGAGCCGAACGGCCCGCGTTTTTTGATTGATGTTATTCTTTTTTCGCAACGGCGAGTTCAGCTTCCATTTCACTGAATTCACGGTTGATCCGTTTCTGCTCACTTTGGCTCGTGAACGTACTGACGAGCACGATGGCGAGCATACTGAGGAAGAAGCCTGGCACCATTTCATAGATGACCGTCGAGAGTCCGGTGACGATCCAAACGATGACCGTGATGGCCCCGACGAGGATACCGGCAAGTGCACCTTGGCGCGTCATCTTGTTCCAGTAGAGTGACAAGAGAATCGCTGGACCGAACGCTGAGCCAAAACCGGCCCAAGCATAACCGACGAGCGTCAAAATCGTGTTCGACGGGCTGAGCGACATGAGTGTCGCGACAAGTCCGACCGTCAAGACGCCGATTCGACCGGCGAGGACCATCGTTTTTTCACTGGCATCTTTATTGAAGAACTTGCGATAGAAGTCTTCTGTCAAAGCCGAAGATGTCACGAGAAGCTGCGACGATACCGTCGACATGACCGCTGCCAGAATTGCAGCGAGCAAGAATCCAGTGATGAACGGGTGGAACAATACTTCTGAGAAACGGATGAACACCGTCTCCGGGTCAGCGAGAGGATTGCCTTGACCACGGAAGTAGGCGATCCCGACAAGTCCAGTCATGACGGCACCGATGATTGAGACTGTCATCCAGCCCATACCGATACGGCGTGCCGTCTTCAATGATTTCACATCACGAATCGCCATAAAGCGGACGATGATGTGCGGTTGACCGAAGTACCCAAGTCCCCAAGCGAGGAGACCGATAATTCCGAGCGTCGTTGTTCCTTTGAACAGGTCGAACAATTCCGTGTTGATTGTCGAAGCCGTATCGACGGCGTTCGAGACACCACCGACGTCAGTCAAGGCGACGACTGGGACGAGGACGAGAGCGAGGAACATGATGACACCTTGCGCAAAGTCCGTCCAACTGACGGCTGTGAAACCGCCGAACAGTGTATATAGTGCGACGACGCTAATCGTCACGATGACACCTGTCTGATAGTCGAGCCCGAATGAGCTTTCAAACAACTTCCCGCCAGAGACAAGTCCAGCTGACGTATAGAACGTGAAAAAGATGATGATGACGGATGCAGACAGGATCCGTAGCCAGTTCGAGTGATCTCGGAACCGATTCTCTAAAAAGTCAGGAATCGTGATCGAGTCATTTGCCATCTCTGTGAAGACACGTAGACGGGGAGCGACTAACAAGTAGTTCAAGTAAGCTCCGATGACCAATCCAACGGCTAACCAAATCGCTGATAATCCCGTGGCATACATTGCGCCCGGAAGTCCCATTAACATCCAACCACTCATATCCGAAGCTCCGGCTGACATGGCGGTAACACCTGGCCCCATCTTGCGGCCACCTAACATATAATCTGATGAATCGGTCGTCCGTTTATAAGCGACGTATCCGATGAGGAGCATCATCACGAGGTAAAGCGCGATGGATACCCATTCTTGCCATAACATTTGATTACCTCCTGTTTGCTTTCAATTGTGTCGATTCAATCAATCACGGTTCAATCATGTGTGTGTCTCACACAAATGAGTCAAACTTGAATGACTAGGCGAACTTGTGACTAACCATAACGGACCACGGAAATCATTGCAAACTGTCATGTTTTCATAAAAACGGCTCTAAAGCGCATAGTATCAACGGATGAGTGCATTATTTTTCGTGATTAAAGTTTAAACATTCTGACAATTAGTTATGTTCGTGACACTTCTGTGTCATCTATTTGTCATATAACTCGTCATATTTTATGTCTTTAAACGCAAACGACGGCTTCTCCCTTTGCAGAGAGAAACCGTCGTTTGATTGCTTAAATCATTCGGTGGTGAGATTGAACGCGATTTTTTCGACAGAACGCATCGTCGGGAACGTCTGCCCGGATTTGGCTTGCATCGTTACCAAGGCATATTGTTTCCCATCCCGCTCCATCAAGAACACCATCGTATAGCCCGATTCGTCGGTATAGCCGGTCTTGGTCGCTGTGACGAGTTTCGAGTAATGAATGCTCCGTTCATTGACGGCCGATCCGAGATGATACCACCAGCGTCGCTTTTGATTTCCGGCAGCATCTTTAAACTTTGCCTCATATTCATACGTTCCGGCAATCTCGACGAGTTCAGGATAAGTGCCGAACGCATACGTGATGCGAGCCATGTCGAGCGCGGTCGTATAATGATTCGGGTCGGAGTAGCCATGGGCATTCCGGAACTGGGTCCCGGTCAGTCCAAGCACTTGGGCGCGTGCGTTCATCAGTTCGACGAACTCATTCGTCGAGCCGCTCACGTACTCGGCTAGACTATTGGCCGCGTCATTTCCTGATTCGAGCAATGTCGCGTATAAGGCCTGGCGAACGGTCAAGCGGTCACCGACCGCGAGATGGACAATATGGCTGTCCCATGGGATATCCAAAGTAGATTTTTTGACGATGACGACGTTTTGATCGAGTTCTTTCTCGGCGACGGCCTTCTCATAAGCGAGAAGTGCGGTCATCAGTTTGGTCGTACTGGCCGGGAAGACGCGGTCGGCACCATTCTTGTCAATCAGCACCTGGCCATCTGTCAAATTGACGAACGCCATCGACCCGACGAGAAGTTCGGCCGTGTCGGGCGACACGAGCGGTTGAGTCGTCCATGGTTTGATTGGAATCTCGGGGAACGACGGTCCTTGTTTGACCGGTACGGCGGCCGCGGCCGGCGCAACGGTTTTCGGTTCTGCTTCTTGTTTAAAGCCGATCAATGCAGGGATGATGGCAAGTAATCCAATCATGGCGAGGCCGACAAAGAGTCGCCTCATGATGTACGTGTTTCTTCGATGTCTGCGGTTTCGTTTCACTAGATAATCGCTCCTTCATTGTTTACTTTTCTACCATAATGGATGAGGCCTCCTGAAATCGTCTTCAAAATCAAGAATCAGGTCAATAATTGAGGCGTATGAAATGAATCGGAAGGGGTATACACAGTAACAGACACTTATCTTATTTAGAGGGGGTACGTTTATGCATCGTCATCCGTTCACCAATTCACTCTGGCGTCAGCACAATGCGGCAACACCTTATCCGCGACTTGAGAGCTCTATTTCGTGTGACATTGTCGTCATCGGGGCAGGAATCGCCGGGCTCGTCACGGCATATGAGTTGCAACAGCGCGGCAAGCAAGTCGTCTTGCTCGAAGCGACTGAAATCGGCCGGGGGACGACCGGCCACACGACCGCGAAATGTTCCGTTCAGCATGGGACCGTCTATTCCAAATTGATTCGGACGTTCAATCAAGAGACGGCGCGCCTCTATTACGAGTTCAACGAGCAGGGACTCGCCTATTTGCGGCAACAGGTCGAGGCCGGGTTCGACATCGATTTCGAGACAAAAGATTCATATTTATATTCAATCGATGGGTCGAGTCAACTCGTCGCTGAGCGCGAGGCGTATGCACAACTTGAGCTGCCCGGGGGAGACGCGACCGAGGAAGTGAAGGCGGTCCTCCCGTTCGAGGTCAAACAAGCGATCGTCATTCGCGACCAGGCCCAGATGCATCCGGTCAAATACTTACACGAGCTCGCCAACCGCTTCGTCGCGGCTGGCGGGAGACTCCACGAGAAGACACGGGCGACCGAAATCAGTTCGGGACCGCGCCCGATCGTCACGACGTCGACAGGGCGACGGGTCCAGGCGAATCAGGTCGTGGTCGCCACCCATTACCCGTTCAACGACATCCGGGGGCTGTACTTCTCGAAGTTTGAGGTCGAGCGTTCCTATATCGTCGCTTGTGAGACGGAACAGAGCGTCCCGGACGGTATGTATTTGAGTGTCGATCAGCCGAGCCGGTCGTTCCGTACGTTCAAGGATGGCGACAAGACGTATATGCTCGTCGGAGGCGAAGGACACTTGAGCGGACACGTCACCGAGACCCGCTCGCGCTATGACCGCTTGGACCGCTTCGCCCATGATTCGTTCGGGGCCAAGAAAGCGAGTTTCCGCTGGTCATCCCAGGATCTGATCACGTTGGACCACCTCCCGTACATCGGGCAAATGTTCAGCCGTGAGCCGGACGTGTTCGTCGCCACCGGGTTCGCCAAATGGGGGATGACGAACGGGATTGCCGGCGGACTGTTGCTGGCCGATCGACTGACCGGGCGCCCGAATCGGTTCAACGACTTATTGGACCCACAACGCTCGAAATTGAAACCGGCCGACGTCGGGCAATTCTTAAAGACGAACCTCGACACGGCCGTTCAATTCGTCAAAGGGTCACTGGAAAGACCGGGTACACTCGACGACCTGCAACTTGATGAAGGCGGGATCGTCCAGGTAAACGGCAAGAAGGTCGGCGCGTACCGTGACCTCGACAACGAATGCCATCTCGTCTCGACACGATGCACCCATATGGGATGTACCGTCAATTGGAACGATGCGGAACGCTCATGGGATTGTCCGTGCCACGGTTCACGGTTCGACACGAAAGGAAACGTGTTGGAAGGACCGGCGACACAACCGCTCGCCTATGATCGGAAAATCGATGTGCCGAAACAATAGGCAACGCGGGTCGTCTATATTAAAGTAAAGAAGTAACGATATAACTGTCATAGGGGTGGAATCAGAATGGAACTAACAAAGCAGTGGCGTGACCATTTCAAACAATTGCGTGCCTTCGACGAGGCGATTTCTTTACTGTATTGGGACATGCGTACCCAGATGCCGGAACAGTCGGCACCGCTACGGGCCGAGACAATCGGTTATCTGTCGACCGAGGCGTTCAAACGCCAGACGAGCGAATCCTTCAAGGCACTGTTGGCCGAGATGACCGAGACGGAGGACTTGACACCGATCGAGTTGCGTTCGGTCGCGGTCGCCAAAACCCAATATGAACGGAATGCCAAAATCCCGTCCTCAGAATATCAGGCGTATGTGACGCTCGTCTCTGAGGCTGAGACGGCGTGGGAGAAAGCGAAGGATCAGAATGACTGGCACATGTTCGCCCCATATCTCGAGAAAATCATCGGATTTCAGCGGAAGTTCGCCGACTATTTCGGCTACGAATCGCATCCGTATGACGCCCTCCTTTACGATTATGAGCCAGGGATGACCGTCGACCAGCTCGATGAATTGTTCCGGACGCTTCGCGACGAGCTCGTCCCGCTGATCCGTCAGCTGCCTGAACCGGTCCAAGTGCTCGACTGGTCGATGGACAAGGCCGTTCAGCAACGACTGTGTGAGGACTGGATGCGTGTCGTCGACTATGATTTGACGCGCGGCCGTCTCGATGCCACGGTGCATCCGTTCGAGATCACGATCAACCGTCGCGATGTGCGCATCACGACGAAATATGATGAGACCGATTTCCGTAACGCCTTGTTCGGTACGATGCACGAGGCCGGGCACGCGACGTACGAACAGCAAATCGACTCTGAACTCGACGAACTCGGTCTCGGGGGCGGTGCCTCGATGGGCATCCATGAGTCACAGTCCCTCTTCTTTGAAAACTTTGTCGGACGAAGCGAGGTGTTTTTGAAGAGCGTCTATCCGCGCCTTCAATCCGAGCATCCACAGTTGCAGAACATAGATTTTGATACGTTCTATGCCGGCGTGAACGAGGCGAAACCGTCTCTCATCCGGATCGAGGCGGACGAACTGACATACAGCCTGCATATCATCATCCGCTATGAGCTTGAAAAGCAACTCATCCAAGGTGATTTGTCGGTCGAGGATTTGCCAGCGGCATGGAACGCGCTCTATAAGGAATATCTAGGTGTCGATGTGCCGAGTGATTCGAAAGGCGTCCTACAAGACGTTCACTGGGCCGGCGGGTCGTTCGGTTACTTCCCGAGTTACGCCCTCGGTCTGATTTACGCCGCTCAATTGACGGAATCACTCAAGAACGAGCATCCTGACTTCGAGTCGCTCATCAGCACGGGCACGTTCGGTCCAATCAAACAATGGCTCGAGGACAATGTCCACCGCCATGGTAAAGCGCTGACCCCGAACGAACTCATCAAGCAAGTGACCGGAGAGGACATCTCGGTCCGCCCGCTCATCCGCTATTTGACGAACAAATACAAAACGAACTGAGGCGAAAACGAATGAAACTCTTCGCGCACCGAGGGGTGATGGCCCATCATCCGGAGAATACGATGACGGCGTTCCGGGCAGCACTCGAAGCACAAAGCGATGGGATTGAGGCGGACGTGCACATGACAAAGGACGGAAAGCTCGTCCTTATCCACGATGAGACGATCAATCGGACGACAGATGGGCGTGGACGTGTCGCCGATATGACTTTATCAGAGCTGCGAGGCTATAATGCCGGTGTCACGTCCGCTATCCAAGAACAGATTCCGACGTTAGACGAACTGATCGATCTGTGCCGAGGGACATCGATGGTCCTCAATCTCGAGGTCAAGACGGATATCGAGCGGTATCCTGGTATTGAACAACTCTTGATTGACACCATTCGAAACCAGCGTCTTCCAGTTGGACAAGTCATGTTCTCTTCTTTTAACCATTCGACGCTCCAGCGTTTGAACCAATTGGCGCCAGAAATTGAGTGTGCCGTATTGTTGGCACAACCGCTATATGACCTCGTCGCATATTGCAAGAAAGTCGGCGCGACCGCCGTTCATCCGAATGTCCTGACGATGACCGATGAAGAGATTCTTCATCTTCAGGACGAAGGTCTCTCCGTACGTCCCTATACCGTGAAAACAGTCCACGACCTAGAGCGGTTCAGTCAACTCGGCGTCGATGCGGTGTTCGTAAATGACATCGACTGGGCAAAAGCACATTCAACCCCGTAACGTTACGCGTTACGGGGTTTTTAAACAATAGGGAAGGGGAAGTCTGGTTAATGTAAAGAAAGCGGTTTCTTTCAAATGTGCTGAGCGGCATATTGAGAGCATACCGTCACCTTTACGCCGTTGCTCCGTTGTCTTAAATTTAAGATGTCACCAGCTACATAGCAATCAGATGTAGCACACATTGCAGCACCGCATCAAACTTGTTGTAAACAGTCAATCGGTCAACCCAAGCAGAAAAAGGAGGAAATTTCACATGAAGAAATTGATGTCTTTACTTGGTACACTCGCCTTGGCGTTCGCACTCATCGTGCCGGTCAGTGCAGATGGACACGAGAACGCGATGGTACGTGTACTCCACGCTTCACCTGACGCACCTGCAGTAGATGTGTACGTCAATGGTGAAGTCGCGGTCGAAGGCGCAGAGTTTAAAGCGCTCACAGACTACTTGACTCTCCCGGCTGGAGATTACAACGTGGAAATCAAGCCAGCTGGTGATACAGAGACGGTCGTCGTTGCGGCAGACCTCTCAATCGAAGCAGGCAAATTCTACACAGCGGCAGCAATCGGTCAACTTGAAAACATCGAGATCGCAGCAATGGAAGACGATGCGAACTTCGAAGATGGAAAATCGAAAGTCCGCGTCGCTCACTTCGCACCTGACGCACCGGCAGTCGATGTCGCTCCTAAAGGCGGCGACCCACTCTTCTCGAACCTCGAGTTCAAAGCAGTAAGTGACTACGGTACACTCGACGCTGGCACGTATGACCTTGAAGTTCGTCCGGCCGGCGCGACTGACGTCGTGAAGGCACTTGACGGTGTCGCTCTCGAAGGCGGTAAAAACTACACGGCATTCGCCATCGGACTCCTTGAAGGCGAACCAGCGTTTGAAGTCCTTCTCGCAGCAGACGGTGGGGAAATGGCTGGAGCACCTGACACAGGTCAAGGTGGTCTCGCTCAGACAGCATCGATGAACTGGTTGCTCGCAGCAGCGGTTCTTGGTGCAGCAGCAGCTGGCTTCTACGTCTTTCGTCGTCAGAAGCAAGACGCTTAAACTACTCTTCATCGGAACGTTATCGTTCCTTATGATTGCACCGGGCGCAGACGCACCGGATGCGGACGCGAAATTGACGACGGTCGGCTTCGCCGAACCGCTCGTCCTAGAAACGACCGAAATTGATCGGCAGTCATTCCGTACCGACACATTTATCCCAAAACGACTGAAGATTCCGTCAATTGATGTCAACGCGGTCATCCAACCGGTCGGGAAAGACCGACTCGACCGGATGGATACTCCGACGGAGACAGATGAGGTCGGCTGGTATCGGTACGGGGCGAAAGCAGGGGCGACCGGAAACGTGGTATTATCTGGTCATCTCGATGACCTCAGTGGTCCGGCCATCTTCGCGAACCTTGGCGACTTACGCCTCGGAGAATCGGTGACGCTCCAGCGTGGCAAAAAGGCAATCGCGTATGAAGTCGTTTCCGTCGAACGGTATCGGCTCGAAGACGTCCCGCTCGCCTCGATTTTTGCGGCGACCCAGGCGGAACGGCTCCAGCTAATCACTTGTACGGGCCCTTATGACCCAGAGTATGGATACCGGGACCGAATCGTCGTCACGGCGATCGTCAAGTCTTAAATCAAGAATGAACCCGAGTGTGGTCCAACCATACTCGGGTTTTTTGTTGTAGCGTGGCGAAACAAAAAACGACCAGGCCGCAATAATCGGCCCAGTCGTTCTTATGCGTCCATTCGGTCAAGCAGTCTTGACAGAAGAATCAATTCGTCATCTGAGAAATCGGTGAACACGTCCATCAAATACTCGATTTTCATGTCTTCCAGTGTCTCGAACAGGGCACGGCCTTCTTCAGTCGCTTGCAATTCGACGACACGACGATCACGTTCGCTGCGTTCGCGGGAGATCAACCCTTTTTTCGTGAGTTCATCCGCGAGAGCGGTAATCATCGAAGCCGAGAATTGGAACTCGTTCGATAGAGCCGAGGCGATTTGAGGACTGTTTTGACAAAGCGAGCGGAGAATGAAAAATTCGTTTCGCGTCAAGTATTGTGAGAACATCGACCGGAGGTTCTTTTTCACTCCGCGATAGTTCATGCGAATCCCTCGCTCAGCATCGGCGACGAGCTGACGGCGGGATGCTGTTTGTACAGGTGTTGTCATCCTCAAGAATACCTCCTACATAAAATATCATTATTTGCATATATTTCAGAACATAAAAACATTCTACAACAAAAACATGATGTCTGTAAAGTTATGATGGCTCTTCGCGGGTACGAAGTTCTTGGATGACCTCGTCGTAATGTTTCAAATCCGGATAGAAGCGTCGGAAGAAGAACTCGATCTGCTGGTCATCGCCTTCTGCGAGCAATTTCGCGAGGACGGCATAGACGACACCCATCCCTTGACGGGGCAGGAGAGACGATGGCAACAGCGTCGCACATTGGATAGCCCGATTGAAGTAAAGGTCGAGCGTGTCGCTCAAGTCCTGGAACGTGCGAATCTCCGCGTAATGGAACATACGCGTCAGCTCGATGATCGTCGACAAGTCGGTGTCGAGCAGCCAATCGCTCTGGAAGATGGCGTTGTCAAGCTTCTCGACGGTGACGTCATTGGCGATATAGTAATTCAAATTATCTCGCGTGATACTCACCTTATCGGGCGATTCGACGATCCGTTCGACGGTCTCTTGTTCGAACGTCCGCAACTGTTTGCGGATATTGACGAACTCGGAGTCGGCAATCTCGAGGAGCCCGGCGACACGGCTGAAGCTGCGCTTGATTTCCGGTGGCACGGCGTTCGGGTTCTTATAACCGAGGTCATGCTCGATTTCGGCCCACGCGTGCTGCAAGATGGACCGGACTTGAATCTCGGCTTCTTTGTCCTCATAGCGACGGTACTCCCCGAGGGCGAGCCGCGTGTCGCTCAAGCCGACGACGTAATGGACCGACAAATAACCGAACTCATTCGGGTCGAGCAACGTGGATTTATCAATCGACTGTTCGCGGTCTATCCGGAACTCATCCTCGAGGATTTGGGCCACGGCACGGACATCGTCGTGGAAATAGGTCACGATCCGAATCCCCGCCAAATCCTGGACGTCGCGCAACGACCGGTATTGATACGGTTTGCGGGATAACTTGGCATACAGGCTCTCGGCTTCCTTCGCCCGGGCGACGATCGAGTGGAACTGGATGCCGGCGTCGTTCAACAGCTCGCTGAGGAGTAACTTCAGCTTGGCTGCGAACGCCTCGTAATCTTCTTTCTCATTCATATAGTCGAGCATGATCGTGTTCATATCCTGTCTCGGCATCAACATCACTCCTTGTCTCATTATATGTAGTATAGCATCAAAGAAATCGGTGTCGCATCTGTTGTCCGCCCCTATGATACAATACGGTTTGGAACGGGAAGGAGTGTCACGCGTGAGAGTGAGCCATACGTTGAAATCGACCGAGCGCGAGAAGCTCGAGATTGTTGCCGGGTTGTTACAACAAGCAGGCTATCGGTCTGGAAAGATCGACTGGCAGACCGGCATTAATATCGTTCGGGTCAGTCGCGAAGAGGTGTCGTCTGAATCGGACGAACGGACCCGCATCCAAGGCATCGTCGACCATTTCGGAATCGAGGACTGGACTGCCACGTTTTCTTGAACCCCTCTTTTTCAAATCGCTGAACGAAATGGGTTTTGTGACTCATTTTTCGGGAATAGTATATTATTCGATTTTAGATCAGCGGACGTTTAGGAGGATGAATATGTTAGAAACAAGAATCGTGCGGGATATGACCTCGGTCGACCATGAAGTGAACGGGATGGTGTCAGGGGGATGTGTCAACGAGCACATTTACTTATTTGCGAGAGATGAAGAATTGACGGTGCGGCTCGCTGCAGAAGCGGGTGTGCAACCATACCGCATCACTGAAAAAGGGCTGTGGGAGTCACTCATGTCGAAGTTTACAAAAAATTCGGATGACCGGATCGAGCAGCTCGAGAGCCTCGGTCTGACGAAAGAGATGGTCGAATCGCTCGAAGGAGAGATTCAGGCCGGGAAAATCGTCCTCGTCTGCGACAAACCATAAAAAGAGCCGGAACTGACCTCGTCAGTCCCGGCTCTTTTCGTCATTTTGTCTCGTAATAGGCGTTCACGATCCGGCGCAGCGAACGCTCGTTCAAGTCGAGCGGTTTGTACCCGGCGTCCTCTAACAGACGTTTCGTGTTGGCGTCGTCGAACGCGATATTGCGATTCAAGTAAGGGTTGAACACTTTCACCATCTCGTTGAACGTCTGTTCGGCTTGGCTGAGCGAAGACGTCGGCGTCTCGGTGATCTTCAAGTGCGGGAACGCGAGCGCTTGCTTCATATAGTCGAGCATGGTCACATTGCGCGGCGGGTCATCGTTCGTCACGTTATAAATCGTGTCCGGCTTGGCGTGTTCGATGGCGGCGAGGAGCACATCGGCCACGTAATCGACCGGGACGAGGTTCGACGTGCCGGTCTCCGAGCCGAGCAGACGAATCGGTCCATCCGGTGCCCCGCGGCGCTCGAGACGGCGCTTGAACACCTCGAGGGCGCGCATATAGCCGTACATCGTGAACTTCGAGTCGGCCTCGCCGGTCTTCGAGTCCCCAACGATGATGGCGGGACGGAAAATCGAGACGTCGAGCTGGTCCCGTTCCGCCCAGACGGCCTGTTCGGCGTGCGCCTTGCTCTCCTCGTACGGATTATGGAACGTCTGGTCGGTCGCATACAACGTCTCATCGCCGACCTCGCGTGCTCCGAGCGTGTACGCCGTGCTGACGTGGAAGAAGCGAGGGCAATGCAGCGCCTTTGCGAGCGCGAGCGCTTGTCTCGTCCCGGTCAAATTCGTCTCGAACAGTTCCTCACGGAGCTCCTCATCGAATTTGACGAGGGCCGCCATGTGGAGCACCAAGTCGATGGAACGGTCATGGTCGGTGATGAACCGCTCGTCTGCTCCAAGGAACGGGGCCGTCAAATCCCCGGCTAGGACGGTGATGGAGCGAAGTTCGTCCCGTGAGAACATCGCCTCCATTTTCTCAGGTGTACGGGCGAGGACGCACAGCGTATGCCCACAATGAATCAGCTCGCGGGCGAGCCGTCCTCCCAAAAATCCGGTCGCACCGGTCATAAAAATATTCACAGCGTTCTTCCTCTCTTTTCAGTCTCTCCCCATCATAACAAGTGGCAACGGAATGAGCCACTTTCAACCTAAAGAATAAAATTAGGGGTTTAACAATTTTTAAAGTCGGTTATGACTTAAGGAGAAGCGTACGCAAGGATACGTCATGACAGTGTTGATCTGTCAAATAACTTAAGTGAGGTTTTTTAGAATCATGGCTAATCTATTCGGAACAGACAAGGATGGCAACAGGAAGAAGCAAGAAGAGATTGAAAAAACGGTTCAGGAGAATGGGATCACACAAATCCACATGTACTTCTCCGACGTGCTTGGAGACTTGAAGCTACTGACTCTCTCTGCAAAATTGTTGCCGGAAGTCTTTGAAGGGAAGACGATGTTTGACGGTTCATCCATCGCCGGTTTTTCTTCCATCAAAAACTCAGACCTATTCTTGAGACCGGATTTAGATTGTCCACGCTACGAGCAGGATGGGGACGAGAGCATTCTCGCCTTCTTCTGTGACGTCTGCACACCGGACGGCGAACGTTACGAGTTCGACCCGCGCAACGTCTTGAAAGATGCCCTCGAGCGGGCTGCACGTGACGGCTACTCGATTTTCGTCGGCGCCGAGCCAGAATTCTTCATCTTCGACGAGAATGGTGAATTTTACGATGAGGCGGGTTACTTCTCGACACGTTCGGAAGACAAAGGGTATGAGGTCCGCCAACATATCGCCAACCGCTTGAGCGAAGTCGGGTTCAACATCGAGGCGGTCCACCACGAAGTCGCACCGGCCCAGCACGAAATCGGGATCAAATATGATGACGCGCTCCACACGGCCGACAACATCCAGTTCTTCAAAGAAATCGTTCAATTGGCAGCCCAAGAGAAAGGTGCAAAAGTATCGTTCTTGCCGAAACCGCTCCGTGACGTGAACGGTTCGGGGATGCACCTCAACATCTCGGTATGGAAGAACGACAAGGACGGCAACCCGACGGTGAACGCATTCGAAGAGCCGGAGTCAGACTACGGTCTATCGCTCACGGCCCGTCACTTCATCGAAGGGATTCTGAAGCATGCCCGCGCGACGGCCATCTTCACGAACCCGCTCCCAGAGTCGTATGAGCGTCTCGTGCCAGGTTTCGAGGCACCGGTTAACATCTGTTGGAGCCCGTCGAACCGCAGTTCGATGATTCGGATCCCGGCGTCACGTGGAAGCGCGACGCGCGTCGAAGTCCGTAACCCAGACCCGAGTGCGAACCCGTACTTCGCGCTTGCGGCATTGATTTATGCCGGACTCGAGGGCATCGAGCAACAGCTCGAGCCGTCGGCACCGAACGAGGACGACTTGTTCGAGTACTCGGCGAAGCAAATCGAGAGCCAAGGCATCTCGTCACTCCCGGCGACGTTCCATGAGTCAATTCAATCGCTCAAGTCGGACCGGTTCCATGATTACTTCAACCATGACTTGATTGACCGCTACTTGTCGCTCATCCAAGTCCGTAAATAAGCAACGTATACAAAAGCCCATTCCTCGGCCGAGGAATGGGCTTTTACGCTTAATGAATCCCGCGCATATACTTTTTGATGACCGGGGCGAGAGCGAACAAAATCATACTGAGTACAATCGCTGCTCCACCGATAATCCCGAAGTAGAGCATCTCGTTCTCTGGTGAATAGAAACGAACGAGCTGGGCGTTAATCCCTTGTGCCGCCGCGTTCGACAAGAACCAGAGTGACATCGTCTGGGCCGAGAAGGCGGCCGGGGCGAGTTTCGTCGTCGCCGACAGACCGACCGGCGACAGGCTGAGCTCACCGAGCACGACGATGAAGTAACTGAGGACGAGCCAGAGCGGGTTGACGAGCGTGTCGGGGCCACCGAAGTAGGCCGGGAGCAAGATCACCAAGAAACTTAACCCTGCGAACAAAATCCCGAAGGCAAACTTCGTCGGGATGCTCGGCTCACGGTCACCGAGTCGGACCCAAAGCCATGCGAACACCGGAGCGAGCATGATGATGAATAACGGGTTGAGCGACTGGAACCAGGCAGGTGACAGCGTGAACCCTAAAAATTCAAGGTCGGTCCGCTTATCGGCATAGCTGGCCAAAATCGTCGCGCCTTGCTCTTGAATCGCCCAGAACATGACCGAGGCGATGAAGAGCGGGATATAGGCGATAATCCGTGACCGCTCGACTTCCGTCGTTTTCGGGCTACGATACATGACGATGAAATAAATCGTCGGAATCGCGATCCCGAACACACCGACGAGACCGATGAACGTGTTAATCGTGAACAATCCTTGTGGAATCAAGACAGCCAACAGACCACCGATGAGGACGACTGCGATCGTCGTATACTTGATCGCGTTTTTCTTTTCAGACGGCGTCAACGGGTTCGGTACGTATGAACCGGCGAGACCGAGATTCTTTTTCTTCGTGACCATGAAGACGACGAGACCGATGAACATCCCGACCGCGGCGAGGGCGAAGCCCCAATGGAAGCCATAACTCTTTTGAACCCCACCGACGATCAAAGGCGAGATGAAGGCACCGAGGTTGATCCCCATATAGAAGATACTGAACCCGGCGTCACGACGACGGTCCGTCTCATTGTACAGGTCACCGACGATACTCGAGACGTTCGGTTTTAAGAGACCGGTCCCGATGACGATCAACGCCATCGAGATGAACAAGAACGTCAGGCTACCAGGAATCGACAGTACGATATGACCGAGCATGATGAACACACCGCCGAAGAAGACGGACCGGGACGTCCCGAACACACGGTCAGCGAGCCATCCCCCGATGACCCCCGACATGTAGACGAGTGCGCCATACACCGACATGATGGACAAGGCGACGTTCTGGTCGAGACCGAGACCGCCATCTGATACCTCGTAATACATGTAGAAGACGAGGATGGCACGCATCCCGTAATACGAGAACCGTTCCCAAAACTCAGTGAAGAATAGCGTGAACAACCCTTTAGGCTGTCCGAAAAAACCTTTTTGTGGCACGCTGTCCACAATTTTCTGTTTATCGATCCTTTCCATGAAAGATCCCTCCTTAACCGTATTATCATAAAAAGAATCATTATGTTTGTAAAGAATAATAGAAGCAAATATTCAAAATTTAACGAATTTGCAACGAATTAAAAAATCACACTAAACGACTAGGTTCAGTGTGATTTATATAGGTCAAGCCGTCTTTTGTTTCGCTTCGGCCGCACTGACGCGACGTCCGAGCTGCCAGTAGATGAGGCCTGACACACAGCTGGCCGCCCCGACGAGGATTAAGGCGATATGACCGGCCCGCTGATCGAAGAATAGGCTCGCCATGATTGGAGCCGTCACCCCGCCGATCAACCATTGGATACTGGCGGCCCCGTTATAGGCCCCACGCATATTCTCCGGAGCGATCAAGGCGATGAACGTCTGTTGGACCGGGGACATGATCATCTCACCGAGCGTATAGAACGCGTATACCGCGAGCAAGACGCTGACGAGGACGAGGTACGGTGTCCCGAGGGAGTAGAGGAGACGCGGCATGACCGCAATCAGGATCATGCCGACCCCGAAGATGGTCGCCCCGGCGAGCATGACGTTGCCGAACGGCTTGCGCCCGAGTTTCGAGGCAATCGGGAACTGGAACAACACGACCATGATACCGTTCAAGGCGAGCATATAGGCGAACGGGTTCTCACGGTCAGTGAACGACGGCATCGACTCACGCAAGAACAGCGGCAGCATGCTCTCGATGAGCGAGAAGCCCATCGAGATGAACACACCGGCGAAGATGAAGACGAGGAAGACCTTGTCGTTATAGAACACCCGTAGCACGTCTCGGTTCGACGGCGTGTCGGCCTCAGTTGTCTCCGGGAGCGACTCCCGGATGAAGCGGCCGAGGACGAGCGCATAAAGGATAAAGACGAATGACGCCGAGAAGAAGATATACTGCCGGTCGATGAACAGGACGGCACTGCCGAGGAGCGGACCGAGCGCAGCCCCGATGTTATGGCCCATCCGCAACAGGCCGAACGCCTCGTTCATCTGTTCAGGTTCGGTCACGTCCGCCACCATCGCGCTCGCGGCCGGATGGAACAACGAGTTCGTCAAGCCGAGCATGGCGTTCAAAAGGAGGAGCGGCCAAAACGTCTCGGCGAACGCGAAACCTACGAGCGCGAGCGCATCGCCGAGGATGGCGATCATCATGATCGGTTTGCGGCCATACAAATCCGCGAGCCGTCCGCCGACGACCGAACCGATGAGGGCCATGATTGGACCGGTCGCCATGATGACACCGACCTGGATATAACTGTCGAGCTTGTCACTGTAATAGAGGACGAGGAACGGCGCGATCATGAACATCATGACGCCGGTGATCGTCTCCCCGAGGAAACGGATCCAAATATTGCGGTCGAGTCGTTTGAGTGATTGAATCATTAGGTTCACCTGCTTTAATTATTGGAATGAAAAAAGGGACGCAACATGCACAAAGGCATACGCGTCCCTACGATCTTAGACATGCCTCGGAAGGCAGGGGAACGTCACGGATTCAAATCACGGAGAGGCGCCTGCCGGTCAATATGGACTTGGACGTGCGAGCGTTGAATGACTGACATCGGTACCTCTCCTTTCTGCATTGGACTGTCTTCTCTTCAAGATTATGATATTTCTGTGAAATGTGTCAACCTAAATCGTCAATGTGTCATAACAATTCATTCAAGTTCTTGCGACTGAGCCGGTAGTCGATCAAGCGCGAGAACACGACTTGAATCATCGCCGTGACCGGCACGCTGATGAACATTCCGACGAGGCCGAACAGGCTGCCGCCGATGATGATCGACGTGATGACCCAGAACGGCGTGATGCCGACGCTGTCGCCGAGAATCTTTGGCCCGAGCCAGAGTCCGTCGAATTGTTGCAACAAGAAGATGAACAAGAGGACGATGAGCGCCGTGAACGGGTCATAGAAGTAAGTGATGATGAACGCCGGGATAATCCCGAGCAGCGGCCCGACGTACGGGATGAAGTTCAAGACACCGACGATGACGCCGAGCAGAAGCGCGTATGGCGCACCGATAATCAACAGACCGGCGACGGCCAGCACCCCGATGATGAGGCAGTCGAGCGACTTCCCGATGATATAGCGTTTGAAGATATAATCCATCTCTTGGAAGATGTCGATCGTCGTCTTGGCTGACGCGACCGGGAACATCGCATACAACAGCCGCTTGAACATGCGGGCAAAAATCTCTTTGTCTTTTAAAAGATAAATCGAGATGACGATCCCAATCAAGAAGTTAATGAGCGTCATCGTGAAGCTCGACACGTAGCTGACCGACGACAAGACGGCCGTCTCGACCCAGCCCGAGTAGCGCTCCTCGAACCGGCTGAAATCGATGGCCTGGGCGACTGTCGCGTTATACTCTTTCAAATACGTGTTCAACTGTGAGAGATACCCGTCAATCTGACGGATGTAGGACGGGAGTTCCTCGATGAGCGAGGCGAGGCTCGAATAAATGCGTGGGAACAGTGTCACCGCAGAGATGACGAGAATCCCGATAAAAATGATATAGACGATCAGCAAGCCTTGATATCGTTTTAGTTGAAACCGTTCTTCTATATAGGACAGGACGGTATTCAGGAGCAGCGCGATGGCGATTCCCATAATAATCGGCGTCAGCAACTGGAACGTATAATGCATCATCTGCGAAATCGTATCCGGTTCGCTGATGACTTTCCAGAGCACGAGCAAGATCAGGCCGATCACGCTCAACTTCCAAATCAATTGACGGTTTAGTTCCAATGGTCCATCCCCTCATGTTTTAAATTTTGTAGAATAACGTTCACTTTCACTATGAACGTTTTTTTATCGGGATTCAAGAGGACATGCTCTTTTTCAAAAAAGGATTGACAAGATTGGTAACGTTTGGTTAACTAAGTGACATATTACAAAAAGACAAATCGCATATAAAACACTTTCTATCAAGAGAAGCGGAGGGACTGGCCCGATGAAGCTTCAGCAACAGATTGTTTCAATACTGTGCTAATTCCAGCAAGGTGACCTTGAGAGATGGAAAGGTGGTTGTTTGAATACGTCCGTATCTCGACACCCCTTTCCTCGGAAAGGGGTGTTTTTTGCATAGGAGGACTATTCATGACTGACAGACGCTCACATCTACTTAAAACGTTACCACCTCAACATTTCGTCGGACTCGCGAACGAGGTGGCCGAACTCGAACAAGCCGGCCGCGACATCATCCGACTCGGACAAGGGACGCCTGACCTGCCGACGCCTGAGCCGATCTGTGACGCGCTTCAGACGGCGCTCCTCGACGCCTCGACCCATCAATACGGTCCGTTCCGCGGTCAGGCCCGCCTGAAGCAAGCAGTGGCGACGTTCTATTTGAATGAGTATGGAGTCGAACTTGATCCCGAGACAGAAGTAGCGATTCTCATCGGCTCAAAATCAGGTCTCATCACGTTGCCGCAATGCGTACTCGAACCTGGCGACGGGATTTTGCTACCGAATCCCGGCTATCCTGATTACATCTCGGGGGCACGCCTCGCCGGTGCCGTCGTCCGTGACCTCGTCCTCCGGGAAGAGAACGGCTTCTTGCCGGACTATGAGACGCTCGATACGCAAGAGGCAAGACTCATGTATTTAAACTACCCGAGCAATCCGACCGGAGCCGTCGCCTCACCCGCTTTCTTTGACGATACCGTCCGTTTCGCCCGGGAGCGGGACTTGATGGTCGTCCACGATTTCGCATACGGCAGCATCGGATTCGATGGACATGTCCCGCCGAGTTTCCTGCAGGCGGAAGGGGCGAAAGAAGTGGGCATCGAGGTATATACGATGTCGAAAGCGTTCAACATGTCCGGTTGGCGCGTCGCCTTCGCCGTCGGGAACGCGGACATCATCGAGGCGATCAACACGTATCAGGACCACGTCCACGTCAGCGTGTTCTCGGCCATCCAGGCGGCGGCCGTCGCCGCACTCGAGGCGCCCCGTACTATTCGCGATGACTTGGCACGACTGTACGAGGCACGGCGTGATCGCCTGATCGACGGGTTGAACCGGGCCGGCTGGGCCGTCGAACCGCCGGAAGGCTCGTTCTTCGTCTGGGCGAAAGTGCCTGAGGGTGATGCCAAGTCGTTCTCGCGGAAACTGCTGCATGAAGCCGGTGTCGCCGTCACCCCGGGCTATTTCTTCGGCTCGGAAGGGAACGGATACGTCCGCTTCGGCCTCGTCTCACCGGAACCGAAGATTGACGAGGCCGTCGAACGAATCGAGCGGTTGTTTGCCGCCTATGAGGAGGTGCGGGCATGATTCGTCAGGCCGTCCTTGAATATGACCACGCCGATGACGCGCTCGACCGTCTCGATGACTTAGTCGACGGCCGACGTGCCCACGTCCTGCACGGTCAGAACGGATATGGCATCGTTCGGGAAATCGATCCGGGAATCGCGGACTATCCGGCAACAAGGTTCAGCGGGGAGTGCACGGACTCGGAAGTCGAACGGCTCAAACCGTTTGACGCCGACGTGTTAATCGCCATCGGCGGCGGCAAGCTCGTCGATACGGCCAAACTTGTCGCCTATCAACGGAACGTCCCGCTCATCGTCGTCCCAACGCTCGCCTCCAACTGTGCGGCGTTCACACCGCTCAGCGTCGTCTATCAGGAGGACGGGAGCTACGACCGCTACGACATGTTCCGCGTCGTCATCGAACGGGTCATCGTCGACTCACGGGTCATCTCTCGCTCACCATATGAATACTTCCGGGCAGGTGTCATCGACACGGTCGCGAAGTTTTACGAGGCCCGTTATTTGAGTGGTGACAGCTCAGCTGACGCCGGCGTCAACACCGGACTCGTCTTGGCCGAACAGTGCGGGCGTCTCGTCGAACTTGAATTGAGCGAGCACGCTTTTGAGTCGTATAGTGACGACGTCCGCTTCGCGGTCGATCACGTGCTCGCCATCGGCGGCGCCGTCGGTGGCTTTGGTGACGCCGGGACACGCGTCGCCGTAGGCCATGCGGTCCATAACTCGCTCAGCCGGTTCGAGTCGACCCACTCATTCTTGCACGGAGACAAGGTCGGCTTCGGCCTAATCGTCCAAGAGCGCTTGCGGCGCTCGGCCGATGCCCCGTATTTGGAAGCCTGGTTGAAACGGTTCGGTGCCCCGACGACGCTCGCGGCGCTCGGGGTCGGGTCGAGCGACATCCCGGTACTGGTCGACTCCGTCATGACGGAGACCGAGCTGCAACAATTGCCGGCACCGCTCGATAAAGATTTTCTGAAAATAATTTTTGAAAATTTACAATTATCTATTTACAATTAAACCAATTAAAAGTAAGATGATAACAACTAAATAGACCGATTGCTTATCAAGAGTGGTGGAGGGACTGGCCCTGTGAAACCCGGCAACCAGATCGTAATGATCATGGTGCTAATTCCAACAGACGAAATCGTCTGGGAGATGAGCGTGTCCGACTTTGACTTGTCGTGCCCGCCACTCTGAATGAGTAGCGGGCTTTCATTTTGGAGGAGGAAAACAAATGAACATCAAACAGAAAACAGTACTTGCAGGAACATCACTACTCGCCGCCATCGCGCTCTCAGCATGCGGACAATCGGACGCAAGTGAGGCGCTCAGCACGGAGTCGCTCACGATCGGCGTCACGGGCGGGCCGCACCAACAGATCGCCGAGAAAGTGAAAGAACTCGCGGCCGAAGACGGACTCGAGCTTGATATCAAGGTGTTCAACGACTACAATACGCCGAACACAGCGCTCGCCGAGGGCAGCCTCGACGTCAACAGCTATCAGACGCTCTCATTCCTCGAACTGCAAAAAGCCGATAAAGACTATAAAATCGACGACGTGTTCAAGACCGTCGCCTTCCCGATGGGTCTCTACTCAGAGAAGTTGACGGACATTAAAGATTTAAAAGAAGGCGACAAGGTCGCTGTCCCGAACGACCCGGCGAACGAGTTGCGGGCGCTACGTCTGTATGAGACAGCGGGACTCATCACGCTGAAGGAAGGCTTGACGGACAAGGCGACGAAACGCGATATTGCCGAGAACCCGCTCAACCTTGAATTCATCGAGCTCGAGGCGTCGCAGCTCCCGACCCAGCTCCCGGAAGTCGCGCTCGCGGCCATCAACACGAACTTCGCGATGGGTGCCGGCCTGTCCATCAACGAGGACGCTTTGTTCCACGAGGACACGGTCGACAACCCGTATCCGAACTACGTCGTCGTCCGCACCGACAACAAGGATGACGAAGTCGTCGCCACGCTCAAATCGTACTATCACTCGGACGAGGTCCGGACGTTCATCGAAGAGACGTTCGACGGCTCGATCGTCCCGGCGTTTTAAGGAGGGCCTATGATCGCACTTAAAGGCATCACGAAGACGTTCACGGTAAATAAAAGTGCCGTCACCGCACTCGACGACGTCTCGCTCACCATCGATAAAGGCGAAATCTTCGGTATCATCGGGCGAAGCGGGGCCGGCAAGAGCACGCTCATCCGTATGATCAACCTGCTCGAACGCCCGACGTCGGGCCAGGTCGAAATCGAAGGACAGGACATCACGAGACTCGACAAACGAGGGCTCTCGAAGCTGCGTCATCGCATCGGGATGATTTTCCAACATTACAACCTGCTGAAGACGGCGACCGTCGAAGAGAACGTCGCCATCCCGCTCCGTCTCGAGGGGCTTGATAAGCGCACGATCCGTGAGCGTGTCGACAAGTATCTCGACATCGTCGGATTGACGGACCATCGGAAACATTACCCGGAGCAATTGTCGGGCGGACAGAAGCAACGTGTCGCCATCGCCCGCGCCCTCGCGCATGAGCCGGACATCTTGCTCAGCGACGAGGCGACGAGCGCGCTCGACCCAGAGACGACCGAGTCGATCCTCGACCTGTTGCTCGACATCAACCGCGAGCTCGGGCTGACGATTTTCCTCATCACCCACGAGATGGAAGTCATCGAGCGCATCTGCGACCGGGTCGCGGTTATCGAGGCCGGCCGGATCATCGAAGAAGGGAACGTGCTCGACGTGTTCTCTGACCCGCAGCATGCGACGACGCGCAAATTCTTGAAAACGAACCTCGATGTCCCGAAAGAGGTCGTCGACGAATTGAGCACGCACGGGACGCTCGTCAACTTGTCGTTCATCGGCCATCAAAGTGAACAGGCCGTGCTCGCCCAATTGACGAAACGGTTCGGCTTACTGCCGAACATCATCGGGGGCGGCATCAAAAAGTTGAAAGGTGGTCTCGTCGGTAATCTGCTCGTCCATTTGGACGGCGATAAGGCCCAGACCGACCAAGCCGTCCGTTTCTTAGAGGCGAGCGGTGTGAAAGTGAAGGAGGTGACGAACCATGCTTCAGTTTTGGGAAAATTGGGGTGACTTGATTTGGACGGGGACGATTCAGACGCTCACGATGACCGGCATCGCGCTCGTCATCTCGACGTTGATCGGACTGCCGCTCGGGACGCTGCTCGTCTTGACGCGACCGCACGGGCGGCTCGCCAACCGTTATTTCTACGGCATCTTGTCGAGCGTCATCAACGTCGTCCGTTCAATCCCATTCATCATTCTCTTATTCTTCATCCTCCCGTTCACCCGCTTCATCATGGGAACGACGATCGGCGTCCAAGGCGTGCTGTTACCGCTAATCGTGTTCACGGCCCCGTATATCGCGCGACTCATGGAGTCGGCGCTGCTCGAGGTCGACCGCGGCGTCGTCGAGGCGTATGAGGCGATGGGCATCTCGACCCGGAAAATCATCTGGTACGTATTGATTCGGGAGGCCCGCTCCTCGATTGTGCTCGGTTTGACGATCGCGACGATCGGTTTGATCGGGGCGACCGCGATGGCCGGACTCGTCGGGGCCGGTGGACTCGGCGATATCGCCTATCAGTACGGGCATCTTCGATTCGAGCCGGAGGTCATGTACGTGACCATCTTCGTCTTGATTCTGCTCGTCCAATCGATTCAATCGTTCGGCAACCGCTTGGCGGCCCGACTCAAGAAGGCATAAGAAAAGAGCTCTGCTTCGGCAGGGCTCTTACTTGTTGTCGAGTAATCGTTTCAATTCGGCGATGCGGTCATGGCGCGGGATGAACGTCCGGATCTCTTTCTCGCTGAACCCGATTTGAATCCGGTTGTCGTCGACGACGATGGGACTTTTTAAAATCTGGGGATGCGACGCCACGAAACTGTACAGCTCACGGAGCGACATCTCGTCGAGTTGATCCGCCGCTTGTTTATACACGCTCTTTTGGACGGACAGCAGGTCGGTCGTCCCGTTCTCGGTGAGGCGGAGCATATCTTTGAACTCGGTGAATGACATCCCTTGGTCGGTCAATTTTTTCTCGATGAACGGGATGTTCTGTTCGCGTAACCAATCGATCGTCTTACGGGAAGAACTGCAGCTTGTATGTGTGAATACGGTGACCGTCACGGCAACCACTTCTCCTTTACGTAAGGTTGGACTTCTTTATTTTCTCTCATACATACGTGACGGACATCGAATATGTTTCAAATCACATATACTTTTTTCGACCAAACAGACAATTTGTCGGTCCTCACTTCGGGTACAAAACGAGAGAGACTACATCTTAGGAGAGGTTCACATGTTTGATTACACGGTCAAGACCGATCAGACGGTCGAAGCGGTCGTCGAGAAACTGAAAACGACGCTCAAAGAGGAAGAGTTCGGGGTGCTTTGGGACTTCAATTTGAGTGAGACGCTCGAAGAGAAAGGTCAAGCGATTGATGGGGACTACCGCATCCTCGAAGTGTGCAATCCAAAAGAAGCGAAAAAAGTCATCACGGCGCACCGGGAAGGCGGTTATTTCCTCCCATGCAAGCTCGCCGTCTTCACGAAAGACGGGTCGACCCATGTCGGGATGCCAAAGCCGACGAAACTGATCGAACTGATCGAGGATGAGTCGCTCCAAGCTGTAGCACGCGATGTCGAGACGAGATTGACCCGAGCCATCGATAAAACTGTGTAACGGTCATTGAACCCGTCCAGGTCGTCGGACGGGTTTTTTCGTGTTCCCTCCTAAAGTAATATAATGGTAAAATTGGTACAAATAAATGGTGAGGGGCGGATGATTTGAAAAAGTTAGTCGGTTTATTTGTACTATCCACAGGCTTATTGGTTGGTTGCGGTGTGGAAAAGCCGGACGTCGTAAACTTGTCTTACGTCGACGCGCATTGGACCGTCAGCAAGTATGCCAAGGAGGAGTTGATTTCCCTTCATTCAGCCGATGAGACGCTTGAAGCCTGTAGCGGTAAGTTGACGACCGAGCTGGAAGGCGACTTGATCGTGTTCGATACGATCGTGGCGAACCGCTATCCGATGACGGACACGGGTGAGGAGTATGCGTTCAAGGCCGTATCATATATGAAAGGGGATGAGAATTATGTGCTTTGTCGTGACATGGCCTCGAACCGCTACTCGGCGGAAGTGATCGAGTCGTTCCCTGACGATGTGGACGTATCAACAGGGACACCGATCGGTCGTTATCCAGTCGTCGGTCCGGCCGATAAGTCCGCCAAAACCGCCTTACGGGATGCCGATGAATTGAACGAGTCAGGCAACCCGATTGAACCGTTCCTCGAAACGCTCGTCGCCTTTTCCCCGGCTCTGTACGGTGAGATTGAAGTAGAAATCGGGGGAATGCCGAGTCCATATCCGTTGTTCTCGTTCGATCCGTCGATGGCCAGCATGAAAGATATCAAAGTAGCGATCGGTTACGACACGATTACTGAGAAACCGTATTTGCTGCTCATGTTTGCGGATCTTTATTTCTCGGTGACTCCACTCGAGTCGATGATTGACCAAACCGCAGAAGGGCTTACATATGAAGCGTTGAGCGTCGAGCGCATCCCCCTCGAGGCGGAGCTCGTCCCGGACCAGACTTATCCATTGTATGAGTTCACCTATACTCGTGATGGAAAAGTCGTCAATGAGACGATGACGTTCACATACCGCACTTCTGACTTATTATCGACAGCGGAACGAAAGCAGCTCGAGACGCAACCTGACGAAGACTACATGCCACTTGTGGTCGGTCCGCTCGTTTATCTTCATCAACAGCCGTTCAACCCGGAATCTCCGTTGTCATACCCGGTTCTTTTAAAAGCAGCGGGGAACGAGATGGATGACCTCGTCCAAGCGATCAATTCCGCTGAACCGACGAAGCGTCAAGGTGATGAAGGCGACTATCCGCTTTTAACAATCGTCGATGGACACAAGGGACAAGAGTTCGAGGTGACGTATAAACAGCGCTCGAAGAAGCTGGATATTTACGTGACCGACCGCTCGACCGACGAAACGTACAAACTGACGAGCGAAGGGGCCGAGACGTTCTTGTCCTACTTCCCTGACTTGAAGAAGAAATGAGTGGGTTGAATATGAAAAAACGAGCGTTGATGGCATTGTCACTGTTATGGTTGACGGCAGGCTGCTCGGAAGACGTTGACGTCGTCCGCTATGGCCATATCGAGGAGCATTGGCAGGCCGAGCGGGTTACGATGAACAGTCAGGAGCCTGTAGTGGATGCCGAAGCCATATTGAACCAATGTGAAGACGGTGAACCCCTGTCCGAACTGAATGGAGAGACGTTTTCCGTGCTTGGAATGGCGTATGCGACCCGGGCCCCGCTTATGAATGATGACTATTATGGATATAGTTTTAATGAAGTGACCTATGTCGAGGGGGATACAATCTATGCGCTCTGTAAATCAGACCGGATGGACGGGATGGAAGGGTATCGGGCCGTCGAGCTTGCAGAAAGACCTGCCTACTTGAAAGACGAGGTCGGAACTGAAATGTCTGCTCTTCCGACCGTCTATATCGCGACCGAAAATGAACGGGCTGCGTTACATAAGCCGGACGCCTTCTATGACAATGAACAAGACATCGAACCGTATCCGGTCACACTTATGAGGATTTCGCCTGGATTTAGTGGCACGGTCGAGATTGGGATTGAAGAAGGGGGGTACTTTACCCCATCTTTCCACTTTTTGCCGAACCTTAGACCGTCCGATGTGTTTATCGCATTAGGACGAGATAAGGCCACGAACATGCCTCATCTGCTCCAGTCTTATGGTGGAGACAAGGCTCGCTATTCCTCCTCCATTTTACAAGATGCCGATTTGCTCAACGGGGCTGACAGTTTAACCTTCCGTCGAATCCATAACGGTGGCACGATGGAACCGATGACAGCCTATCCGCTATATGACGTCACGATTGACGTGGACGGACAAAACGTAACAAAAACCGTGTCGATGCGCTATCGAACGAGCCCTCTCTTGACCGATTCTGCAGATCAAGACGAGATAGCGGTCGCTTACCTCCATCAGTATCCGTATCACCGGGAAGTCCCGCTCCCTTACCCTGATGCTGTGAACGTGAGCGGCAAAGCTTATGATCGGTTGGTCGAAGCCGTCGAGACCGCGCGCCCGTCGACGAAGAGTGGTGAAATGAATGACTATAAGTATTTGACGCTGTTGCGTGGGAATCTCGGTCAACAGTTCGAAGTCAGTTATCAGCAACGGTCGAAAAAAGTCGATGTCTATGTGAAGGACGTGAAGACCGGGAAAGTGTTCAAACTGTCGAGCGCCGGGGCGGTGACGTTCCAACAGCTGTTCCCGCAGGCGTTCGAATGAATGGATTGGACGTAAATCGAGGAGGGATGCCCTGTTGAAACGCATGTTGTCAGGATGTGTCATCTGTATGGGACTGCTTCTTGGCGGTTGTGCCAGTAGCGAGGAAGACTTGGATCCGTCTCGCATCGACTATCAGCCGTTAAACTCGGATGGTGCCTATGGACCGATACGCACCATTACCGACGCTGAGACGATTACTCAGCTTGATCGAACGACGGATGAGGTTGAATGGGAAGACCAACCCGTTCCAATCGAGCGGGACCCGGATGTGAGAGCGACGTTCGTCTATACGCCGGACGATGCGCCCGAGCGTTCGCTCGACTTCGGGATTTGGTACGAAGAACAGATAATCGGCGGCATCAATCCGAAGGACAGCCGGGGCGAACTCACGGCCGAACTGGTCACTCGGTTGCAAGCCATCTTCGATAAATCGAAATGATTGAGGGCTCGTGCAAAGCACGGGTCCTTTTGATTGTGGTCTCATCGAGAATGACTGGAAAACACTTCAAATTCAAGATATTGACTCGATTTCAAAAACTGATGCTATTCAGGACTTTTCGCACAAGGTACACTAGAATTCCGCTACATTACAGGAGGAAAGCACTACAGGAAATCGAGAAAAGAAGGTAGGAATAATCGGAATGCAACTGACAACAACCGCTAGCCTCTCATCCCCTGACGTGCTCCGCGCCCTCGAAGCCAACGTGGCGATGATCCGATTCGACCGTCAACGACGCGTCGTCGATGTGAACGATCTGTTCGCCAAGGCGATGAAATATAAACGTGATGAAATGATTGGGATGCACCATCACTTGTTCTGCACACCAAGTTTCGTCAGCAGCCCCGACTATCAAGCGTTTTGGAACAAGCTGTTCGACGGATTCAGTTCGGCCGACAAAATCGAACGGATTGACGCCCGAGGTGACTCGATTTGGCTCGAGGCGACGTATATGCCAATTTATGAACAAGACGAGGTCGTCGGTGTCGTAAAAATCGCCTCCGACATCACGAGTCGCCAACAAACGATTGAGGAATATGCGCGCTCGTTTCGTGACATGGCCGATAACCTTGACGACCGGGCCCGTCGTGGCATGGAGGAGAGTCAACAGCTGAAGCAGACAATCGAACGGCTCGACGCGGACTCGAATCAGAACTTGAAGATGCTTGCGAACTTGCAGGAGCAGGCAGCCGAGATCACGAAAATCGCCAGTACGATTAAAGAGATTGCCGCCCAAACGAACCTGTTGTCACTCAACGCCGCCATCGAGGCCGCGCGGGCAGGGGAGCACGGACTCGGTTTCAATGTCGTCGCGACCGAGGTCCGGAGCTTGTCACGTCTCGTCGAACGTGCCGTCATCGAAGTGCGTGCGAACACGGACGGGATGAACAAAGAACTCGTCTCGATCGTCGACGGTGTCACTCGCTCCAGTGCAGACATCCAAGAGAGTGTGCGCATCATGGAACAGACGCTCGAGCGGTTCGCACATATCGAACAGTCGGCCGAATCACTGAACGGCACGGCCGAGCGGTTCACGTCCGCCATCTAAAAAACCAATCGGACATGCCCCGTGAGAAGGGCACGTTCAATTGGTTTTTTTGATTTGCAGTGTATGGCCATACTGTTTCAACCAGGCCATCGCGCCGGTGACATCAGGATAGACTGATGCGAGCGTCGACCAGAACGCTTTCGAGTGGTCGAAATGGACGAGATGGGCCCATTCGTGGGCGATGACGTAATCCATTACTTCTTTTGGAGCGAGCATGAGCCGGACGTTGATGGAAATCGTACCGGTCGAACTGCACGACCCCCAGCGCGTCTTTTGATGGCCGATGCGAATCCGGTTCGCCTTCACGCCGAGCATACGTTCATAATGGGGCGCACGCGTCGTGACATAAGTGAGAGCCCGTTCGCGGAGCCAGGCCACATACGCTTCCCGAAGCGAGGACTCGTCCCACGCGAGTGGACAATAGAATCGCTCGCCATCGAAGCGGAACGTCGTCTCGGAATCACATTTGATGAGCGGGAACGTCTCCCCATGAAGAAGCAGTCTGTCATCGGGCAAGACGTCACGCTTAGGTAGTGCCGCGAGGCGTTCCGCGATCCAGCCGGCATGATTCGATAAAATCGTCTCGACGACCCGGTTCGGGAGTCGCGCCGGAATCCGCAGCTCGATGCCGTCCGGTGTCACGAAAAAAGCTGCTCGTTTCCGGCGTTTATGGCGGATGACGGTCACGGTCATCGGGTTCACCTCCTTGAAGTATCTTGGTCGATTATAGCCGACACGCCCCGAATCTGCCATCGTTTTGCGGACTCATGCGCTCGTTTTTTGTTACAGTAGGAGTAGGAGGGATGAACATGAAATCAATCTTACATCAATCGCTTGACCGGACGGGAACAGATTCGGTGAAATGGGACGGGCTCGACCGGTGGTTCCACGTCAAGGACGACGTCCTGCCGCTCTGGGTCGCAGACATCGATATCCGCACAGCGCCGTCCATCTCAGAGGCGCTCACGGCACGGGCAGCGACAGGGGAGTTCGGGTATACGCTGTTCTCGAGAGACGCGCAAGCCGCCGTGAGTTCATGGTACGACCGCCGTCACAAGCTCAAGGTCGATGCCGATCACGTACTGTTCTCGAACGGCGTTGTGCCTGGATTGACACACATCGTCGAGGCGTTGACCGAGGAAGGAGACGGAATCGTCATCCAATCGCCCGTCTACCCACCGTTTCATGAACTGGTGACCGGGTTGAAACGGGAGTTGCTCGATGCCCCGCTCCGTCAAACTGATGGCCGCTACGAGATGGACTTTGATGCGCTTGAGACGCAGATGCGCAAGGCGAAACTGTTCTTGCTCTGCTCGCCGCATAACCCGGTCGGACGGGTATGGACCGAGGCCGAGCTGAAGCAAGTTGTCGAACTGGCGCGTCGCCATGACGTCATCCTCGTCGCGGATGAGATTCATGCCGACTTGACTTATCCGTCACAACGACACACCGCTCTCAACCGCCTCGATGACGATGTCATCACGGTGAGTGCCCCATCGAAGGCGTTCAATATCGCCGGGTTGTTCGCATCGTATATCATCTGTCCGGACGATGCGATGCGCAAGCGGATCATCCAAGTACAGAACAAACACCATGTGCTGCCTACACCGTTCGCGAACACGGCCATCACCGCCGCCTATGCGGACCCGCGGGCCGAACGTTGGCTCGACCAGTTGACGGCCGAACTCGAGGAGCAGGCGAGTTACCTCGTCGAGCGGTTCCAGGAAGAATTGCCCCAATTGAAGACGTTCCTGCCTGAGGCGAGTTATCTCCTTTGGATCGACTTCGCGGCGCTCAACTTAGAACCGGAAGCGCGAAAGAAGTGGCTGCATGAGGACGTCCGCCTGTTCTTGTCGCCAGGTCGCCCGTTCGGCGAGTCGGGCCAGACGTTCGAACGCCTCAATTTCGGGACGTCCCGCGCCATTCTCGACGAGGCGTTCAAACGTCTCCGTGAACATGCTGACGGAAAGGCGTTTGTATGAATCAAGAAACGGGAAAAATTTCACAATGAGCCACACGAGAACGATGGCCACGGAAAGCGAGTGAATGTGAATGGAGACGATCAATTGGAAAAAGAAGATGGAGGAACAACTGAGGCGTAGCGGATTCACGTTACAAGTCGAGAACATGGCCAACCTCGGTCTGACGGAGATTCATGCGTCATCATCCCCATTGATCTCGTATCCGCTCCGGATTCGCCTGTACGTCCGCATGGGGTGGCTCATGTGCACGGTCGATGCGACATCGGTCGACCGGAACGAGGACCATCCGCTGTTCGAACGGATGATTGCCGCCGTGTTCGAGCGCATCGTCCGACACTTGTATCACGCCTATGACTTCCATGTCTTGACGTATATCGGCAATACCGGCAACTATATCGCACCGAAAGAATCAGAGACGGGAGAAATCGTGCGCTTGCTCGCGCAACTGTGGACCGACCGCTCCTATCTGCACCTCGAGACGTATGAAGAGTATCCGGCCCTATATGTGACACCACCTTGGGCGCACCAAGCCTACGCGTTCGAAAGCACCGAGGACGAATGGATTATCTATGCGGGCCGGAGCGGTCGTCCGGCGACGGACTATCGCGCCGACGGGACCGAGCTCAAACCGCATCGACTGGCCGAAGGGGACCTATTCTTCCCGGTGCATCGCATCAAAAAGGACCGCGGCACGCTCGCGCTCGCCGAATGGTTACGGCTTGAGCGTCGCGAGGTCGAGGATTTCATGCTCGCCTTCATGAAGACGATTCAGAAATTCGACCCTGCCTTCGGCTATTCCTGGGGTGGGACAGATACGTTTTTCCACGGGGTTCCGGTTGAGCCGTATGCACAAGTGCTCCGGCTCGAGAGCGGGAAACGACGTTACCGAGTCATGAACAACTCGGCTAAGCGGTTGTTCGCCGTCGCGGACGACCCGCTCGAATGTTTGAAGGAAGTGGAGCAGACGCTCCGGACGGTCCGTTTGCCTGAGCGACGGGTCTCATCGCTCGGACAGCTCGTGATGGGCATTTGGCAACAGTTCGAGCCTGATGAATCGACCTATATCCAAGAAGTCGCCTATCGTGGCATTTCCCAGTTCCAAATTGAAGAAAAGATTGGCCACGCGTTGGCGAACCGCCAACGCGTCCGTTGGGTCGAGAAGACCGATCCTCACCAATCCATCATCGAGTTCGCCCATTTGCGGATTTCATTCCCGAAACGACCACCCGGTATCGTCACCGTCGAGCCGGTTGAATCTTCCTATGAGAGAGGTGCCCTATGAGAATCGTTGACGCACGTGCCATGCCAATCAGCCATGAGGATTTGATCGCCGTCACCGAAACGTCCATCTACTATCGAGAGAAGACCGGCGAGACGAGTTTCTCGATCTATCGCTATGATGAAGCGGACGGTACCGTCACGCCGATCAGTCATCGCGCCTATGAAGACTATGGGATCTCGAAGCTTTTCGTCAGTGACGCCCGCGTCTATTTCTTGAATGAGATACCAGACCGGACGGGTGTCGTCCGCACGGAGTTGATTGCGTTCGACTATCGCTCTGGACGAGAAGATGTGCTCGCGACGTTCGAGAAACGTGGTAACAGCACGCTCTATTGGGTTCTCGCGGACCGTTACTTCCTCTTCCTGACGAGTTTCGGAGATACCGATGAGGCATGGTTGTATGATACGGAGACGTCGTTCCAAGAGCGAATCCGTGACGAGCGACTCGTCGGACATGCCGGGAATTTCCGTGAGCTCTATCTGTTCTCGACCGAGCTCGATGGCATTCCATATATCGTCTGCAACGCCCGCTTGGACGAGTTTGCCTATTACGAGGCACTCGAAGACGGTCGGGTCTCCCCGGACGATGCGATCGACCATTCGGAGGCGATTCTGATTTGTTCGCTCGACGAGGCGGTCGAGGCGATCAGGTCCCGTCAAAACGAGATTCCGTTCGAGGACTTGATTCGTCTGCACGGGGAAGGGGACACGGTCCAATACTTGGGTGAACGGGACAAGCGACTTCGGTTCTCGACTTTCGTCGACGAGGCGAACGAGGAGACGATTTATGAATTGACCGCTCCGGACGTGCTCCGCGAGGTGGCGGTGGTCGACTGGGGCGCCTACGAGCCGATTGACTTCACATATGACGATGTTAGTTCGACGATTTTCATTAAAGTGGAAGAATCAACGGACCACACCGAATTGATTGACGCGACGACCGGTGCCCGCTTCCTCGACACGGCTCCATTCGAGCGCGTGCTCGCCTCGAACTATTTCATCCATGAGTCGGCGGCAGATGAGACAGGTGGGGGTGTGACCGTGTTCAATCTCGAGACAAACGAGCGGCAAACGTTCGAAGATGCCTATTATACGGTCCTCGATGAGACGATTGTGATTCTATCGACGAAGCAATTATAACGAAAACACCTGAACCAATCGATGTGATTGATTCAGGTGTTTTATAATGGTTTACATAATAAGTTATCGTAAACCTATCACAGCTTGTTTTTTCTTCTCGTCGCCGATATGGGCATAGACTTGTGTCGTCGCCACTGATTCGTGGCCGAGCAACTGCTGAATCGTCAACACATCGATTCCGCTCATGGCGAGCCGGGAAGCGAACGTATGCCGGAGTTTATGCGGCGTGACCTGTTTATGCGTCAAAAACGGCAAATACGGTTTCAAGCGGTCGATGTGCCCCTTCAACGTATGTTGCACCGTCCGCACCGAGATGCGCTTGCCTCGCTCCGAGTGGAACAGCGGACCTGACCCGTGACGTCGATAGGCGTCGAGGAGCGGCTCGAGCGGCGAGGCGATCGGGATGACCCGTTCCTTATTGCCTTTCCCGATGACGCGAATCGTCCCGCTCTCGCGGTCGATATCGTTCCAATCGAGGCCGACGAGTTCCGAGACGCGCATCCCGGTCAACCCGAGCAATTGAATCATCAAGAAATCCCGGTCCCGGTTACGCTCGTACCAACTCGCCTCGCGGTCGGACATGCCGACGTTGCTACGGACGAGCGTCGAGAAGTCGAGCCATTCCTGCTCCGTCAAATAGACCGGGTTGCGTTTGGCGCGCTTCGGCCGCTCGACTGCCTGGAACGGGTTATGGGCCGTCACGCCCGTCTCAATCAAATGGTTGAACAGTGACTGCATCGTGGACAGTTTGCGGTTGATGACACTCGGCGCGTTGTCGAGCTCGAGAGCGAGATATGTCGCGTACGCCTCGGCCCCCGCGTGGTCGAACTCGACGAACGAGTCAATCTCGACCGACGCTGGGTCGACCTCGGATGCGCTGGCGGCCTCGACCCAACGGAAAAAGTCTAAAAAGTCATAGAGATAGCGCTGCGCGGTCTGTTCGGAGTAGTGTTTGGCAGCCAGGTGGTTCAGGAAACGTTGAATGAAGCTGGGCATGCATTCGTAGCCGCTCAAGTTAAAGCGTTTCGTCATGGTCTTGGTCGGCGCTTGTCCGAGCTTGCGAAATATACTCAAAAGATCTCTCCTTGCTTACTGATGGATTGACGTGACGATTCGGTCCTTGCCTTCCTGTTTGCCGGCCCGGAGCCTGTCGTCCGCCTCTTTGACGAGTGTGTCGACGGCCTCGAATCCGCTCCGCGTCGTGACGCCGAACGTCATCGTCACGCTGAGTCGGCGGCCGTCATAAATCGTCTCGAGTGATTTAATGCGTTGCCGCAAGCGGTCAATCGTCTCCGTGGCTTCTGTAGCTGACTTATCCGTCAAGAAGATGAGGAACTCCTCGCCGCCCCAACGGATGGCAATCCCATCGGTTCGGGCAAGCGCGGAGGCGACTTGTTTGAGGACGAGATCGCCGCAGTCATGACCGTGTTGCTCATTGAACGCCTTGAAATGGTCAATGTCCCCGAGGGCGACGGCATATGGCCGTCCATTGATGGCGGCTTCGCGAATCTCATCTTCGACCAAACGGTAACCCGTCGTCCGGTTATACAAACCGGTCAGCCCGTCCCTTGAGGCGAGCGTATGCAACCGTTCGTTCGTCCGTTCAAGCTCGGACGTCACCTCGACGACGGAACCTTCGAAGACGAAAGATAACCCAGCAATCAAAGCAATCGTCGACAAGAGGCAAAAGAGGCCAAATATTTGCTCGAACGACGACGTGAGCGGTTGCGTCCCTGTCGTCACGTTCAGGTAGAGGAAACCGTAAATCGTCATGGCGAGCATCGTCGAGGCAATCCGGATGGACCGACTGACGTTCGGCATGAAGAATACGCCATAGGCGACCATGATGATGAAATAGTGGACGTTCGCACCCCAACCGAGCACGACCGTCGAGATAATCGCGTTATAGACGACTTCGACGAACAGACCGACGAAGAACGCCCGATACAATCGTTTATGTACAAAATAAAAGGATAACGTGTAATAGAGAATGCTGAGTAGATTCGACCAGGCGAGTACCGTGACGCCGAGTTGCCAAAACGTGATCAAGAACACGACGTGGATGAGCCAAGCGAGCGCGTTCCCGTAAAAAGTGATGCGGTAATTATATAGTGTACCGCGACGTTCCTCATAGGCAGTTCCCACGCGAACACCTCCTGAATCTTAGTATACCGAACTGTCATCGATTTGCCCATGGGCGTTCGAGAATCAAGTCAATCCCAACCTCGAAAACGTCTTGAATACGTCATTATGATTGCGTGAAATATCTATTTCACGCAACGTTCGCTCACACTTCATTTTCATCCGAGACACACATCGACCTGTGATCCGGAGAAATAACGTCATATAATCCGGTTTACATAATAAGTTATGGTGAACCAATTGATTTGTTTTAAAAATTTGAAAGAGTTACAGTTGTATGATAAAAGAAAATAAAGCTTGAAACGGTGATTCAGGTAAAGGTACACTGAGAACGTAAACAAAAGGGGGATTTCAGGATGGACGATCAACGTTTGAAACAATGGCTCACCGAGGCGAAGACGATTGCTGTCGTCGGCGTGTCAGCGAACCCGAACAAGACCGCGAACCAAATCGCAGACTATTTGATCTTGCAAGGTTACACAGTCATCCCTGTCAATCCAACGCTCGAGACGTGGAACGGACGCAAAGTCTATCCGACGGTCGAGAGCATCCCGGGGCGCGTCGATATCGTCGACGTCTTCCGACGCAATGAGTATTTGGCCGGCGTGGCCGAAGATGCCGTCCGACATGGGGATGTCGGTCTCGTCTTCAACCAGCTCGGGCTCACCAGCCCGGACGCCGAGCGGATCGCTCGCGATGCCGGACTCGACTACATCGAAAATCGATGCATCTATGTCGAGCACGCCCGCCTTCTCGGTTAAGACCTACCTCCTTGGTAGGTCTCCTTTTTTTCACGAGCCCCGCTCGCGGAGGGAGGCTTGCCAGAATCTAAAAACAGCTATACAATAGGATAGAAAAACGAACGTGTGTTCGAAATTGAGGTGATGAAGATGTCAACAGACTTATTTAATTACAATGAAGACGCCATCCAGGTGCTCGAAGGACTGACTGCTGTTCGGAAACGTCCGGGGATGTATATCGGTTCGACCGACCATCGCGGCTTGCACCATCTCGTCTATGAGATCGTCGATAACGCGATCGATGAGGCGCTCGCCGGATTCGGTGGCCAAATCGACGTGACCATCCATAAAGATGACGCGATCACGGTACGCGACCACGGGCGTGGTATGCCGACCGGGATGCACGCCTCCGGCAAACCGACGCCAGAGGTCATCTTCACGGTCCTCCACGCCGGCGGTAAGTTCGGCCAAGGTGGCTACAAGACGTCAGGTGGACTCCACGGGGTCGGCGCCTCGGTCGTGAACGCACTCTCGAGCAAGGTCCTCGTCACGATTTATCGCGACGGCAAAGTGTTCGAGCAGACGTTTGCCGACGGCGGGATTCCGCAGACGACGCTCCTCGAGACCGGAAAGACGCGTCAGACGGGGACGAGCGTCTACTTCAAACCGGACGCCTCGATCTTCTCGACGACGACATATAACTACGACACGCTCGCTGAACGGCTCCGTGAATCGGCATTCCTGTTAAAAGGATTGACGATCACGTTGACGGACGAGCGTTCGGATAAAGAAGAGACGTTCCATTACGAGGAAGGGATTGCCGAGTTCGTCCAATATTTGAACGACGACAAGGCGACGCTCCATCCGATCGTCTACTTCGAAGGGACGGAGAACGATATCGAGCTAGAGCTCGCCTTCCAGTTCACGGACGCCTATTCTGAGAACGTCCTCTCGTTCGTCAACAACGTCCGGACTCGTGACGGCGGCACACACGAGGTCGGCGCCAAGACGGCGATGACCCGCATCGTGAATGAATACGCCCGTAAGAACGGATTGTTGAAAGAAAAAGACAAGAACCTCGACGGCGGTGACGTCCGCGAAGGCTTGACGCTCATCGTCTCGGTACGGATCCCGGAAGAATTCCTCCAGTTCGAGGGGCAGACGAAATCGAAACTCGGTTCGCCCGAGGCACGTACGAGCGCTGATGGTGTCATGGCCAAACAACTGACGATTTTCCTCGAGGAGAACCCGCAGATGGCGACGATGCTCATCAAGAAGGCGATCCGCGCCGCCCAGGCCCGTGAAGCCGCCCGGAAAGCCCGGGAAGAGGCGCGCAACGGCAAGAAGAAGAAACGTTCGAGCATCTTGAACGGAAAACTGACGCCGGCGACGTCGAAGAACGCCGCCAAGAACGAACTGTTCCTCGTCGAGGGTGACTCGGCCGGCGGTTCGGCTAAACAGGGTCGTGACCGGACATTCCAGGCCATCCTGCCGCTGCGCGGGAAGGTCATCAACTCGGAGAAGTCGAAACTCCAGGACATCATGAAGAATGAGGAAATCAATACGATCATCCACGCGATCGGTGCCGGGGTCGGCCATGACTTCGACCTTGAGGACTGCAATTTCGACAAAATCATCATCATGACTGATGCCGATACGGACGGGGCCCACATCCAAGTGCTCCTGTTGACGTTCTTCTTCCGTTATATGCGCCCGCTCGTCGAGGCCGGCAAAGTGTTCGTCGCCTTGCCGCCGCTCTATCGCATCTCGAAAGGGAAAGGCAAGTCGGAACAGTTCGAGTACGCCTGGGACGAAGAGGCGCTCGAGAAGCTCGTCAAAGTGTATAAGAAGGGCTATATCCTCCAGCGCTACAAAGGTCTCGGTGAGATGAACGCCGACCAGCTGTGGGAGACGACGATGAACCCGGACACACGGACGCTCATCCGTGTCACGGTCGACGACGCTGCCGTCGCCGACAAGCGTGTCTCGGTGCTCATGGGAGACAATGTCGCCCATCGCCGTGAATGGATCGAGGAGAACGTCGCCTTCGGCCTCCAGGAAGATGATTCAATCATCGCCAATGAACACGTGACTAAAGCGATTGAGGAAGTGATGTAACGATGTCGACGATTCAACATATTTTAAACTTGTCGCTCGAACAGGTCGTCGGTGACCGCTTCGGGCGTTACTCGAAATATATCATCCAGGACCGGGCCCTCCCGGACGCGCGCGACGGGCTCAAACCCGTTCAACGCCGCATCCTGTATGCGATGCACCATGAAGGCAACACGAACGAGAAACCGTACCGCAAATCGGCCAAGACGGTCGGGAACGTCATCGGTAACTATCACCCGCACGGTGATAGTTCCGTCTATGAGGCGATGGTACGCCTATCGCAGGACTGGAAGTTGCGTTACCCGCTCATCGACATGCACGGGAACAACGGCTCGATGGACGGCGACTCGGCCGCCGCGATGCGGTATACCGAGGCCCGTCTGTCGAAGATTGCCGGCGTCATGCTGACGTCGATCTCTAAGAACACGGTCGACTATACGCCGAACTTTGACGATTCGACCGAAGAGCCGCTCGTTTTGCCGTCACTCCTCCCGAACCTGCTCATGAACGGGACGACGGGGATCTCTGCCGGTTATGCGACCGAGATTCCGCCGCATAACTTGACCGAGGTGCTCAACCTCGCCATCGCCCGCTTGAAAGGTGAGGTCGAGACGACGAATGACGCATTCCGTTATATGCAAGGACCTGACTTCCCGTCTGGCGGGATCGTCATGGGCAAAGACGGCATCTTGAAGGCGTTCGAGACCGGCAAAGGCAAGGTCATCATCCGTGCCAAATCGGTCATCGAGCCACTTAAGGGCGGCCGTGAACAGATCACCATCACCGAACTCCCGTATGAGGTGAACAAGGCGAACCTCGTCAAGAAGATGGAAGAGCTCCGTCTCGACCGCAAAGTTGAAGGTGTCGCCGAAGTCCGTGACGAGACCGACCGGACCGGCGTCCGCGTCGTCATCGAGTTGAAGAAGGAAGCCGATGCGGAAGGTGTGCTCCATTTCTTCTTGAAGCATACCGATCTGCAGCTCGCCTACAACTACAACATGGTCGCCATCGTCAACCGGACACCGAAACAGATGGGACTCTTGTCGATCATCGACGCGTACTTGAAGCACGTCGAAGAGGTCGTCACCCGTCGCACGACGTTCGAGCTCGACCAGGCGAAGAAACGCGCCGAAATCGTCGACGCGCTCGAACAGGCCATCTCGGTCCTAGACGAGACGCTCGAACTCATCCGTTCGGCCAAAGACAAGTCCGAGGCGAAACAGAAGCTCATGGAGCGGTTCTCGTTCACGGACCGTCAAGCCGAAGCGGTCGTCATGCTCCAACTGTATCGGTTGACGAACACGGATATCGTCGAGCTCCAAAAAGAGGCGAAGGCGCTCCAAAAAGAGATTGCTCGCCTCGCCAACATCTTGAACGTCGACGCGACGAAACGGAAGCTCATCTCGAAAGAGTTGACCGCACTCCGTGACGAGTTCGGCGACGCACGGCGCTCGGTCATCGAGTCCGAGGTCGAAGAGTTGAAACTGAAGACAGAGGTCATGATCGCCGTCGAAGAGACGATGGTGTTCGTCAGCCGCGACGGTTACGTCAAACGTTCATCGATGCGCTCATATGGCGCCTCGAGCGACGAGATGCCGGAGATGAAGCAGAAAGACCGTCCCGTCCTCGTCACCCAGGCGATGACGACGGACCACTTGCTCGTCTGGACGAACAAAGGCAGTTACTTGCTCATCCCGGTCCATCAGATTCCAGAGTCGAAATGGAAAGACGCCGGTCAGCATGTCGCCAACCTTGTGCCGATCGAAGGCGAACAAGTCGTCTCGGCCGATGTCGTCTCGACGTTCGAGACCGACGCGCATTGCCTGTTCGTCACGCGTGAAGGCATGGTCAAACGGACGCCGCTCCGTGACTATGACGCCCAACGCAAGTCGAAAGCGCTCATGGCGCTCAAGTTAAAAGGTGACGACGAGGTCGTCTTCGCGGGCATCAGTGACGGTCCAGGACAACTGTTCCTCGTCTCTGAGCGCGGCTATGGCCTCTGGTTCAAAGAAGACGACGTTCCGGTCGTCGGCCAACGTGCCGCCGGCGTCAAAGCGATGAACTTGAAAGATGGCGATGTGGTCGCCGATGCCTTTGCCTTCTTCACACCGCCGCTGTTCGTCCTCGTGACGCAACGTGGAGCGGTCAAGAAGATGAAGCTCGAGGATCAGTTCGACTGCACGAACCGCAACTTGCGCGGGACGATGCTCATCCGCGAAGTCAAATCGAAACCGCACCAGATTCGTCGTGTGCTCCCGGTGCATGACGATGAAACGCTCCACATCATCGGGAAAGAGAAAGCGAAGACGGTCAAGACGAAGCAATTGACGCTCTTGGACCGCTACGCCAACGGCTCATTCGTATTTGATGAAGAGACGTTCGGTGAGATTGAGGACGTGTACCTCGATTGAGATCGAACAAAACCCTGTACCAGAGACGATTGTCTTTGCTACAGGGTTTTTCTTATGGATTCAAAGCTCCGCCTTTATCAGATAGCGCTCCAAATCGGCCTGTTGGCGCAAATGATGACGGCTATGCATCTCGATGAGGTCGTACCATTCCTGGGCGTTCAGCCAACCGAAACCGCCATGTCGGGCTTTGACGTCAGGGTTTGCCGCGCGGGCGAGCGGTTCAAGGCGGTTCAAGCGTGCAGATAACTCGTCGATTCGTCCTTCGAGCGTCTCGCGCTTGTCCGTGTTGTTCGGGGGTTGGTTCATCTCATCAGGTAAGCGGATTTTGACCGGTGGGAAACCACCCATCCGGAACAATCGTTCACCGAACTCGGTCTTCCCGAGCGGTTGTTCTTCAGTGGAAGCGAGACACCGGTCAATCTCGTCCGCATATTCCTCGGCCACCACGATGATATGGTCGTACATCTGTCCGATTGACCAGACGTCTGCTGCTGCCTGATAACGGAGCTGCCGCTCGGTATAGCCGTCCAAGTCTGCTTTGAACTGGGATAACAGTGAAATCGGCATGTCCAACCTCCTTCGATTTGATTCTCTATCCAGTATAACACGGGGGCATCAGTTGATTTTTTCAACTCCATGTCACATTAGTTTCTCTTAGGAGCGGGTATTTCTAAAAGGAACAACGATCCCTTTTGGCGAATGGGACAGGAGGACAAATCATGGGGGGATACGTATGTCACAGTGGCTCGATTGGGCCAAGCGGCTACAGGCGCTGTCACAGGCTGGCTTGACGTTTACGAAAGACGAGTTCGATCGAGAACGTTACCTCGAACTCCAACGAATCGCGACCGAGATGTTCGAGCAACAATCTAATCTTGCTTTGCATGAAATCACCGAATTGACCCACGTCGATGGTTATCCGACACCGAAGCTCGACGTCCGAGGCGTCGTCTTCAAGGATGACGCAGTGTTACTCGTCAAGGAAAGGTCAGACGGACTTTGGACGCTTCCGGGTGGCTTTTGTGAGATCGGACTGTCCCCGGCAGAGAACATCATCAAAGAGATCGAGGAAGAGGCCGGTTTCGACGTCGCACCGATTCGGCTGCTTGCCTTGTTCGATATGCATCATCACGACCATCCGCCGTTGTCGCAGCATTACTATAAACTGTTTATCGAATGCGAGTTGATTGGTGGAGAGGCGCAAATTAGTCATGAGACGAGCGAGGTTGCGTTCTTTACACGAGACGCCTTACCACCTTTGTCACTTGCGCGGAACACGCGAGAGCAGCTCTATATGTGTTTTGAGGCCCGTTGGCAAGAAGATTGGACCACGTTATTCGATTAAGGGGAGGGGATTCCATGAAAGTCACACGTTTTGATCACGTCCATCAACTGACGTTTTTCGCACCCATCTTACCAATCAACGTCCAACTGATTGAACGTGAGCTCGGGCTTGTCTTGATCGATACAGGGCTCGCGCAGAACGCGGAATCGATTTTAGCGTATATCGAGACGTTCGAACGCCCGCTTCTCGCTATCTTGTTGACGCATGCCCATGGAGATCATGTCGGCGGTGTCGATACGATTTTGAAAGCCCATCCTCATGCCGAGCTGTACGTCTCGAGGCGCGACGCCCGTCTCCTTGAAGGGGACCGGACGACTGACTCGGACGAGCGGGCTCTCAAACTGAAGGGTTCTCTCCCGAAAATCCACTCCTTGCCGGATAAATTGCTTGACCCAGGTGAGCGGCTGTTCGGCTTACGGGTCTATCCGGCAGCGGGTCATACCCCTGGTTCGATTGCTTTTTTCGATGAGAAAGAGCGGATTTTGTTTGCGGGAGATGCATTTCAGACGCGTGGGGGAGTCGCCGTGGCAGGGGACGTCCGTCCGTTGTTCCCGCTGCCGGGTATCGCGACATGGGATAAGCGTGCAGCGTTAGAGCATGCGGAGAAGTTGCTCGATCTCGCACCGCAACGTACGTTCGTCGGCCATGGACAACCAGTCGCCGGGACACATCGGCTCTATTTGGCACTGAAGCGGGCCAAACGCAAGCAAGCACGTCTATTTTTACGATAATCCGGGGGTGCTCACAGGTGGAATTACGCGAGATTCAGACGACAGATTATCAACTGGCCGAGCAAATGCTCGAGATTCAACGAAACGCTTATGCGGTCGAGGCCGAGCTGATCGGCTTCGATGAGATCCCAGCGCGTTATGAGACGGTCGAGGTGATCCAGAATCTGCCCGGTACGAGCTACGGTTTGTATAACGACGGGCGGTTGATTGGCTTTATCACGATTGAAGCGGCTGAGAACACGGTCGAGGTCACAAAACTGTGCATCGATCCTAGATATTTCAGGGCGAGACTTGCGACGACGTTGCTCGAACACGTGCTCAGCTTGCACGAGGACAAACTCGTCTATGTGCACACCGGCAAACATAACGGACCGGCCAAGAAACTGTACACGAAGCTCGGGTTCGAACCGAGTGCCGAGTTTGAACCCGAACCGGGCGTCACATTGATCCGTTTTACGCGAACTTGAATCCCTTTCGTCAAATTTCACATTCTGTCTCACTACTTTAAGTATACTAAAGAATTGAGACGGAGTTTTATTTTTACTGATAATATCTCATATGTTAACTATAAAAATATATTTAATTATCCAAAGTCTTCAAACCTCCGTTTGACTTTAACCTAATACAAAACTGTGCCCCCAAGGTTAAAGAAAATTCAACTTTTGGGAGGCAGCACTTTTCGTGTACGACAATTAAACACGGTGTTAAACAGCTCTATTTCTTAGTTTCAATGTCATCGCATTGATAGCCACGATAACCGTGGACACGGACATCAGAACTGCTCCTGCGGCAGGAGCCAACGTAATCCCAATGGAGGCTAGAACACCCGCCGCTATGGGAATGGCAATAAAGTTATAACCGGCTCCCCACACGAGGTTCTGTTTCATTTTACTGGTTGTTTTATTGGCCAATTCGATAAAGGATTCAATATCGCCTGGATCCGACTGAGTCAAAATCACATCAGCGGAATCGATGGCGACTTGAGTTCCGGCACCGACTGCTATCCCAACGTCTGCTATTGCAAGGGATGGTGCATCGTTGACGCCATCGCCGACCATGATAACCGTTTGTCCATTATTTTTCAGTGATTCCACTAAACCATATTTATCTTGCGGTGATTGATTGGCTCTGTATTCAATGCCCAGTTCCTCTGCTACTCCTTGGGCAGCCGTTTCATTGTCACCTGTAGCCATAATCGGTTTTATATTGTAATGCTTCAATGCCTGTATCAGCGTTCTGCTCGTTTCTTTCAATTCATCGCCTAATGCGACCGTACCGATCGGATTCCCGTCCTCAACTAGTATACTTAATGTTGCCCCTTTGGGAACATCCACCGCTACATCTCTTCCAAGTGCCTTTTGGCTGATCAATTCGTATTTGCGGCCATTGGCGTTTCCTTCTATACCCGCACCCGACACAACATCAATCGAATCAAAGTGGACAGGCTGAATCCCTTGTTTCTCAGCGTATTGGACGATTGACTGGGCGATTGGGTGGCTGGACCCGCCTTCAATCCCTGCCATTAACGCCGCGATTTCGGCTTCGGTATGTTGACCATCCAGTGTTTCCATGTTCAAAACTTTAAATTCGCCAGTAGTCAATGTACCCGTTTTATCCAGTATCATTACATCAGCCTTAGTTGCCAGCTCCAATGCTTCGCGGTCTTTCACCAACAGCCCGCGGCTTGCACCTAAACTGGTGCTTCGTGCAATAACCAGCGGAATGGCAAGGCCGAGAGCGTGTGGACATGCAATGACTAATGTCGTAACCGTAAAAAGAACAGCGGTTTGAATGTCAGCAATGTACAGCCAAACGACAAAAGCGAGGAAAGCCGCCGCAATGGCGATATAAAACAGCCAGCCGGCTACTTTTTGAGCCAGATTTTCAGCTCTTGAAGGTTGATCCTGCGCCTGGCTTATCAGGGTTTGTACTTGGGAAATGAACGATTGGTCGCCGGTTTCCTGTACTTCAAGATATAAGATGCCTGCACCGTTCGTGGAACCGCCGATCACTTTGTCTCCGGCTCCTTTTTCAATGGGTTTAGATTCCCCCGTCAGCAAAGCTTCATTGATCCGCGAGGTGCCTCTTTTGATGATGCCATCGGCAGGGACGTTTTCTCCGGCCTGAACCCGTACAAGGTCTCCGACTTTCAGCTCATTTACGGGACGCGTCTCGATCGAATCATCTTCCAATACCACATGTGCATCTTTCGGCACCAATTCGGCGAGCGATTTTTGCGCGTCTCCTGCTTCTCCGATAGCCTTCATTTCGATCCAGTGTCCAAGGAGCATGATCAACAGCAAGGACGCGAATTCAAAGAAGAAATCCATGATGTGATCGCCGGTTACGTAGCGTGCCAGCACGGCGTAAATGCTGTACAAATAGGAAACGGATATCCCTAATGAAATAAGGGCCATCATGCCCGGTGCTTTTTCCTTAAATTCAGCGATTGCACCTTGATAGAAGGGTTTTCCGCCATAAACCAATAAGATAGTTGCTAATACAGCGACCACAATATCCGAGTATGGAAAAGTAAATTGGAAAGGAAGCCGAACGTCCATCATCGGCGACAATAATAGAATGACAATGCCCAAGGGCAGCGACTTCAGGAAAATTTCTTTGAAATTCCCATGATGGTGATGTCCATGGTCACTATGATCGTGGCCACCATGATTGTGATGGGCATGATCATCATGAATTTTGGCAGGATTGCTGTCGTCTTGAATGCCTTCTTTCACTTGGTCTTCATGGTACGAATGCCCAACATGTTTGGAATGATCCATTTTACTGTGATCTACCTGTTCGTCTTGATGGTGGTGATGGTCTTTATCATTTTTAGCCATTCAGTGCGCCTCCTCCAAACTAGTGGTTCTTATCCTATTTAACCCTATTTACATTCTTAACATTCACAAAGTTCTTGCCGAATATACCACGCGAGGGTATATTTCATTTAAAAGTAAAGTGTGCTGTGAAAGCACCCTTATACGACGTCATACCCTTGTTCTTCAATCGCTTTCTGAATTTCGTTTAATGATGTCTTGGCAGTATCATAGTCTACTGCCACTTCGCCTTTTTTAAGATCAACTGTCACAGATGAAATCCCTTCGAGTTCACCGACGCCCGTTTCAACCGAGTTTGCACAGTGGCCGCAGGACATACCTTGTACTTTTAATGTTTCAATCATTATTATTCCTCCTAAAGTAATATTTCCTTAAACTTAACATACCCCGATAGGGTATATCAAGTGTTTAGTATCATTTTACTTTATCGCTGTTTCCATGACTCTAATTTAGAAGTTCACAATGACCCCCCAAAAAAACCGCACCATTGATTTTAATATTTGATTACTTGTCTATAAAATGTGCAGTTTCTATGGAGTTTCGGTATTTCTGTTTAGTTTGGAAAGGAGAGGGAAATTCAGTAAATGAAGCAAAAATAAGAAATGGAGGTTTTAACTTGGCTCATGAACAACATCAGGAATTGATTCGGGCATTACATGATTGTGCAGCGGAATGTAACCATTGTTTTGACGCTTGTCTGCAGGAAGACGATGTGAAGATGCTAGCACAGTGCATTCGATTAGACCGGGAATGCGCGGACATTTGTGCATTTTTGGAACATGCCATTACTCACAATTCACCGTTCGTTTCCGAACTGGCAGCCGTTTGCGCAACCATTTGCGAAGCTTGCGCAGAGGAATGTGAGAAGCACGTCGATCATCATGAACATTGCAGACGCTGTGCGGAAGCTTGCCGTAGATGTGCAGAAGCTTGCCGTAACGCCGCATAACCTTACTCAAAAAGGCCCGTCGGAAATATTTTCCGACGGACCTTTTCTTTTATCAAGCATCATTCTGCTTCATGGATCCATTTGTAGCCGATTCCCCAAACCGTGAGAAAATGATCATCGACCGGAAAACCGGACTGGCGGATTTTTTCCCGAACATTTCGCACATGCGAATCGATGGTCCGCCCTTCCGTCTCTGAGTCGAATCCCCAAATTAACTGGATCAGCTGCTCCCTCGTAAACACTTTGTCGGCATTCTTCATCAGGTGGCCCACCATCAGAAATTCTTTTGGCGTCAATTTGATGATATGTTTGCCGTACGTAAGTTCAAACCGGTCTTCGTCCCACACCAAACCGTCCACTTCAATGGTATTTTTCGGAGTTCTCCTGCGAAGCAGCGCCCCCATCCGGGCCAGCAACTCATCTTCATTAAACGGCTTTGTGATGTAATCATCCGCCCCGATATTCAATCCCTTAACAATATCCTCCTGTTGTTCCCGCGCCGTCAGCATAATGATTGGCACATCCGAAAATTTCCGGATTTCGCGGCACAGTTCCCAGCCATCCATTTCCGGCATCATGATATCCAGTAAGACGAGATCGAAAGGTTCCGATTCCAAATAGTCGAGGGCTTCATGAGCTCCCAGTGCTTTTTTACAGAGGTACTGATGCGGCTTCAAATATAAAGCCACTAAATCCAGCATTCGTTGTTCATCATCAACCAACAGCACTTTCTGCAAGCGAATCCCCCCTTTTCAATTCTATCAGGACGGTTGTCCCTTGTCCGTACTCACTTTGAAGCGTCATGAGACCACCGTGCGATTCGACGATTTCTTTCGCAATCGCCAGGCCAAGACCGCTTCCTCCGTACTGTCTGGATCTGGATTTATCGACCCGATACAATCGTTCAAAGACAAAAGGAAGATCTTTTTCCGGTATGCCCTCTCCTTCATCACGGATGCTTATGGTGATGGTACCTTTATCTTGGACTCCCTGTAATACCACTTGTGTTCCTTCAGGAGAATGCTTGCGGGCGTTGTCCAAGACATTCAGCAATACCTGCTGAAAACGTTCGGGATCAATGAAGGCGACAATCTCATGTTCACAATGGACAGCCAATGAAATCTGTTTCTCGTCAAAAGCTGGCCGAACCAAGGCAACGACGGATGCAAAAAGCATCTCCAGTGAAAATTCCTCTTTTTGAATGGCGAACTGGTTATGATCCATCTGAGCCAGCTCAAACAGCTGCCGGATCAATTCCGTCAAATGGGCCGTCTCTTCCCGGATGATGCCAATGTATTCCTTTTTCTCTTCCTCGGATGCATCCGGCCGGCTCGCGATATCGGCATATCCTTTGATATAGGTCAACGGCGTCCGCAACTCGTGCGAAATACTCGCCAAAAATTCATTCCGCTCATTTTTTAAATGTTCCAAGTCACTGGATAGAGCAGTGATGGCGTTCGCCAGCTCTCCCAACTCATCGTTTCGGCCAATATTCAGGCTGACCTCGTGGTGCCCTTCGCTTAACTGTTCCGTCGCTTCTTTCATCCGAATCAACGGCAACGTAATCAATCGGGATAGCAGAAAAATTGTGATGACGGTCAACCCGACAGCAATCAGGCCAACAATCAGGAATTGGTTTCGCAAATGACTGACCATCCCTTTGATATGATTGGTTTCCGCAAACATGAACACGTGGCCTCTATGTTCTCCTTCAATGGTGATTGGGCTGTCCGTCGCAATAAACTCTTTTTTGTCCCATCGCTCTTCCACGACCTTCCCTCCCTGCAGAACCTCATCAAAATCGGTGTGTTCCAACACTTCCCTCATTTCAGGTTCAATCAGATCGGAATGGGTCAATTCGTTGCCATCTGCATCCGTGATGATGACGATGAAATCGGAGGCCGATTCCATCAACGCCACATGGTTCAATGTCGCCGGTTCAAAACTGTCTTCCAATACTTCGCTGTGGGTGTTCCCTCTTGCAAGCAGGTTGGTCATGACTTCATCCACCCGTTCATTGACAAAAGTAACGTACAGGGTTAGAAACAAAACCAATTCAATGATGATAATAAACACAAAAAACAGCAAACCTATTTTCAATGCAAGCCTGTTTAACATGGCATCCCTCTTTAAGTCGATTGGTTAGCAGCAATCAAGACAAAGACTGCTGCCGAAAGCTGTTGGATTCGGTTCGTCTTTCAAACGGCTAGCTGGTTTCTACTTGGTTTTTCCCTCTTCCAGCAGCGTTTTCCAGGTCTGTAATCCGTCTTCCGACAAGTAGGCATTGCCTTCAAATGTGTAGATCGCCAGTTCCATTCCATCCATCGGGTTTTGTGCAATAAAAGCGACGGCATCTTGTGAAAGGTCCGGTGTATTCACCGGCTCGAGTTCTTCATTTTCCATAGTATACTTCACCAGAGCCGCCGCTGTCCCGTAGCTTCCGAAGTACAAATGGTCTTCGGTGAAATGCACCGCTGTGCCTGTTTCACTTCCGTCTGTAATGGCTTTAAAATTTTCTCCGCCATCCCGTGAGAAATAAATCCCTGCAGCCGTAGCTGCAGCGACGAAGTTTGAGTCAGCCGGGTGAAGAGCGAGCGAAGTCACTTCGCCTTCCAGCCCTTCAGCCTTCACAGTTTTCCATGATTCGCCTTCATCACCGCTTTTATATACGCCGGCTTCCAATAGGGAATTCTTGGCCGGATTGATTAGGAAAATGTCGTTACTGTTATATCCCACCGCCATGGCATGAAAATCCGTTTCTCCTTGAAATGCAATCTCTTCAATCGATTTACCGCTGTCGATGCTTCGCTGTATCCCTAGGGGATTGGGTAATTCTGAGTCTGCACTTGGGTGGCCCGACGTAATAAATCCTTCATTTGTTGCATTAAAGCCCATATAATCATGAAAATTATCCGCCGTTTCGAACCAGCCCTCTTCCCGGTAAATTTTCAGCCCGGTATGCGAGGCAAAATACAGTCCGTTCTCATTTCCTGCATAACCCATCCCATGAACATGGTTCAGTTCCCCTTCAAACGGCACTTCAAATGAATCCGTTGTATCATTGCTGCAGCCTGCCAGCAAAAGAAAAGCCGACAGCACTGCCGTTCCTATTCTCTTTTTTTTCATGTAGATGCCCTCCGAATATGTCATTTTTTATTTTTTATAAGTATAACATTCTTAAAGTTTAACGAAAAAGTTTCGACTTTTTGTGCAGATATCTTGATTTCAAAACAGCTAATCCATTCCCTCTACAATTGACCCAAAAGGAATAATCCTTCCAATCGGTCCGGTGGAGGATCTTTGCCTGATTTTTATTTATAAATTTTCTACACCTGACATTTCTTTTCTTTCGGTTAGTCCACTTTAAAGAAATGTTTTTTTCTCGTTTTTTCTTTGCAGCATTTTTCAAAATAACGTGGCCCGCATTATGCTTGGGAAATTCAGAGGTATCAGCACGGTTTGATCTGTTCCATATAACTCGCGATATCCTCTTCGGACATTTCACCCGTAATAATTTTCTTGATTTTGCCCTCTTGATTGACTAACAGAGTAGTCGGCAATGGACGGATATTATAAGCTTCCATAACACTTTTGTCCTTATCGATAACAATCGGGAACGTTAAATTTCGCTGTTCAGCAAATTGTCTCACTTCATAATCGGATTGCGCAATATTGACAGCGAGTATCTCCACACCTTGATCCTTGTATACCTGGTACTGCTTTTCCATCAGCGGGAACTCTTTTTCGCACGGTTTGCACCAAGTACCCCAAAAGTTCACGAACACCCCCTGCCCTTTGTACTCAGACAGCTGATGCCGTTCCCCGTTCAAATCCGTCAACGCAAAATCGGGTGCCGAATCTCCAACTTGCAGCAATTCGTTTTTCTCTTTTGTTAATCCGTTGTAGATGGTAAATGCAATAGCGACAACCAGAATGAACAAATACTTGTCCTCATAATCAAGCGATTTCTCTTTTTATCCTTTTTAGCAGCCATACACTGTCACGTCCTTCCTAGATGCTGGGTTGAGTCCATTAAAACCCTGTAAATCCACCCGTAAATTGCGATAAAAAGCGATGATTTCTGTCAGCATGTCAAAGTAAAGTAAAACGCCCATCAGAATCATTAATGCTCCTCCTATTGACATGAAAAGAGCGCTCTTCTTCTTCAAGAAAGTCATTTTCTCAATAAAAAACGACATCAAGAGAAAAGGAATGGAAAATCCCAGAACGTAAAACAGCATATAGAGTAAGCCACTGTCCGGATCCGCTACTCCGAGTGCAATAACTCCTGCAAGTATGGGACCGGTACACGGGGTCCATCCAGCTGCAAAGCCAATGCCGATCAGAACAGAACCCGCGTATCCGGAGGGCCTTTTCTGGAACTGTAATTTCTTATCCGACAGCAGGAAGTCGAATTTCAGAATACCGGTTAGGACCAAGCCAAAAAACACCATCAAAATAGCGCCCAATTGACGTAGAAGAACTTGATATTCCAAGAAGAAGTTTCCGATAAGCGAAGTCGACAAGCCCAACGCTAAAAAAATGATGGAGAAACCTATCAAAAATAGAACCGTATGAATCAAAGCCGTGCTCCTCATCATTCCCTTGCCCGTCTTTAACTCATTGACTGAAACTCCAGTAAGGTAGGATAAAAAAGCCGGATACAAAGGAAGGGAGCATGGAGAGATAAATGATAAAAGCCCTGCGCCAAACGCAAGATACAAACTAATTTCCGCCACTTGTACACCTCCTATTACAGTAAGTTGAATCCTCTTCTTTATCATTTTTGTATCCCTTAAGGAATCAAATGAAATTTTCTATATAAGACTCGGGGAATTTCAAGGTATGTAAAATTAAATACAGCCCCTCTCTTAACTTCTACTTCCCCGTGCTTGCTTAACCGTTCCAGAAGACGTCAACCAATCCAGTTTACCGATTAATTCTTGATTTTCTGTGCAGTTTCTTCTATTCCGGTTCAGGTGAAGTCCCGGATGATTTGCAGGAAGCCGAAAATCCAACCTTTGAAGTTGGAAGCCAGCCGATTATTGAAACCGATCATATGGAAGGCATGAAAGGTGCTGAAGCCACAATTGTCGGGGCTTATGATACAACCGCCTATGCAGTGACCTATACGCCGACGGACGGAGGCGAGCCGGTTGAAAATCACAAATGGGTGATTCACGCAGAATTGGAAAATCCAGGTGATGAACCATTGGAAACGGGCGATGAAGCGACCATTGCCGCTGACCATATGGAGGGAATGGACGGCGCAACGGCTACGGTTGATTCTACCGAAGAAACGACCGTCTATATGGTTGATTTCGTCCCGACCACCGGAGGCGAGGAAGTCACCAATCATAAATGGGTGACTGAAAGCGAACTGTCACCCGAATAAAAGCGCCAAAACCCGGGATCTTGTCAACAAGATCCCGGGTTTTTATCTGTAATGGTTCATAAAGGATTCGATTTCGTTTGTATTACAAAAACATTAAGTTTTAGTAGTTAGGCTTCCCGTATAAATTCTGCACATTTTTTCAACATTTTTATAATAGAATAAATCAAATTTAAATAGTTTTAGAGAGGTCACCAAATCTATGAAAACAAATCAGCTTTTGAACGAATCCGGTCTAATCTCCCGATTAGATTCCAGAATATTAGAATTAGACATCAAGGGGATTGCCGATAACTCAAGCGATGTGGAAAAAGGTTTTGTGTTTGTTGCTATTAAAGGATTTGAAATTGATGGTCACGGGTTTATTGACCAGGCAATTGAAAAAGGGGCAGCCCTTGTCATCGGAGAACAAGAAATTACCCGGTTAGGTGTCCCTTATTTACAGGTGGAAAATAGCCGGAAAGCGCTTGGCATCCTGGCCAGGAATTTTTATGGCCGTCCATCTGACCAGAAAATAATGATTGGAATTACGGGCACCAACGGAAAAACGACGACGAGCTATATGCTCCAGCACTTTCTGGAAAGCAACGGTATGAGTTGTTCTGTCATCGGTACCAACCAAAATATTATCAATGGCGAAAAAATGAAAAGCTCGAACACCACACCAAATTCACTCGCTCTCCATAAACTGTTGACCCTCAGTCAGGATGAGGTCGTCATTATGGAAGTTTCTTCTCATGGACTGGCCCAGTATCGGTTAGAAGGCATTGAATTTGATTACGGCTTGTTCCTCAATCTTCACCATGAACACCTGGATTATCACAGTTCCATGGAAGAATATTTTCAGGCGAAGCTTACAATGTTCAATCAGATGAAAGAACATGGGATTGCTGTAGTGAATACAGATAATGAGTGGGGACGAAAGCTCTGTGGAATCCTGCAAACAAAGGGAAAACCGATTTATGCAATTGGCACATCCACTGAATGCAACCTGCGTGTTGCAAAATTTCATTCACTGTCCTCCACTATGCGGGTGATTGAAAGTAACGAAACGTATCAAATGGTCGCTGCCATGACCGGAATGCACAATATGTATAACACCTTAATGGCCTACGGAACATCATTGTTGCTGGGTATCCCCAAAGAAAAGCTCTTAAACTCCATTCACCATTTCAAGGGAGTCGATGGACGCTTTGAGATCACGAAACTGGCCAAGGGCTCGATCGTTATTGTGGATTATGCCCATACTCCGGATGCCATCTCTTACTGCCTGGAAACTGCAAAATCACAAGGGGCCCAACGAATAACCCATATTTTCGGCTTTCGTGGAAATCGAGATGCCAGCAAGAGAAAGCACATGCTATCCATATCTGCTGAAATGAGTGACCGCTACATTTTAACGTTGGACGACCTGAACAATGTTTCTCCAGGAGATATGCTGGAAGTTTTAAACCAACTAAATGAAACATACGGCAACTCAAAAGGCAGCATCGTTCCAGACCGTACACTCGCCATTCAGCAAGCAATCCATGAAAGCAAGGAAGGCGACTGGATTGTGATTACCGGTAAAGGACACGAGAAATACCAGCAAACCTTTCATTTACCGACTGATTCGGACCGGGAAACCGTCAATTATATAATAAAGCAGAACTAAAATAATCACTCAGGAGGGAGTAGTTATGAAAAAACTAAGTGTTGTTTCAACCATTTTAATCATGATCAACACTTTAATCGTTTCGTCCGTTTTCAGTAAAACTGATGACCCGTCCCTGCCAAACGTATCCAGTGAAGCAGCTATTGTCATGGAAGCAACGACTGGAGAAATCCTCTATGAAAAAAATGCACAGTCGCAGATGTATCCTGCCAGCCTAACAAAAATTGCCACAGCCATTTATGCAATTGAAAACAGAAAATTAAATGATGTTGTAACCATCAGTAAAAAAGCACGCAATACGGAAGGCACCCGTGTTTATTTGGAAGAGGGAGAACAAGTGACTTTAGAAAAACTGTTGCTGGGCCTCTTAGTCAACTCTGGAAATGATGCCGGCGTCGCCATTGCTGAACACATCAGCGGCAGCGTTGAGTTATTTTCTGCTGATATGAATTTATATTTAGAAGATGTAATTGGCCTGCGGAATACGAACTTCGAAAATCCCCACGGTCTTTTTGATCCCGAGCATGTTACGACAGCCGAAGATTTAGCGAAGTTAACCCGATATGCGATGAAGAACGATGAATTCATGAAAATATTTGGAACAAAAGAACTGCCCTGGAACGGTGAATCCTGGGATACCACGCTTTATACCCACCACAAACTATTAAGGGAAAAACCTTATGAAGGCGTTACGGGTGGTAAAACCGGGTTTGTGCCAGAAGCAGGCGTCACGCTGGCCACGACAGCCAAAAGAGAAAACCTGAATTTAATTGTCGTCACCTTAAAAAGCGACACAGAGGCAGAAGCTTATGCTGACACTATTCAACTTTTGGATTTTGGATTTGAAAATTTTAAAACAGTGAGCATTCCGAAAGAAAGCAGCTTTTTTGCCGGTGATGTGGAATACATTACGCCAGGCGATTTCTTTTATACACACCAAACAGATGAGCAAGTGACAATCGCTGTAAAAGAAGATGGACTATTAAGGATTACTGATCAGGATGGCACTCTTTTGTCTTCTTATCAGTTTCCCGTTGTCAGTGCTTCTGAGACAAACCTTCCTTCTAATTCTGAAGACGTTCGCACATTTTTCCCACCTGGGATTTTAAGTTCAATCTATTTGTTCCTCCTCGTCGTTGGCTTTTCAGGATTAGTGTATTACCGAATTCGAAAAAAACGGATATAGAACGCTCTTCTCTATCTTAAAATTTCATTCAACTGAACTTTTATATACCATCAATTTTTTAAACAGCGCAGGAGGCGGATTATACCATAAACACTCAGTTCCCCGTTTTAGAATTTCTGCTGCTTCTCATTTTCAACATAAGTATGGGTGCAGTTGGCTTTTTCCCAAGCTTTTTGCTCACGTCTCTCAATATCAGTTCTTTAGGGTTAACCATTGGCGTCATCCTTTCTTTGTCGGGGGAGATTTTTGGCGCTATCGTCGGATTTTACCTATATCGATATGGGTTTTCAAAAGTTAATCCAAAGTGGTTAAAGCGGCCGTTCTGGAGGTACATCCAGAGTTCTTCAATAAGCCGCGTCTTCTGGGCAATCATCTTGCTGCGCTTAATTCCTTTTGTCCCATCAGGTCTGGTAACAGCAGGGGCGGCCTTGACGCCCATTCCAGGTGGCTTATTCATTATTGCCAGCACCATCGGTAAAATTCCGGCCGTTTCTCTTGAAGTGGCTGTTGTTTATGGCCTTGTAGAATCCATACCTCCCGGTTATCAGTACGGCTTATTTATTTTGATCTTTCTATCGTTTCTAGTGATCTGGGCAAAGAACAAAAGAAAAAATTCTTTGTAATTTTACCCCCTGTTTGAGAAAACTTCGATAAATTCATCCTCTTTTTCTGGCTCATCACCATAACTCGTGGTTGCTATTTTGACGACCGATCTCGAGGCGCAATCTTAAAAAGAATCGTTCGAGGTTTCGATAGCCATAACCACGGCGTTTGATGAGCTTGATCTTGTTGTTCGTCCCTTCCATCTTCCCGTTCGACAGCCTTGACACGATGGTCTGGCGCATCGCTTGCTCCCGGACCCGGATTGCTTTCGCGATCTTCGCCAGGGGCCCGCACGGATGGAACTGATAACGGTCCAACCAGTCCGACAGCCGCCGTTGCGCCTGTATCTCGCACGTCGCCTTCAGCACATACCGAATATGCTGGAGCCCTTGATAGAGGTTCCGAATGAATGGATCTTCCTGAATACAGGAACGGACGACCTCCCGGTCTTCCCCAGTCAGTGTTTCCGGGCGACGCGCGAGCGAACGATCGATCACGCGAACGTGGTGATGGCGTCTTGCCTCGTTCAAAAAACGACGCCGTCGGCGAAGGGCGTCCGTGACGAACTGGACGAGGTGGAACCGGTCCAGCACATGTTCTGCCTCCGGGAAGACATGGTTGATGGCCTTCGCCATCGCCGGTGCAAAATCACTGACGACAGAACGGATATCCCCGGATATGCCTTGAAGTGCTGCCGTGATGGCTGCCACGTCCCGGCCCGGGACAATGGACAGAAGCTGGCCACTCTTGGCATCGAGGACAATCGTCGCATAGTGGTGCCCCTTTCTCGTGGCGAACTCGTCGACCAAGACATGCGTTGCACGCTCCACCGAAGCTACTGATAGAACCAGCGCTCCACCGTCGTATAAGGGAGACCGTACTCGCGTGCGACATCTGAGATTGTCCGTCCGTGGCAACGTTTTGCGATGCCTTTCCGGAAAACCTCGGTGGAAGTGCGGACGAGCCCGAGACCGTAGTCATACACGAACGTCAAATCACAAGAGGTGCATCTTTGACGTGGGACATCCAGTTCGATCCAGAGTATACCGACGTACCACGCATGACCGTGTCGAAAGCGACGCCGCTTTTTCGAATGCAGGATGGTCTTTCTCTGGCACAGCGGACAAGGGATGTCATGTCGACCCGGGATGACCGGAAAAACGTTTGGTTCTTCGTCTGACGACATTTGGATCTGAAAAAGGGCTGGAAGTGGAAGAAGTAATTTGATAAACTGTTGGGACAAAGCGAAAACTCCAATCGTGGTTTGTCTAAGCAACAATTACGATACCGGGGTTTTCGCTTTTTTTCTATGTTCAATTCAAAATCCGATGGATTTTATGTGTCAACCACACCTTATGGTGATGAGCCCATGAAAAGTCATTTCGGATAATTACTTCCTTTATTCTACACAGTTATGTAATTCTCCATTACAAATGACTTTCGTACAACATCAAACTTATGTAACGGGAGGAATTAGGATGCACAAAAAAGATGATTCTCTCGACAAGAAGGAATTTCAGGAGTCAGAGTTAAAGAACAAACGTCGTCAGTCTTCAGCTTTAGAGCCAACCATTCCGCTTAGTGAATTAACACTAACAGACCCTATCATGAAAGTGACGCTATGGATCGGGAGTTTTGGCGTTTATAACGAGTCCATTTTGACTTTTCATTCGAACGGTTTCGTTAAACGAGAACTCTTGATTCTTCAAACGTTTGGCGAGGAACAACGGATAGAATCCGGTTGGTACAACCAGGATGACTCTGCAAAAGTCTTAAAGAAATTCAATTCTTTTAAGACGCATCTCTGGCCGGAGTTGTTCGTAGAAACAGAAACAATCACTCACGATGGGACCCAGTGGAAGTTGGAGGTCTGTAAGAAGGGGGGGGAGACTAGTTCCTATAGCGGCAGCAATGCTTACCCGCCGAAGTGGAGGTCCCTCAAAAAATTGTTCGGCCACTATTGACGTCCAATCGTTTGTTGACCAGCCCTTACAGGAAGGTGTGAGGATGCTACATGGGAAAGAAACGAAAACCAATCCGCAAAGTCGTCAAATATGCCCCTAAACTTGTTTTAGAGTCTGCTGTGTCACTCGGTCATTACGGAGCCCTTGCTTGTGAAATAGCAACTAACCCAATCAAACTTCTCTCGGTCAGTCTTTCCGATGAGCTCGAAAAGTCTCCTTATGTGAGATACCGACACCGCTTCATGGACTATCTCGCATGGAAACTGTATTCGGAGGGCGATATGACCCTCGAGAACATGTCTTGGCTCATGGAAGAGTTCAAGACATGCGACGATGTCGTCAAACTGTTCATCGCCCGTGCTAAAGAGATTTCGGAGATCAATCACTCTTATCAGGCGACCATTCTATTGGCCATCTACTCTGCGAAAGTGTTCGCCCGGCCAGAACTCGCTGCGAATAGTGAGTCCGCTTTCTTCTTACATCTTCTGTCACAAGTGAATGACAACGACCTTCGCCATTTTGAACTCATCTATGACCACGCGGCTGCTCTCGAACTTAAATTTACACTAGTTTACGCTTGTGACGCCTATTATCAATCGATCGGTGATCCAGTCTTTCAACAACTTCCCCCTCAAGAACGTGAGGCTGCCCTCCTGGCGAGGCTAAGCGACGACCCGGAATTCGTATCGTTTTACACGAGTACAGACAAGCTGACATTCCTGGGTGTATTGATGCAGCGTTCGTTCAGTTTTGGAAGCATCGGACATACTCAAATCTCATTGAACCCGTATAGCAATACGTTAAAAGAACTATTAGAAGAGTCTCGGTTGTTGGAAGAGTCCTTGATGCGTTCATCGAGCCCTTCTTAACCTTACGCTCGTACCGCCTAATCTCGATAATTACCTCTCCTGATCAATCTAGATTTTTGTATACAAAAAAATGATATATGGTCATATATAATCAAAAGCGACGACAATACTTTGAGATGTGTATATTTCTAAAGGGACAGAGTGCTTTCCAGACAATCGATTCGACTCCACTTTGATGGATATATAAAAGAGTGTATACATTTCGACGTCGAAACGTGTACACTCTCTTTTGTTGTCGAGTCATGGCATGTCGTGACTCAATCATGTATATTTTTGTATGTACATCGCATCATCTGCGACCAAAATCAGTGTCTCTAGTGAGTCCCCGTCTGTCGGATAAGCAGCTTCTCCAATTGAAGCATCGAGCGTCACCGGCACATCTCCGATTGAGAGCTCGTATTTAAATGTCGCTTTCTTGAAGTCCAAAGGATAAGGCGAAAGGATCACGAACTCATCTCCGCCGATGCGACCGAGTACTCTTTCGCATACAACTGCTTAATTTCCCACTCTAACGCAGAACGGAAGTTCATCCCTTTTCGCGCACGTTCGACCGCAAAATTAATGTGATCACCTAGTCCAAGGAGAGCCATGTTGTTGACCGTATTCCCTACTTCAGTTTCATAAAGTTGGAGAATATCGCCGGCCAATTCGATGTCCTTCACATCGATTCGTTGTAGAAGTGCTTCCAGCTCATGCACAGATGCCTGTTGTTCTAGTACAAACTTTTGTGTGATTTTGACATCTCTCAAGGTGTCTCCCTCTCGAATACCGAACCAATGCCACTTCCAGTCACTATTTCTTCAACATTATTATCATTTTCAATCAAAACGACATTATTGTTAAAAACTTTCACAACTTTCATATTAGGTCCCTCTCTTTTAGGTGCTTGTCCACACAAAAAGGCATAACCTAAAAAAAGCGGTACACTCAGAATTCATTATAGCGATTCGTGCGCACACGAAAAACCCCGAGTGAGGCACTTTTTTCAAGTGTCCATCATTCGGGGTTCAGTTCATATATACGTGTATGGTGTCTATATAGAGTGACATATCGTTTTTTCTTTAAATTATATTTATATATAAAATGTATTTTGACACACTAAAAATTAAAAACTATCATACAAGTAGGGTATATCTTTTAAAATGAGACCCTTTGTTTAAAGAAGACTATTTAGAGTGAAAAACACAAGTACTGGAACTTTAAAAGGAATTGAAGGACAAGTTCGAGGTATACATCAAACGATTGATGACGATTCATGAATTAACTGAATCAATGAAAACTATGTCAAATGAATGAATAGGTATTATCTTGAACAGAAAAAAGAGCTACTAGAAAATACGAAAAATGCTAATTCACACGCTTTGTTTTGCGCGCCTACAAAATTATCTCGAGGGAGAATCGAATCGTGAAACTTAACATACTCTTAAAAAGAGTAAGCCTTATTAGCCTGTCCTTGATCGCGGTCGGCTGTGCTCAAGACACGACGAAGTCTTCTACTCCCAATCATTCAAAGGAAGCCGATCATGCGAAACATTTGAGCGGTGACAAGATTGAAGAAACATCATCATCGGTGATACTTCCTACATTTTTAAAAACTCAACCTGAAGATGTACGAAATGTTTATCAAGCTGTATCAAAAAATCGTAAACTACTAGAGAAAATGCCTTGTTATTGTGGCTGTGGTGAAACAGTCAATCACAAAAATAATTATGATTGCTTCATAGAAGAAAATACGACGGATGGGTCGGTGAAATGGACAAGCCACGGAACAACATGCAGCACATGTCTTGAGATTGCTGTAAAGTCTATTTTGAAGCAACGGGATGGAGAATCGATTAAAGATATTCGTTCTGAAATCGATTCTTCGTATAAAGATGGCTACTCGAAACCGACACCCACTCCTTTATGATTTTTATAATGACACTTTTACTTGTATAGCAAAGGTGTCATTTTGTTTCATCCTCACTCCAACGATATCCTCTCCCCCAAATTGTTTTCAGGTGGCTATCAATTGGATAATCTAACTCTCTTAACTTCTCTCTGATCATTTTAATATGAGAGTCCACTGTCCTTGGATCCGATTCTGATGTATAAGACCAAACGAATTCATAAAGCTCCAATCTGTTGAATAGCCTTCCAGGATGTTGAAGAAATAATCTCAGTAACGCATGTGCTTTGGGTGTGAAATCAATCGACTTACCATCTAACACAATTAAATCGTTGCTCTCATCGAACGTAAGTCCGTGGTATATAACGGGTTCTTTTGCTTTTCTTCTCATGACAGATCGAACTCTTGCTAAAAGTACGTCCCCATTAAACGGCTTTGTGACATAATCTGTAGCTCCAGCATCTAGTCCTTTGACGATGGATTCAGCATCATTTAGAGCCGTTATCATGATGATTGGGACTTCCGGGTGAGAATCCGTTATTTTCTTACATACTTCGACTCCATTGTACATTGGCATCATGACGTCCAATAAAATCAAATCAAAAGTTTCTTTTTTCATTTTCTCCAAAGCTTCGATCCCATTATTCGCCATACTACATTCATATCCTATTGGTTCTAGATAAAGTCTTAATAATTGCCTCATTCTTATTTCATCATCAACAATTAATATTTTATCCATCCTAGCCACCACCTCTTACATTAGAATTTTTTAATAATAAATGATTGTCAATCTATTTCCTCATTATTTTCACGAACTTTCTATATAATCAACTCAAACTATAGGATGGAGTTGATTATATAGAAAGCATTTATGAAGAGTTTAATCGTTACTCTCTATGTATCCTTCTTTTTTCTCACCATACTACTGGTCTATAAAGGTTATGAAATTTTTCATAACTAAGTACCGTAGTTTTTATAGATAAAGGAGCATCAGCTTTTTAGCTCATACCTTTTTCGGCATGGCGACATAGATGCTCCTTCATTTTTAACACTTCGCTTTAAGCAATTAATTTACGACAGATTTTTGCACATTCATTACAGGCCTCAGCGCACTTTTTACAATGATCATGATCATGTTTCGAACATTCGTCGGCACATCTTTCACAAATTTCAACACAGCTTCTTGCAAGAACATCAATATTGCTGCTGTTTCGAGAAATAGCTTGTACTAAAAGACTACAAATTTCAGAACAATCTCTGTCTAGACGTATACACTCTGCCATCGAAGAAACATGATGTTCACTCAAACACGCATCAAAGCATTCATTACAAGTCACTATACAGTTGTGTAGGGCACCTAAGATTTCTTGTTGTCCAGTATTCATTCTAAAATACCTCCATTTTCCGTCTTTTTTGACTTACACAAAGCCTATTCCCTTAGTTTGTGAAGAAAAGATGAAAACATTCACCTATTTTTTAGTCCACTTTCAACTGACCCATCATTCCGTTCTCTTCATGTTCAAGGATATGGCAATGGTACATAAATACCCCTTTTTCCTTGAAAGTCATCTGAATCTTAACTCGTTCGTCTGGTTTTATAGCGATAGTGTCTTTTAGACCTGTTTCTTGATTATCCAGTTTCTGTCCGTTTCGCTCTAATACTTTGAATTGGACTCCATGAATGTGAAAGGGATGAGTCATTCCACCCATCATGTCTTTTTTATTATAGACCTCCCAAATTTCCGATTCTCCTTGTTTCGCCTTAATATCAATTCTCGTCTTATCAAACTTTTTCCCATTGATTTCAACATTTTTGCCCATTCCGAAAAGAGTTAATTTTTGATTCACTGTAGACAAGGTCTTTAGCGGCTTTTCATATCCATTTTTCAGCGCCAATGCACTTAGGTTCGCCCCTTGTTTATCCTTCAGTTTGAAGTTAACGACCCTTACTCCATTCGTCTCAAATGAAACAGTCTCACCAATTTTTCTTTTTGAAAAATCTACCAATACCTCTATACGTTCGCCTGGACTTAATTCAAATTTTTTCACGTTTTTCGCTTTTGAGATGTAACCACCATCATCAGCAATTTTTTTTAAAGGATGAGCCGTCAGATAACTTCACTGCATAGTTCCGTGCATTGGACCATTTATCAACCTGACCCTAAGTTGCGAATATTTCACGTTAAAATACGGATTAATCGTTCCGTTTACGAGGAGGGTATCGCCTAAAGCCCCATCTATTTTTTCTACATCAGCATATTCAAGGACATTCCTATTTTTAACTTTTCGATCTTGAAGAATTAATGGAATATCATTTTCACCATATTTATGAGGTAGCATCGTCTCTTTAGTTTTTTCATCTTTTACGTATAACAATCCTGCCAACCCCTTGTATACTTGTTCAGCAGTCTTACCCATTGGATGTGGATGAAACCACAATGTCGATTCATTTTGCTTCACTTTAAACTTTACTACCTTCGTCTCACCAGCTTTCACGACCTGATGTGGTCCACCATCTACGGATGATGGTACAACAAGACCGTGCCAATGGGATGTAGTGGCTTCTGATAAGCGATTCACCGTACGGATTGTTACTGTTTTCCCTTTTTTTAACTCCACTACAGGACCTAAATAATTTCCGTTATATCCTAGAGTTTTAGTTTTTTTTAGCATCTCGAAAGAACTTTGTTTCCCCTTGTTTAGCGACAATCGTGTATTGAATGGAATTCTTGGTTTCACGATCGGCTTTTAGTATCTTAGGGATGTTTAATCGTCGCTCTTTTTCTTCAGTTGATTTTAAATCGACACTCGCACCATGTCCCATACCTTCCATCATATTCTGATTTGTAGTAGTGTTTCCTCCATTCATCATAGATCCCATGTGCTGTTTGTTGTTTGACATAGTACCTCGGGTAAGAAGTAAATACGAACCGCCCACTATAATCATGAGAGTGAAGATACCGATAGTTGCGATTAACCATGTTATCTTCATATGGATCATTCCTTCCAATCAATTATTATCTTTAACTTAAAGAATGATTGTGAAAGAACTGTGTCTTTCTACCCATGAATTTTATAGTTTTTTTCAATGTGTTACTTTTCTGCTCTCTGCAATGTTTCTGCAAATTTATGTGATAGAGTCTATGGAAAGCATAAAAAAGCAATTGGAGGTAATTTTTATGAAATTAAAGAAAAAGATTTTTATGACAACTATGGCTACTTCGCTTTCTTTAGCACTCGCTGCGTGCGGAAGCAATAGTGATGATTCTAAATCAACAGGAAGCATGGATAAAAATATGGATGGTATGGATCATTCGACGATGGACATGTCTGGATCGAAAGAGGTTCCGAAAGGGCTCCAAGAGGCTAAAAACCCTAAATTTAAAGTTGGCGACATGGCGATGATCAAAGAAGCACATATGGAAGGCATGAAAGGGGCCGAGGCTAAAATTGTAGGTGCTTATGATACTACTGCTTATAGCATTTCTTATGACCCTACAAATGGTGGGAAACGTGTCATGGATCATAAGTGGATTATTCAAGAAGAGATTGTAGATCCTAAATCATCTCCTTATGAAGTAGGCGATGAAGTAAAAGTAGACGCGGATCATATGAAAGGAATGAAGGATGCTACGGCCACTATCGATTCAGCTAAGCAAACAACAGTGTATATGATTGATTTTGAATCGACTACAGGTGAAGAAGTGAAAAATCATAAATGGGTGACTGAAGACGAACTATCTGTAGAATAAACGATAAACAAGAGAGGAACGGTTTTTTAACCGTTCCTCTCTTGTCTTCTTTCTCCTTATTTAAGGAACCCACTTGTAACCAATTCCCCATACTGTGCGAAAGTGTTCTTCAATAGGAAACTCGAGTTTCCTAAGCTTTTCTCTTAAGTTTCTTACATGAGAATCGACCGTTCGTTCATCTGTCCACTCATTTGCTAACCATAAACTTGAGAGCAGTTCCTCTCTTGAATAGACACGTTCTGGATTTTTTAATAATTTAGCAAGTAATGAAAATTCTTTTGGTGTGACTTTGACTAAATGATTATCGTAATACAGCTCATGGGCGTCTTCATTTAAGATTAGACCCGACGATTCGATTTTTGATCCTGAAGAAACTGTAGTTCGTCTGAAAATCGATTGAATTCTTGCCTTCAATTCCGCCTCGTCGAACGGTTTCACAATATAATCATCTGCTCCCAGTTGTAATCCTTTTACGATTTCTTCTTTTCCGTCGAGTGCTGTCAATAAAATGACTGGTACATTCGAAACTTCCCTTATCCTTTGACAAGTCTCAAAACCATCCATTAAAGGCATCATCACATCCAATATGATTAAGTCAGGCTCATCTACATCAATCAAGTTCAATATCTCTCTTCCGTTGTTCAGCTTAATACAGGTATAACTGTCTTGCAGATAGAGTTCAATCAGTTCTAACATTCGATTCTCATCATCTACTAAAGCAATGGTTCTCATCCTGGAATCCCCCTCAAGTCAATGACAACCTTCAACCCGTTTTCTACATTAATAGCTACGATGGTCCCTTTGTGCGCTTCAACTATTTCTTTCGTGATAGCCAGACCGAGCCCAGTACCTCCTGTTTCACGATTTCGTGAAGAATCTACTCGATAAAAACGATCAAAAAGATACGGGAGTGATTGTTCATCCACACCACCACCTTCATCCGTAACTTCAATAAAGTTTTCATCAAGTTTTAAAAATACGCGTTTGTTCGCATGTGTATATTTTAGCGCGTTATCCAGTAAATTTAAGAGAACCTGATCGAATCTAGCTTGGTCTATCTCTTTGTAGATGGGAGTTTTATTAATTTGAAGAATTAATTTCACTTGTTTCTCCTCAAATTTAACAATTATTCTTTCACTGATCTGTTTTAAGAAATCATTCATCTCTGTAATCTGAGGATCTATTTGAAAATGTGGCTCTTCCAATCTAGCAAGTTCAAACAAATCCTCAATCAGTTCTTGAAGTCTTTCGGATTCCTCATAGATAATATCTCCAAATCTCGATTCGTCTTTTTTGAGGAGTCCTGCATATCCCTTGATGTAGGTAATCGGCGTACGCAATTCATGTGTGATTGAAGTCAGAAATTGCTTTCTTGTATTTTGAATGTGACGTAAATCAACAGATAACTTAGTGATCGCTCGTGCTAAATCTCCTACTTCGTCGCTTCTCTCAGCTTCTCTGATTTTCAGCACCTCGCCTTTACTTAACTTTACCGTTGCCTCTTTCATTGATAAAAGTGGCTTTATAATGATATAACTCAAAAAATAAACACTTACTAATAGAAAAAGTACTAACAAGAATATAGAGAACACTACTTGTTGTTTCAATTCCCCCATCAAATGCTGTATATACTTCGTCGGCTCTAACATGATTATTTGACCGCCATCTTCAATATTACTCACCGTCACTAAAAATTTGCCTTCTCTCCAATTACCTTCTACGATTCCATCCTTTTTTTGAATCCAATCCAGGTTCAAAAATTGTTCAGCGTCGTTAGATGAATCGACGACTTGATTATTTTTGTCTAAGATAATCACATCAGTCATCGCCTTTTCCTCCATTAAAACAACGTGTTCAACTGTTTGCTTGTCGAAGTTAGTGGAAAGAACATCTCGATGACTATTGCCTCTCTCTTGAAGGCTCTCCAGTTCACTTTCTACTTGTTGATGCTCAAGAATGTTGTATACAATAGCAGATGAGAGAATGAAAATCATGAGAATCCCGAAAAAATAAAATAACGTTATTTTAAATGAAAGTTTATTCATAAAGTACCTTTCTCATTTAAGATGATTACATATAAAAACAAACTGTTGAGATTTAGAAAAGAAAGTATTCTTCATTTAGGCGATACACAAAAGAGCTTTTATCATTTGATTCTTTTAAAAGGACAATTCCTTGAATATTGCTCCACAAATAATTAGCGAAATCATAATCACTAAAAATAGCCTCACGAGTAGAATGCGTCATGAAACATTCTATTTTTGTAATCGTATACATTCCCTCCGAATCACGTTGATAATCGAAAGAAAAAGAACCCTTTATATTAAGCCTTTGAGCAATTATTGCTACGCACTCCTCTAAAATCGAGTTGGCAAACACCTCGTATGAAAGAACAGTATCTTGGTACCGTTCATACTCTTCTCTCATAAAAACAGCAAATCACTTCATCAGATCGATAATCGATATATGTATCAATTTTCCCCAGCTTTACACCTTCAGGCGCATTCTTTATTAGGTCAAAAGAGTAAGTAAAGGTATTACCTTGAACCGAAAATGAATCATGAAGTATTGTTTTATCCAAATCAAAGGATGTTATAAACATTACGTTATTTTCTCTCATTTTTAACTTGTGTTTCGATAGCGTAGTTGCTTCTTGTTCGCTTAAAGGAATAATCCAGCCTATTTTTTGAGAAGTACAATATTCAATGAGATTACTAATATACCCTTCTTCTGATTCTTTTTTTGAAAATGAATCAAAATATTTAAAATCAGGAAGTAGCTTTCGAACCCATCCTTCTTTTGAAGAAATATGAATATCTATACCTGAGGGTTTAAGTTGTTTTATGTTCTCCATCACTTTCCAGTTTTCCTCTACTCCCATTATCAGGACATTTTTACGAAACATTTACGATGCATCTCCTCTTGAAATAGAAAATAGAGCGTCAGAACCCTCTAAACCCTGTAAAATCAATCAATATTGTAGTTAGTTTCGTTAGACCATCGAAATACAATATGATACCTAATAAAATCATAAACCCTCCACCTATTTTTGTAACCTTTGAAGAATACTTCATTAAATATCTTGATTTCCCGACCAAAAACGACATTAAGAAAAATGGAATGGAGAAACCTAGAACATAAAAGAGCATATATAAAAATCCATTACCAGGATTTGTGGCAATCAAAGCAATAACTCCAGCGAGAATTGGTCCTGTACAAGGAGTCCATCCAGCAGCTGATCCGACTCCGACCAAAAACGTTCCGATATAGCCACGCTTTCTTGTTCCTAAGTTCAATCTTCGCTCTTTAAGTAAAAATGTTGGAGTCCATAGACCAGTTAGAATAACACCAAATATGAATAAAATAAGTGCACCGCTCATCCGTAAAACATCTTTATACACTATAAAAAAATCAGCCAAGTATGACGTTGAAAAACCCATCACTAAAAATACGCTCGAAAATCCAAGTAGGAAAACTAATGTATGGGGAACTCCATTCCAGTTCCACTTTTCATTTTCTTTTAACTCTCTAACTGAAACCCCTGTAATGTAAGATAAAAAAACGGGATATAAAGCCAGACAACATGGCGAAATGAAAGATAAAAACCCTGCCCCAAAAGCTAACAAAAAAGATAATTCCATCAAATTCCTCCTACACACAAAAAATAAATCTATTTTTTGGAATATTTATAAAAAAGAAATGCGTTTAACTTTTATCATAAAATCCGTTTGTGAAAAAACTATGCATTTTTTGATTAAATCTCTTGTCAATGTTTGAAATGAATTTGATATACTTTTTTGTAATATAGTGATGCTATACTCCTTTTAACAAATCGTTCGTCACTGTATCTTTAAAGGAGTACAACTAATGAAAAACAAGGTAATACTTATCGCTTCTAGTGTCTTACTCGCAACAACTTTTTCGATGCATAGTCCAAAAGTCGAAGCAAGTAGTGCATATAACATAAAAGTGAAGACAGACGATCTTCGTGTTCGGACTGGTCCTTCTCTCAATCACAAAATTGTCGGCATCACTAACACTGGGCAGACCTTTTCTTATTTAGGAAAAAAAGGAGCTTGGACAAAAGTACTTTACAAAGGAAACACACGGTATATCTATAGTTCTTACCTAAAAAAATATAAGAGCCACGTTGCCAAAAAAACATCATATAATAACTCTCTTTTTGCTTCTCCTACAGAAGGTCGGCTGACCCAAGGATACGGAAACTCTAATGGTGCTTACGGTTATACATTCCATAATGGCGTTGATCTAGCTGCAGCAAAAGGCACACCCGTCTACGCCTCTGCCAGTGGAAAAGTCATTACATCTAAAAACAGCGGTGCATACGGTAAACACGTTATGATTTCACATAGTCTACAGAATCAAAAATACGTAACCGTTTATGCTCATATGAACAGCCTTTCGGTAAAAAGTGGTCAGACAGTCTCTAAAGGTATGAAGATTGGAACAGTTGGGAATACAGGAAACTCGTTCGGAAATCATTTGCACTTTGAGATTCATAAAAACAGTTATAAATACAGCAGTTATTCTGCAGCGAATAGTGTCAACCCAATGAACTATTTGTAACCTAAAAAAAAGAAAAGATTAGACTGACCTAGCTATATGAGACACTAATAAAAATACCTTGATTAGGCTACCGCCACACCATATTTTATCGGTGTGAGGTAGCCTAATTTTTCTTGGATACGTTCTTCGTTGTAGTAAGTTAAGTAATTATTCACCCGCTCACGCACTTCATAGTCGCTTAACGAGTTGAACTTGACGTACTGGAACACCTCAGACTTCAAGTTCGAATGAAACGATTCGATCACCGCATTATCCCAACAGTTGCCTCTTCGAGACATGCTGCTCGTCAGATACTTCCTCTTTACGAAATCTTGAAAGGCATATGATGTATAGACACTTCCTTGATCTGAATGGATGATAACCCCTTCGGGATTGTTCCGACTCTCCAACGCCATCCTTAACGTATCGATGACGAGGGGCGTCTGTTGATGATCGTATAGCTTATAGGCAACAATCTCATTGTTGAATAGGTCGATGATCGTGGAGAGGTACTTCGTCGTGCCCCCGTATTGGATGTAGGTGATGTCCGTCACCCACTTCTTATTCGGTCTACTGGCAGTGAAGTCTCGCTTGAGAAGGTCAGGGGCGATGACGATACTCTCACCCTGAGACTTCCATTTTCGTTTGGGTTTGATCCGACACTGGAGATGGTGCTTCTTCATGATTCTCTGTACGGTGTTCCGGTTTGCTGCCAATTCATAGGTTTGTTCTAACAGGGCCTTTATCTTTCGATGTCCATATCGATACTTTGTAAGCTTACATACTGCGACGATTGTTTGCTCTAGCACCGAAGGGTGCTTCACCGGTTCTCTGGCCCAACGGTAATAGGTTGCCCGCGGAACGTCTATCACACGTAGGATTGTCGTGACTGTATATTTGCTCCTCAGGAGCTCTACAACCTTTAGGACTACTTCTTTCTCAACTCTCTTTCGATCTCCATGAATTTTTTTAAGATTTCGTTCTCCGTCTTCAGGTGGGATAGTTGACGCTCTTTCTTGTCATCCTCGCTGGCGGAATCAGGACCGAGTCCGTAGGTGTACTGCTTCCCGATCGGTTGGCCGAATCGATAGATTTCATTGGACCGATACCATCTCATCCATGTGTGAATCTGGGATTCATTTTTGATTCCGTGTTTCTCCATAATCTCTCTAGTCGTCAACTCACAACTTAGTTTGTCTCTCACCACTGCCCATTTCACTTCACTTCACTTCACTTCACTTCACTTGAATATACGTTTTTGCCCACGCAAAAACACCTCCGATGCCAGCACTTTTTTAAAGTGGACCACTGCGAAGGTGTTTTTATATTGTCTCAAAAATTTAGGTTAGCCCAAAGTTGGATTTTTTTATGTCCAATTTTTATGGGGCAGTTCACAAGAATTTGAGCTTTTTCATAGAATTAAATGATTTTTCTAAAGTGTTTAACTGTCTCTATCAACTTTTGTACAGCTAGCGATATATTTTATACGTCTTTTATTGGCGAGAGACGCCGCTTGATTTCGTTGATAGACAAGTAAAGCGTATAATTCCCGTATTCAAGAATCGAATTTAGAAAGAGATTCAGTTCTTCCTGAGATGTCACTTTTATTTTTAGATGGTAACATCCTTCTCCTGATACACGATGGGCTTCCACTACTTCTTGGCGCTCGTTTAGAAATTGAATAAAATTCTCATGATTGGACGTTTTCATAATGCTTACAACATTGAAACCGATGAAGAAGATATTCATTATTCACGATTCATCACACATGTGAAATATTTTGCTGAACGCTTTTATGCTGGAAAAATGTTGAATGAAGAATCCGATCAACTATTTGAGCAGATTGCGAACATCTACCCAAAGGCCATGAATGGTTCATTCAAAGTACGGGACTACCTTAAACAGTTGCACGGTGTGACAATTCCTAATGAGGAACTAGCTTATCTAGCCGTTCATATTCATCGACTGACAACTAATATGGATTTGAATAAACAATAACTTTTTTAATTACCTGGTTCTTTTTGACGAAGACCAGGTTTTTTCTATATTGAACAAAAAATATCCATTTTTTATAATCGAGCAGCTATAGGCCGCATGACATATGTGTGTTTTTCACCACTGATTCGATTTCTTTAGATCGGCGTGACGGGCTCCTTTAATAACTTTTTCAGAAAAGATAAAAGGAAAGAACAACTTTGCTCTTTCCTACAATTTCAGTCAAGTGTTAATAATTATTTATACATCGCACGTCTTCATGCTTGGTTTTGGGATGACAGGGCTTCTGCGGTTCGGATTCCACTACAATCCAACGCCCACGGCTGAATTGAATCCAAAGGACGATCGCCTTAAAGACGATGTCTAGACCGATGGCGATCCACACTCCTGCAATGCCCATCTGCATCTGAATCGCCAATACATATACTGCCCCAGTCCGGATCACCCACATACCGATCGTGGTCAGATACATTGGAAACTTCGTATTGTTCGCTCCTTGGAATCCACCGGTCAATACAAGGACGACTGCTAGGAAAGGCTGGAAGACCGCTGCTATTTTTAACGCGACATCGATGTCTTTGATGACTTGGGGATCGTCGGTGAAAAGTGAACCTGCCCATCCTCCGAAGAAGAATAAGACGACCCCGAATAAGGACATGAAGCCCATCGCCATGAACGTGCTCAATCTGGCATATTCTTTGGCGGTCTCGTGGTCTCCCGCTCCGATGTTGCGACCGACGAGAATGGTTGCTGCTGTCGCGAAACCATATGCCAACATATAAGAGAACACCTCTAGATTCCCTGCAATTTGATGCGCGGCGAAGGTGTTCGTCCCGAGTACCACGATGAATCCGAAATACACGATCTGTCCGGCTCTCATGACCAATCGCTCGATAGCCGCCGGGCTTCCAAGGTTCACGAGCTCCAACTGGTGTTCGAGATCCGGTCTCCAGAAATCTTTCCTGAAGGCGATCACTTCCGTCTTACGAATATAGTTCATCAATAAGAGCGTCCCGACGAGCCGGGCGATGACGGTCGCGAGTGCCGCTCCGACGAGACCAAGTTCGGGGATGATCCAAAAACCGAAAATCAACATATAGTCGAGCACAATATTGACGACATTGATGACGATGCTCACCTTCATCGGTGATTTTGTATCTCCCGCACCTCGTAAGATACTACTGAGCACAAACATCAATGCCATCACGATCGATGGGATCCCGACAATTTTGAAGTAGGTGCTACCAGCTTCTAAAACGTCATTCTCCACCCCCATCAACCGCAGGAGAGGCTCAGCGAAAAATAGCGTCACGACCCCAAAGGTCACCCCGACCACGACAGATAGGACGATGGCCTGCTGCGCGATATGTCTCGCGCGCTCGATTCGTTCTGAGCCTAAGTTATTGGCGACATAAACGTTTACTGCCACACCGATTGCCATAAAGACAGCAAAGTAGATGGCGAGGATGGCATTCGTCACTCCTACCGCTGACACTTCTGCTAGGCCGATTCTTGAGACGAACAGCGTATCGACAAATCCGAGCAACGTTTGGAAAAAATTCTCGGCAACCGCTGGTAACGCGAGTAGAAGGATGAATTTCATCTTGGTTTTTCGATCACCATGAGTGTCCAGCCGCTCACTTTCTATCATCTGAGTCCTCTCCTTCGAAAATTATGCTTACAACGATTACAGGAAAGCGACCCAACGAGGAACCATGGGTCGCTCATGGTCAATCTGAGACACGAATGACGAAAGGATAGGTGTGCACAGTCCCATGGAACTGGAATTCGGCCCAGACCTTGTATAGGCCAGGTTTATGGAAGACCGTCTCAAATTCCGTCGTATCATGAGAAGAAGGATGCACATGGATAAACTGTTCTCCGGCTTCATCCAAGATGACGACATGACCAAGTGCTCCAAGGTATGGCTCCGGGTTACTTTCTTTGGTGTCATAGCTGAAGACAGTCGGGACATGCGCTTTTAAAGAGTCAATCGACAGCTCGACGGTATGACCTTCGATCGTCTTCGTCAGACGCTCATCCACTTTAAGTGACGATTCGATAGAGGAAGAGGACTGATGATCAATCTGTAAGTGAACCGGCTTCACTTGATATGCCAGTCCCTTAGGCTGAATATCCACGAAGAGTTTATACGCCCCTGCCTCAAGTTGGACGGGTTGCTCGAATCGACCCTCACCCTTTTTAAACGGATGGGGGTGTCGGTACTCAGTTAGGTCTTCGTTCACGAGAATCAAATGGAATTCCTTTTCATGGCTGACTTCGAGTTCCGGGGCTTGCTGATGTTGATCCTTTAACTCGATACTGATTTTCCCGAATTCATATTTAGCTTCTACAGACACTTCATTTCCCGTCAAGTTCTTCATATGATGATGTCCATGGTCTTTCACGTTTAACACTCCTTTGTGTAGTCCTTGATCGCACCGTCACTCGACCTCCATTACTTGCAGCAAGAACAACCGATTTTAACGGTCGCCTCCGTTACCTCGTAGCCAGTCTCTTGAATTGCGGTTTCAATCTCAGAAAGTGTGAGTTGGCTTTCATCGAACGTCACGTCCACCTCTCCCGCCGAAAGATTGACCTTCACTGATTCAATACCCGCTAACTTTCCAACGTGTCCTTCAATCTTATTGATACAAGATCCACAAGACATACCCGCTACCTGAAATGTTGATTTTTTCATTATATGTTCCTCCTGATTATTTAATTACCATACATGGGTAGGGTGTAAAAGTATCGATTTTTTTACACCCTCGCCACCTTATGTTCGTGTCCCTCATTGCGCGACACGCTTTCAACAGGTTCTGAGAGTGAGCTATCGTTGCTTATCGTAGCAATGTTAGAATCTCTTCTTTGTTGTTCTCGAAGCCAACAAAGTACTTCACTACTCTTCTTTTTCTGAGCATCCCTTTTTTGTAGAAGACAAACAGTGGTACGATTCGATTCCCTGATATCGCTACCATTTCTTGTTCAAGGTCAAGGTTCACACCCACATCTTTGTTCACATAAGAGACTGAGATTGTTTTTAAGTATTTTTTGGCATCCTGACAATCTGAACACGTCGGACGCGTGTAAAGTTCGAGCTGTAGATCTCTATCCATCCCAATTCCTCCTTTTATTTGATCATCGAAGGCTGGAATCGTTTCAAACGGAGTGCGTTCACCAGGACCGAGACTGAGCTTAAACTCATGGCCGCTCCAGCAAGAATCGGGTTCAATAAGGGCCCACCAAGTAGATAAACAATCCCCATCGCAAACGGGATACCCATGACATTATAGGCAAATGCCCAAAACAGGTTCTGTTTAATATTGCGGATGGTTGACTTGCTCAATTCGACAGCTGTAGGTACATCCATCAAATCGCTTCGCATCAAGACGATGTCTGCGGATTCGATCGCAACGTCAGTACCCGAACCGATCGCGATTCCGATGTCTGCTTGGGCCAAGGCTGGTGCGTCATTGATTCCATCACCGACCATTGCGACCTTCTTCCCTTCGGCCTGTAACTTCTTCACTTCGTTCGCTTTGTCTTCAGGTAACACTTCACTCAGTACCCGATCGATCCCGACCTGTCTCGCAATCGCCATGGCCGTACCTTTGTTGTCTCCGGTGATCATGGCTACTTCGATACCCATTCGTTGAAGTTTCTGAATGGCTTTACGACTGTTTTCTTTGACGGTGTCTGCGACAGCGATGATCCCTGCGATTTGTTGGTCAATCGCGATATACATCGGCGTCTTGCCTTGGTGTGCGAGTTTGTCTGAAGCGCCTTCAAGGACATCCAGTGAGATGCCGCGGTCTTTCATCAATTTTCTGTTTCCGGCAAGCAAGACTTTTCCGTCGATCAGGACTTCGATCCCGTGCCCTGGGATGGCTTCAAAACGATCGATATCCATGACACGCATCATTCTGTCCTCTGCCGCTCTTACGATTGCTTCGCCCAATGGATGTTCAGACCCTTTTTCAGCGGAAGCGGTCAAGCGTAACAACTCATCTTCTTGATGTCCATTCACTGTCACGATATCTGTCACTTTCGGTTTTCCTTCAGTGATCGTCCCTGTCTTGTCGAACACGATCGTCTGGACTTTATGGGTCGTCTCCAAGGCGCCGCCACTCTTGATCAACACACCATTCTCAGCACCTTTGCCCGTACCCACCATGATTGCTGTTGGTGTGGCCAAACCTAGTGCACAAGGGCAGGCGATGACCAGTACTGAAATCGTGATCGTCAAGGCGAAGAGGCCGGTCTGACCGCCTAAATACCATGCAATTCCTGAAAGGATCGCGACGACGATGACAATCGGTACAAAGTATCCGGAGATGATATCGGCCAGTTTTGCGATAGGAGCTCGAGAGCCCTGTGCATCCTCGACCAATTTGATGATTTGAGATAGCGCTGTATCCTTACCGACTTTCGTGGCTCGGTATTGGATGATCCCGTTCTTGTTGATGCTGGCACCGATGACTTGAGCACCCACATTTTTTTCAACAGGGATACTTTCACCGGTCAGCATGGATTCGTCTACAGACGTATTACCTGATAGAACCACGCCATCCACCGGAATCTTCTCACCAGGCTTTACGATAACCGTGTCGCCGACGATGACTTCGTCGATTGATACTTCTAACTCTTGTCCGTTGCGGACGACCTTTGCCGTCTTAGGTGCCAGTCCCATCAATTTTTCAATCGCTTCGGATGTTTTACCCATCGACCGGACTTCAAGATATTTACCTAATGTGATCAGCGTGAGAATGACTGCGGCTGTCTCATAGTAGAGGCTATTCACGTATCCCTCATAACCTGAGAGGATAGCCATGGTGGCACCGACGCTATAGAAGAAGGCTGCGCTCGTCCCTAGGGCGACAAGTGAATCCATATTCGGATGCCCTCGGAACAATGTCTTAAATCCGACGGAGAAGAATTTCCATCCGAATAACATCACTGGGATGGTCATCATGAGCTGCAAGACAGCGAACAATTCTGGGTTCATCGTTGGATGCAATGCCATCGGTAGGGGTAGGCCGATCATATGCCCCATCGCCACATAGAGTAATGGAATCGTGAAAATCGCCGACCCTACAAATCGGTTCCACATCGATTGAATTTTTTTCAGTTTCTTTTCTTTCTCGGTATCTTGACTATCCGCTGATTCTTGATCTTCTCTTGCCTCATATCCGGCGTTTGCCACCACTCGGATGACATCTGATACAGTCACCAGCTGAGGATCATATCGAATAACTAATTTTTCTGTCGCCAAGTTCACATTCGACTCAGTCACACCCACCATTTTCCTCGTGGCCTTCTCAATCGTCTGCACACACGAGGCACAAGTCATCCCTGTGATGACAAATGATCTTTGCTCGGTCTCGGTTGAGGCCTTGTAGCCAGCCTTCTCGACGGTCGTCTGAATATCCAGCGGCGAGATTTTCGTCTCATCGTAATGAATGCTCAATTTCCCAGTCGCTAGGTTGACGTTGGAGGTCACTACGCCAGGCAATTTTTTTGTTGCTTTTTCAACTGTCTGAACGCAGGACGCACAGGTCATCCCTTCCACGGCAAATGTCTTACTCTCCATATCGTCTTACCTCCATTATTATTGGGCTGATTCGACTTCGTAACCGACCTCGCCCACAACTTCTTTAAATTCATTCACATCTAGTCGTGTTTCATCGTACTTCACTTTTGCGATGCCTTTCTTTAAGTTGACTTTCGCACTTTCAACCCCATTCAGACCTTCAAGTGCTGACTCGACTTTGTTGACACAATGAGCGCATGACATACCTTTAATCGTTAAAATCGTTTTTTTCATCTTGAGTCTCCTCCTATTCACTACATTCATGACATCATTTCAAACTCAATGTCTGGATCCACAAGAATGGTCCTGACATCTGCATTGACCCGGGGTACAGGTGCATGGAATGTCCTCCACCGCTTCACTTTCCTTCATCTCAAGGATTTTTTTGAGATTCTCGATATCCTGTACACTCAGTGTCGCCTGTGTGATCATCGTTCCGATTGTGTTCCCGACATCCCTGTCACAGATATGATCGAGTAGATCGTGTAACGTCTCTCTGATGACGTCACCTTCAACGACGTTCGCGGAGTAGATGAATTTCTTCCCCTCGGCCTCGGTTGAGAGCATCCCTTTTTTCACGAGCCTTCCAATGAATGTCTTCGTCGTCGCAGGCTTCCAGCTCATCTTCTTTTCCAATACCTCGATGATTTCTTTACTGGTCACGTGATTTTGGGCCCAAACGATACGCATGACTTCCCATTCTGAATCCGTGATTTGTTTTTCGACATGTTCAGCCATTTGTCTAACCTCCAAATTTTAAGTTTACAATCGTAAACGTTTTGTTTGATTTAAGTTTACAATCGTAAACGTCGTCTGTCAACCATTATGTTTTTGGGTTCGCTATTCAGTCTTCATTGGCTATATTCTTGTCTAGAAAACGCATCTGGATATCCTTCAGCAACGCTTTCAAATAGTAGTGCGAGCTGACGGCATCCCGGGCACCAATAGGTGGTGAACTTTAAGACTACAGGCTGCGTAGAGTGATTAACCATTTGCAAATCAGATAATTGAAATTTCGAAAGCATTTTTTCTCCTCTCTTTTCGTTTACGTTTGTAATCGATTTAAATTTACAACTGTAAACGTTATTTGTCAATCTATATATTCGTGTCCATTTTGTATGTTTCTTTAAGCTTATTGTTTCTCTCAAAACACTAATTCGATTCGTACTTAGTTGGGTCGTATTTATTTTGAACTCATACAGCTTTAAATTGTTAACTACTGTCATCTCTTATATGATGTAATAAAACAAAGTAGGAATTGTCTTAAGCGTTTTGTTGCTTAGTCGCTAGGATTAAATAGATGATTCGACTACTAGCTTACTATTGAGACATTCTCATAAGTAAAAAGTGTAGGAAGGTATACATTTCGACGTCGAAATGTATACCTTCCTACACCACAAAGTGCCAGTTTATGAGTGATTTTTTTTATAACAACTTGTATTTAAATGATTTAAATATAGGAACTACATATGCTGTATACAAAATAATAACCAAATGAGGGATTAGAATTGGAATCAAACGAGACCAAGGTGACGTCATTCCGCGTGTCACAAGAAGTGAAAGAACATATTCAGCGTTTAATGGAGCAACGTCAAATATCAACCAACCAATTATTCGAGCAATTAATATCATTGGCCGATAAACAGTCACCGGACCCCTTAGTCGTCAAGGAGAACGAATCACTCGACTAGAAACGCAACAAAAAGAACATGAGCGAATCAACGCGCGATATAAAAATACCATTCATGACCTTGAACAAAGCGTAATTGCAGAAGCTGAACGACTCCAAGAAGAGTATGAGCGAAAGGTGTCGTCACATGAAATTGCACTCACTCAATTACAAGATCAAATCAACCAACTAATCGCTGAAAAGAGAATCGTTGAAGACGCATTGGAAACAGAACGTGTGTCTAACAAAGAAGAACTAAAAGAGCAGAAAAAAACAGTTTTTCATCTAGAAGGAGACATGAAAAAGCTAGAAGATGAACGTAGCCAGCTCTATCGGCAAAATCAAAGTCTTATGGACGCTGTCGACGACTTAAAAGCTCGTACACGCCGTCTTGACCAGCTTGAAGAAGAGAACCAGAAACTGCACTTAGAAGTCCAGCTCCTCCGTCGAGAGAAAGAGACATTCGAGAACCGGTTACAGGAACAGGTCGAGCTCGCGGTCCTGCGTGAGCGGAGCACCCAACAAAATAAACAATGATACGAAAAGGGTACTAGGTTGAGTCAACCAGTGACTGAATCTAGTACCCTTATATTTATTACAAAGTAAGGATTTAACGGTTTGAAGAAATCGTCTGATACATGTTCAATGACTTGACCAAAGATGCTTCATTCACACGTAGAATCATAACCTCATGAGAGTATAAAAAATGACTCCGCTTGGTCCAATTAAGATTTCACCTGCAATCCACGCACCTTGAATCGATTACGCTTTTCTTCTAATTTCACTTTCATATCTACCGAGAACGTATTTTCAGGAGTGTTGTAGGCACGCCGTGCTGCCATACTAAGCATTTTTGCCACATCCTCTGCCCGGTCGTCCTGTAAATCATGCAGTGAAGATCGAACATACTGGCGAGCCATTTCTCGGTCACGTAGCGATTCAGGGACCGATACATGACGACTTAATGCCAGGGCCAATTGAGCCGTCTCTAAGCGATAGCTTGTCCCGCCTGCCTGCATACGATTCAGTTCATCCGCTAGCTCGCTTTGCAGAAGTACATGATTACTGTCTGACATCGGTCACCCTCCTCTACTCTTCTTTTGATTTATTATATACCCTTTTCCTGAAAAATTCGACTCAAGTCATGCACGTTACAAAATGGATCGTCCCACGTCATGTTTGCTTTGTATTCCTCTACAAGGTCGAGAAGTTTATCTTTATCGCAAAGTGCCAATAGATTCGTTTTTTCGAGATCCTCTAGATCCTTTTGGCGAGAGGAGAAAATCTTGGTACATGCTAAAAGTTCAATGTCGGGGATATACACATCAATCGCCTCGAACAGCCCTTCAATCTTATGCCGGAATTCATTTTCCCTAAAGTCTTCACGGGGTGGGAACTGAATCACCCCTTCGACAATTTCAATTTCATATTCATGAAGCGCCTCTTTCAATTCAGGTGTCACGACGCCCTCCGTCACGCGAATATCAATATCTCGCGTCGGACGATACTGAACTGCCCCCCGTCAAGTAGACAGGGCAAATAATGAAAACCGAACTAGGCGGCTTGAGACCTGTATTCGACAGGGCTCAAGCCGTTTAGCCGTTTCTGGAAACGGTCATGGTTGTAGAACGATATGTAGGTCTCGATGGCCGATGTGAGTTCGCTATAGGCCTGAAACTCACGCAGGTAGTACATCTCGACTTTCAGGGTACCCCAAAAGCTCTCGATCGGGGCGTTGTCGATGCAACGTCCGACCCGGGACATGCTGTGGGTCAGTCCCGCGTCTTCCACCATGCGTTTGAACCCTCTCGAGGTATATTGGCGCTATGAATCATCGGACGCGCTCCTGTGCGGAGCCCCGTGATGGCTGGCATCATCGTCTGGAAGACGAGAACGTTGTTGTTGGACTTTCCGATGCGATAGGCGACGATCGAGCCGTCGTACAGGTCGATGATTGCGCTCAGGTATGCCTTTTTCCCGGCACCATATTTAAACTCGGTGACGTCGGTGCACCATTTCTCGTCCGGTCGGGACGCGCTGAACTCTCGGCCACGTGCTGCGGCGTTGACTTCTTATGCTTCTTCCGCTTCCGCCGGATGACCGATTGGATCCCATGGATATGCATCAAGCGATAGACTCGCTTTTCATTGAACAGGGACAGTCCTTGTTGTCGGCGCAACCGGTTGATCGTCATCGTGATCCGACGGTACCCGTATGTGCCGTTCGCCTGGTCATAGAGTAGACGGATGTCCTCCAGAAGCTTCTCGTTCTCTTCTTGACGCACCGGTATGGTGCGATTCAACCATTTGTAATAGGCCGCCCGTGAGATGCCGGCGACTCGACAGAGGAGCACGATCGAAAGGGCCTCCTCTTCGTTCAATTCTTTGATGGCGATATATCGTTGCTGTAGCCGTACCTGGCTGATTATGACCTCCTCTCGATCTCCTCTAACTTTTTTAGAAACAAGATGTCCGCACGAAGAAGTTCATTCTCAAGCTCCATTTGCTGGATACGGCGCTTAAGCTTCTCTTCTTCGCTTAGTTCGTCCTCTGGCTTCGTACGCCCACGGCGGTCCACGAGCGCCTCTGCCCCGCCCGTGTCATACTTTTTGATCCAGCCATAGACCTGGGCATAGGACACCTGAAATTGTTCCGCGGTCTGCTGGTAGTTGCGTCCATTCTCCAAACAATATTTCACGATCTCAAGGCGCTCTTCGAATGTAGTTTTTCTTCCTTTTGTCATAGCTCGATCCATCCCTTTTCTCGAATCTGTTAACTCGCTATGACTAGTATACTTCTTAATCCATTTACGAAGAACAGACCAATCACTGATCTGATACTTGGAGAGTACCTCCATTCTAGTGAACCCATCGAGATAGTCGCGGACGGCCGCGATTTTCAGTTCCTTGGTGTAAGATTTCCATGCCTTCGATTCCTTCAACGCATCGATCCCACCGGTATCGAATTTCACTTTCCACACCTGGAGGGTGTGCCTAGAGACGCCATGAGCCTCCATGATTTCTTTCCAAGTATATGTTTCTTCTTCCATCATGCGCAGCGCACTCAATTTTTGTTCGATCGTATGCCGACTTCTCGCCATAAAAAACACTCCCCAATAGAATAAACAGATTTGTTATTTCATCTGTCTACCTATTGGGGAGCATATCAATGTGGGCAGCGGGGCTTGGCGTTATTCTGTTATGCTGATACCATTTGGAACACCTTTCACTTCGATCGTTTCGATTACCTTGTTTTGCCCTTTGTCGATGATTGACACTGTATCTTCAAACATATTGGTTACATATACTTTCTTATTGTCCGGACTGGTTACGACTCCGTGCGCCCCTTTTCCGGTTATAATTTCAGCAGTTGCTTTCCTTAAGGCAAGTTCAATCACTGTGACGGAGTTAGATGGAGCGTCTTTTGTACCCTGGTTTGCCACATAGGCAAATTCATCATTTACATCAACATAAACCTGTGCCGGACCCACGCCAACTTCGATTTTTTCAACCTTTTCAGTCTCAAGGTCCACTACAGCCAACGCATTTTCAGCATTTAAAGTGGCCACAAGGGTTTTTCCATCCGATGTGACACCTGCAGTAACGGGAACTGCACCGACTTTGATCCGTTTTTCTTCCTTCATCGTTTCTAGGTTCACCACACTGACTGTGTCTTCTCCCATGTTCGCAATATAAGCCTTCTGGCTATCGGCTGAAATCCTGAATCCATGAGGGCCTATTCCTGTCTCTACCGTATTGACAACCTCGTAGCTTGCCATATCTATGACAGAAATATTGTTATCCTCATTATTCGTCACGACCGCAAAGTTCCCGTTCTCAGTAAATACGATGTGGGCAGGGTGATTTCCTACTTCAACTTCCTTGATTAGTTCATCACTTTCCACATCAAAGAAAAGCGCTTTTCCACTATTCCCCTCTCCGTGGCCGCCCTCTTCTTCATGGCTTTCATCCTCTTCGTCATGGCCGCCTGTTTCCGGTACAAGGGTTGCACCAATGATTTTTCCATCTGGAGATACTTGGACATTATGAACAGAACCTTCCAGCTCAATCGTATTTATAATTGTGTTGGTTGCGGCGTCAATTTTGGAAATGCTTCCACCTTCATTTGCAGTATAATAATATTGGGCAGCTGTATTCCCAGCCATTTCTTCAGTATTCTCCCCTTCTTGCTTCTCATTTTCTCCCACTGCTGCAACAAGCTCCTTTTTGTTGGGGCCTTCATCAACTGCATTGTTGCCTGAACTACACCCTGCTAGTACAACTCCCAGAACTCCCAGCATTAATAGAAAAATAAATATACTCATTTTCACTTTATTCATGTAAAGCTCCTCCTTTATCAATGTAAGGCAATCATAACAGCTAATTTTTGTACCAACTGTGATATATTTCACTTGGCAAATAAAAGGTTTTTAAAATCGTACAATTTGTTGAAATCCATTAAAACTGCATATTCTGCCTATAAGATAGAAGGTTTTCAAGTCATAAAAAAAGAACATGGCCTGCATTAAGGGCCTGTTCTCTAGGGGATATTTGTAGTTGCTCATTTAAAGTAAAGACCAGCCAGTCCGGCGGCCGCAACTACTAGTGACCAGAAAATAAGGAAAGCGAACGGCGAGAGTTTTTTTCTTCCTTGCTTTTCCTTTTGATTCGAACAGCATGCCATAGAGCACCTCCATTCACTTTTTCCGCTTTTCCCTCACCATAGGACTGAGAATGGCAATACAAACATTTTTATCCTCGATAAAGGATTCAAAAACATCCAACGACCTTGGTGGAGGCCCTCCTACATTGATTCCCTGCTCATCATACTTGCCTCCATGACATGGACAATAAAACTCGACTCCTTCATTTTCCTTCATGGACACTTCTGCGTTTCCTGCTGCACAGCCCAGATGTGTGCAGATAGGTGACATAATTAACAGGGAATTATCCTCCTTGTTTTTATTGATATACAAAAACCCTTCCATTTCCTGTTCAACCCACGCATCCTGAACCGTTGTTTTATAAAACACTTTTTTGGGAAAGTCACCTTTCTCCAGTTCACTGAGCGGGCCCAGGCTGGCCATTGCACTAGTATCCACTTTCTCTCTATTGCTGCACGCAGATAAACTGAGGGAAGAACTGATATAGCAAATAGACCCGCTGCTCCTTTAAGGAACTGGAAATGAATGTTCCCCTATTCACCTTTTCCATTTTAACCACCCTCCTATTTAACTTTTAATGTTAACCCTTAAGTTTGCAGAAATTTCATGCTTTCTAAAATATAGGCTTGGTTAAATTATGGAGACTCTGTTAACTTTCATATTTTAACTGCGAAAATGTAGTGAATGAGCTATTTTAATCATTTTTATCCATACTTTCTGCAACATTTTTTACTATTATTAGGATGAAAAACAACAGGAGGTATGGTTATGAAAAGAAAATTGCTTGCTTTGTTTGCATTTGCTGTCCTTTTCCTTGCTGTCCTTTTCCTTGCTGCCTGTTCCAGCCAGCAGAGCGGCGATATGGAAGGCATGGATCATGGAAATACGAAAAAGGAAGAAGGAACTAAAAATAAGGTTAATCCTGAAAAGGTTGATGGTGCTCAAACTGTAAGTTCCGAGACACTTACAGGGAACGAATTTACCATTGTTGCCAAAGAAGGAACACATCAGTTGAATGATCGTGTCAGTGTTAATGCCCTTGCTTTTAACCGCTCCGTTCCCGGCTCCCAGATAAGGGTAAAACAAGGGGAAAAAGTCAAAGTGAATTTGAAAAACGAACTTTCTGAACCGGTTTCCATCCACTGGCATGGAATTACTGTTCCAAATGAAATGGATGGAATTCCGGGGGTAACCCAAAATGCGGTTCAGCCTGGTGAGTCCTTCACTTATGAATTTACGCCTGAGGATCCGGGAACCTATATGTACCATACGCACCAAAACGCTGTAGAACAAATGGATAAAGGCCTCTATGGGGCCATTATTGTCGAGCCTGAAGAAAAAACTTATGATCGCGACTATACCTTGATGCTTGATGAATGGATGAGCAATCCCGAAGAGGAAAGCGCCGAAATGGAAGGTATGGAGCATAATAATATGAATAACAATGAAGAAGCAGAAGGCGAAAGCAACATGGACCACAGCAATATGAGTTCCGAAGCAGGCAATGAAGAAGAAAGCAAAATGGAGGGCATGGATCAAGGCGGCATGGGCGGCATGGGCCATGACATGAGTGCTTATGATATCTTTACGATAAACGGTAAAAGTGGGGATAGCATTGAGCCGCTGATGGTGAAAGAGGGAGAAAAAGTCCGCCTCCGTCTGGTCAATGTGGGTTTTATGTCCCACAAAATCCATTTGCATGGACATAAATTTAAAGTGGCTGCCATTGATGGGCAAGAGTTGAATGAACCACAGGAAATTAAGGATCAAGTAATCTCTATAGCACCAGGCGAGCGTTACGATATAGAATTTACGGCTGATAACCCTGGTGAATGGTTCATTGAATGTCATGGTGACATGGAAGGCACAGCAGGCATGAAGACTCTAATCAAATATGAAGATACAGAAGGGTCCACTGACACTTCTAACCAGGAAATGCAGCTCCCAGAATTTAACTATATGAATTACGGTGTGTTTGAAGATGCTGAGTTCACACTCGAACAGGATTATGATGTTGAGTATACAATGGATCTTAATACAAAAATGGATGGAGAGGGGCAAGTATTTACCATCAATGGAAAGACCTTTCCTGAGACAGACAATATTAATGTTAAAGAAGGAGATCTTGTAAAAGTTACTTTAACCAACAGTTCGATGATGGACGACCACCCAATGCATTTGCACGGACACTTCTTTCAAGTCCTGAGCAAAAACGGCAAGCCGGTTGAAGGCTCTTCAATCATTAGGGATACCATAAATTTAAAACCGGGAGAAGAAGTTGTCGTAGCATTTAAGGCAGACAATCCTGGTAACTGGCTATTCCATTGCCATGATTTGCATCATGCTACAGCCGGTATGGTAAATATGGTGAAGTATGACGGCTTTACACCAAGTTTTACACCAGATCCGGATGCAGGCAATAAGCCTGAATAACAGGGAGATACTGCCTAAGCCCTCCTTGGGCAGCTATCCTTTCATAATAAATCGAATGAAAGGGCTGAAGTATGGCCATTTTAAAGAAAATCACAAAAAGCGGACAGGTTACCATTCCCAGTCACATTACCAAATCAATAAGAATCGAAAATGGAGCATATGTGTTTATTTACGAAAAGAACCGCCGAATCATTATTAAAAAGACCCATCACGATAAGACTTGAACTGAGCCCCGTAAAATGGACAGTTTAATAAAAAGCCCACGTTTTCTATGCGGCGATCAGATGGCCCCGATATTGTTCCGGGGTCA
>NZ_JACSLZ010000009.1:0-90198 GCF_018618395.1 Exiguobacterium sp. s149
CGGCCACACCCGTTCCCATGCCGAACACGGAAGTTAAGCGCTTCAGCGCCGAAAGTAGTTGGGGGTCTCCCCCTGTGAGGATAGGACGTTGCCAGGCCAACGCGAAAGACGATCGAGCATCCGCTCGGTCGTCTTTCTTTATGTGATTATTTTAAACAAAATTACCTAATAGTATTGCTATATCCTAATCGATATGCTAATATAATAATTGTCTAGTGGCGATAGCGAAGTGGTCACACCCGTTCCCATGCCGAACACGGAAGTTAAGTACTTCAGCGCCGAAAGTAGTTGGGGGTCTCCTCCTGTGAGGATAGGACGTTGCTAGGCCAACGCAAAGGACGATTGAGCATCTGCTCAATCGTCCTTTTTGTCGTTCCCGAAACCTTTACATCTCTCTTCTCGTATAAAAACGTGAAGAGGGGGAAATCATCATGTACATACGTAGAGCCACAGCCTCGGACCAGAGAATGTTTACTGAGGTCTCACGGGCGAGTTTCAAACAAGAGGCAGATCGTCTCCGGTTGCCATACCGGGACTTAAATATTGAGCCACCCGGTTATGATGACGAGGCGATGAGCCTGTACTTGATTGAACAACTGGTATGCTATGTCATCGAGCTTGAAGGACAAGTCATCGGGGGAGCCGTCGTGACGTTTACAGGGCAAGATTACGGACGGATTGACCGCATCTTTATTCACCCATACAGACAAGGTAAAGGGATTGGGAAACAGGCACTACAGTCAATCGAGAAGCTTCATCCGACTGTTCGAATTTGGGAGTTGGAGACATCCACAGCCCAACCTAACAACGTAGCATTTTATCGGGCTGCTGGTTATCAATCCGTCTTCGAATCAGATGAAGAAGTTTGTTTCGTCAAGCGAGTGCAACAACGAACAGATTACATGGTATTGCGCTATGAAGAGCGTTCAATCACAGGTGCTCAAGCGTATGGGGTGGATGCGAGCCGTGTCTCCATAACGAATAGTAATGTCTCAGAGCTTCAGGCAAGCAACTGTAATTTCACGAAGAGTCAATTTCGGAATATCAACTTCAGGGAGACGGAGTTCGATGATTTGAATCTATCCGGTTCTCAGTATCGTTTCGTCACCATGTACGAGTCAGGGAGACCGACGACGTTTTTCCATACGAATCTGACGAACACAATCTTTGAAAACTGTCGGCTCGATGGTGTCCGCATCGAGGACTCATCGATTGATGGCTTAACGATTGACGGGGTGAACGTCAAAGATCTGTTGGAACATCATCGAAAAGAAACGGGAGGAATGAAACGCTATGAGTGATCTCTACCAAACACAGCACGACTTACAACAACAGATGGCCGAACGGGACCGACTCGCTCGTAAATTAAAGACACTCGATAAACAAATTGCCGAACACGAAGCTGTACGAAAACAACTTCTCAATTCGTTCACGAAGGAACAGCGTGACGTCTACGACTTAGATTCATTCTCGCTCGTCAATGCGTGGCGTAAGCTCCGGGGAACATTCAACGAACAAAAAACGATTGAGTTGGAAGAGGCGGCCCGGGCCGAATTGAAATTACGGGAACACGAGGCGATGTTGGATGAGTTAGCGCTTGAACGTCGTGACTTATATGAGACGTTTGAGACCTATAATGGAATTGACGCGGAATGGGAAACGTTCATAAAAGAGAAGGAAACTCATTTGAAGCAAGATTCTACTGTTAGGGAAGAGTTATATCGCCTCACGGATCAACAGGTGAAAATGACCGAGTTAGTTGTTGAATATAAAGAAGCTATCGTTGCCGGGAACTCAGCGCGAACGGCCATCTCCAAAACACTCAAACATCTCGATAGTGCGAAAGGTTGGTCGACGTATGATACGTTCTTTGGAGGTGGATTGATTGCGACTGCAATGAAACATGACGCCATCGATGCTTCGGAACGGAAGATGCATGAACTTCAAGCTGCGCTTGAGCGCTTCTCGCGGGAATTGGCTGATGTGAAAGGAGTTGTCAGCGGCTTACACATTGAACGCGGTTCGCTCATTCAATTCGCTGACTACTTCCTCGATGATATCTTTTCCGAGTGGACGATGCATGGACGAATCAATGATTCGCTCGACAAGGTAAAAGGTCTTGACCGTGAAATCACTCAACTCATCGAGAAAATGACGAGAGAAGTGGAACGGCTGGAGCGACAACTTGAAGAAACCGAAACGAAACGAAAACAGCTCATCCTCACACGATGAGCTGTTTGGTCATTCTGGTCGTTTCAACCAATGACGTAATCCTTTACCCGCGTGCGGGCCGTCGGCGTAACGAGGGATGACGTGCAAGTGAGCATGCGGAACTGTTTGATTTGAAGCGGTACCCACATTCCAACCGAGCGTATAGCCGTCAGGGCCATATGTCTCCTCGAGGAATGACTTCGCTTCGTGAAGCAATACATATGTATCGTGCCATTCCGAAGGCGTGAGGTCGAACGTCGTTGCGCGATGTTGTTTCGGGACGATGACGCCAGAGCCGACGAGCACGTCCTGCTCACGGTCGTTCATCAAAAAGTAACATGTCTCATTCTCGGCGACAATCGTCTGAGACGGATCTAGTTGCGGATGACAAAATGGACAAGTTGACATCGGATTGGTACACTTCCTTTCTGTATAAAGTGTATCAAAAGGGGGAGCAGTATGAATGAATTGATTGATAGAATTGTTGCCCAGGTCAAGCGCGAGCACCGCACGATTATTGGCATCTCAGGGCACGGGGGTGCGGGGAAGTCGACATTCGCTGACGCTTTACGAGCGAGTCTTGGAGACGTGAACTACATTAACACCGACCCATATATCACGGACTCGACGTTACGGAAAAGTGCCATGCTCGATTACAAGGTCGACGGGCAGGCACATCATTACAAGATGACAGCCTGTCATCCGGCGGCACACCACTTGCTGTCACTTGAGCGTGATGTCCGCATGGTACGTGAAGGCATCGGCTTCTATACGATTGACGTTCCATACCTTGAACGAACGTGGATTGACTCGACAAAGCAGATCACGATCATCGAAGGCATGAGCGTCGCGTTTCTTGCATCTGATTGGTGGGATGTGTCGGTTTATCTATATACCGACAGCGACACCGAGTTTGCGCGACGTTCCGTGCGCGACGTCCAACAACGAGGAATGGACATCGCGTACTTAAAGGCGTCACACGACGAGCGTCGACTCCAATACGAGCTGTTCATGCATCCGCAGCGCGAGAAGTTCCAAACCATCGTCTCGACGAGTAATGATATTTGGACAATTGAAAACCACCGTTCTTCATGAGCGATGGCTGCGTAACGTCTCTTGAATGCCGAGGCCGAGCCGGTCTTGCTCGCGCTCGAGTTGGTCCCACGTGAGCGAGCGATGGCGCATCGTGACGTCATTGGCGATTGACTCGAGTGTACGTTGCTTCTCGATATTGTCGAGCCAGTAATAGACGTCGACCCCGTCCTCGTCGACCCGCCAGAACGATTTGACGACTTCGAACTCGTCGGCCCAATCACCGACCGGTTTGAATCCATACTTCTCGACGAACGGATACGGTCGTTCTTCTCCAATCGGGTCGATGACGTTACGGACGAACATGAGTTCGAGCCCGGCGTGTTCAGTCGCCTCCAATAATCGTTTCAAGGCAGGGAGCGGTTCGACTTCGACTTTCTCGATGACATCGAACCAGACCCGTTTTCCATCGGTGTCCCAAACGGTCGCTTCGACGCTATATGGAGCTCCGGCGGTGGAGGGGGCATACATCGTCAAATCGAACGTGAACGGGATGTGTTCTTCAGCACCTGGTTCGAGCACGGCCGATAGGGCGATTGGGACTTCTTGCAAGTCGGCCTCCCGATTAAACTCGTTGCCTTCGAGCGTGATATCTTTGAACGTCGTCATAAAATTGAGCGTCAACTCTTGCAGCCGCACGACATGCGAAGTGGTGTTCAACACCCGCAGTGTTCCATGGACGGTCTCGTTCGGAATGAACGGGACGGTGTGAAAATAGACGGATGCGTCCAGTTCGGAAAAGAACCATTTTTTAAAGCGATTACCCCATTTCGACATGACGGTCGCGCTCCTTTTCTCTTATAAATTGTACTCTCTAAAATGTTCCCGATTCCAATTCTGAAAAAACATGAAGAAAAAGGTTGCATTATATAACTACTTCACTTATTATAGAGGATGTCGAAACAATTCAAACCATCGCGGGGTGGAGCAGTCTGGTAGCTCGTCGGGCTCATAACCCGAAGGTCGTCGGTTCAAATCCGGCCCCCGCAACCAATTTTTATTTAATTTCATATGTCGTCGCGGGGTGGAGCAGTCTGGTAGCTCGTCGGGCTCATAACCCGAAGGTCGTTGGTTCAAATCCAGCCCCCGCAACCAATTTTTTAAATGAGATAGCGAAACGATGACGTTTCGTGTTTTTTTTTGCGTAAAATTGAGTGTACAATGAGTACGTATCGCTAGAACCGACTAAAGGAGAAACATCATGTATACATTGATTACCCATTCTGCGGCCGAGACGCAGGCAGTGGCAGAGAAGTTGGCCACACTCGTCAAAGCCGGGACGGTCATAACGTTGAACGGTGACCTCGGTGCCGGGAAGACGACGTTCACCCAAGGCTTTGGCAAAGGTCTCGGTGTCACGCGCAACGTCAACAGCCCGACGTTCACGATCATGAAGCAGTATCAGGGGCGCTTGCCGCTCTATCATATGGACGTCTATCGTCTCGAAGACACAGGGGACGATATCGGCCTTGAAGAATATATCAACGGCGATGGAGTCGCCATCGTCGAATGGTCAAACTTGATCGAGTCATCGCTTCCGACGGAGCGGCTTGCTATCACCATCGAGCGGATCGGGGACGAGGAGCGTCAACTGACGTTCGCGCCCGTCGGTGACGCATACGATGCGCTCGTGAAGGAGGTGCTCGCATGAAGCAATTGATGATGGACACGTCGACGACACGTCTATCCGTCGCCCTCAGTGAACACGGACAAATCCAAGCCGAAGCGACGGTCATGGTCTCGAAAAACCATGCCGTCACGCTTATGCCGATGATTGAACAACTGATGAACGCGGTCAAATGGACACCGACCGAGCTCGAGCGCATCGTCGTGACGACGGGGCCTGGATCGTATACGGGCATCCGCATCGGTGTCACGACCGCGAAGACGCTCGCCTACACGCTCCAACTCCCGCTCGTCGGGGTTTCGGCACTCCGTCTCATGGCGGCGGCGCCGAACACGGAGCTCCCGGTCGTCTCACTCATCGACGCCCGCCGTGGCAATGCCTATATCGGCCACTATCAACAGAACGAGGCCGTCTCACCGGATTGTCACGCCTCTGTCGTAACTTGGCTTGAAGCTAATATGACAGGACCGTTTGTCGTCGTCGGTGACGTCGAGCCGTTCCGTGACGCGCTCGCGTCTTACGACTATACAGAAGCCCCGGCTGCTCACAGCTATGGACGTGCGAGCGATCTCGTCGCCTTAGGTGACGTGACGGACGATGTCCATGCGTTTGAACCTGAGTATCTCCGCCTCGCTGAAGCGGAAGCGAAATGGCTCGAGGGACAAAACAATGGCTGACATTAAAATTCGCCGTATGAATTGGCTCGACGTCGAGGAAGTGACCAAAGTCGAAGAAGCGTCCTTCGCCATCCCATGGACGAAAGAAGCGTTCATGAACGAGATGCTCAAGAATGAGCAGGCCGTCTATTTTGTCGCCGTCCATGAACGTCGCGTCGTCGGATTCGTCGGCGTCTGGCAAATCGTGGACGAAGGACATATTACGAACATTGCCGTCCTACCGGAATATCGCGGGCAAGGCATCGGCAATCTGCTATTGACGCAACTCGTTGAATTTGCTCGCTCGAAGTCACTGGCGGCGCTCACGCTCGAAGTGCGCGTCTCGAATATCGGTGCCCAAAAGCTGTATGAACAGTTCGGTTTCGAAAACGCCGGTCGCCGGAAACGGTATTATCAAGACAATAATGAAGACGCCTATATCTACTGGGCGAAGTTAGGAAGTGAATCAGAATGAACACATCGCTCATTCTCGCGATTGAGTCGAGCTGTGATGAGACGTCAGTCGCGCTAGTGCGTGACGGCAAGACACTTTTATCGAACGTCGTCTCGTCGCAGATTGAAAGTCATAAACGGTTCGGTGGGGTCGTGCCCGAGGTCGCCTCGCGCCACCACGTCGAACGAATCACGTACGTCATCGACGACGCCCTCAGTGAAGCCGGCGTGACGATGCAAGACGTCGACGCCGTCGCGGTCACGCAAGGACCAGGTCTCGTCGGGGCGCTGCTCGTCGGCATCAGTGCGGCTAAGGCACTCGCATTCGCCCATAGTAAACCGCTCATCGGCGTCCACCATATCGCCGGACATATTTACGCGAACGAACTCGTTGAAGAGATGGAGTTCCCACTCGTCTGTCTCGTCGTTTCAGGAGGACATACGGAGCTCGTCTATATGCCCGAGCACGGTGTGTTTGAAGTCATCGGTGAGACGCGTGACGATGCGGCTGGAGAAGCGTACGACAAAGTCGCACGGACGCTCAGCCTGCCTTACCCGGGTGGCCCGGCCATCGACCGTCTCGCGGCTAACGGGGAAGACACGTATAAGTTCCCACGGGTCCGGCTCGAAGCAGGAAGTTTTGACTTCAGTTTCAGCGGGCTCAAGTCGTCAGTCATCAATGCCGTCCATAACGCCGAACAGCGTGGGGAGACGGTCATCCCAGAAAACTTGGCGGCCAGTTTCCAAGCGAGCGTTGTCGAAGTGCTCGTCGAGAAAGCGATTCGTGCCGTAAACGAAAAAGGCGCGAAACAACTTCTCGTCGCAGGTGGCGTTGCGGCCAATCGTGGACTCCGTGCTGCGCTTCAAGAAGCGACGGACCGCGAAGGCATCCGCCTCGTCATCCCACCACTTGATCTATGCGGAGACAACGCCGGTATGATTGGGGTGGCGGCACACCACGCGTATGTGCGCGGAAAGCGCGATACACTGGCGATGAATGCGGTTCCTGGGTTATCCTTAGAAGAGAGCATGACAGTCTAGGGGGAAATAGAGACATGACGAAACGCATCATCATTGGAGGTCTGGTCGTACTGCTCGTCGTCGCGACGTTTTTGCAAGTACGAGAGATTATCCGCGCTTATAATATCGCTTATCAAGAAGAAATCGTACCGGAAGCGACACGCGTCCGGTCGCTCACGGGAGCGGAATCAATCGAAGGCATCGGCCGGGTCACAGGTGAGAACACGCTCGTCGAGACGTTGTACGGTTATAAGAGCCTAGACGATCAGGACATCGAGAGTGTCATCGTCGTCGACCGCAATCTCGGCGTCCAACCGAAAGCGAGCGACGCGTATTATGAGATTGGCCCGGGCCGGGAAGCGACCGAAGAGGAAGCGGCCAAGTTCGAGGATATCGTCAACGAGTTTGACGAAGAGCAACTGTTCGCGCAAGTCATCTCGACGCATGAGGCGAAGTATGTGACGAACCGTGAGGAGGCGCTCACGTTCTATAAAGTGTTCGTCCGTGACGTCGATACGAACGAGTACGTGTTCTTTATCACGGAAGACGGTCTCAAGCTCGACTTCCATACACGCGGGTTCCAACCGCTACGTTATTTCTAACTGTTAAAAGGGAAGCCGGTCTCCAACTTGGAGACGGCTTCCCTTTTTTATACGTCCGGATGATGTTTGTTCTGTTTGTGCCACATATTCACCCAACTCACGATGAAGACGAGCAGGGCGAGCAGCCACATGAGGAGCGTTGACTGATAGAAGTGTCCCCACACTGAGCCTGGGGTGTAAAAGCTGTGCACGGTCACATCGACCGGCCAGACGACGAGGCGGATGAACAGCGTGCTCATGAGCAGGCCGCTCAACAAGCTGATCACAATCCCGCTCCACGTCTGGATGATGAAGCCGATGACGACCGGCAAGAAATAAAACAGGAACGACGGGACGACCGTCGGCTCCCCACGAATCAGTTCGGATACGAATTCCGTCCCCGTCGGCACGATATAGGCGAGACCGGTCAGGAAAGCATGCATCCATTCGATTCGCATCGCACGGAATCGCATCATGAATGGAGCTCCTCCCATTCTGCATACAGTGCCGTGATCGATTCTTTCGTCGCATCGGACTCGGTCGACAGTTCCTGCGCCCGAGCGAAGTCGTTGAAGACGTCCGGTTCACACAAGAGCTGCTCGATTTCCTCGAGACGGGCCTCGTGTTGTTCGATGGTGAGCTCGATTTCCTCGATCCGTTGTTTCATCCGGCGTTCCTCACGTTGCTGTTCCTTGTCGGCGCGCTGCTTCTTGACGATGACTTGTTTCGTCTCTTCGCGGGCGAGTCGGGCCAGGTCTTCGAGTTCTTCTTTCTTCTCGACGTAATATGAATAATCGCCGAGATACTCGTCGATGCCGTTCGGCGTGATCTCTAAGACGCGCGTCGCGAGCCGATCGATGAAGTAGCGGTCGTGCGACACGAACAGAATTGTGCCCGGATAGTCGACGAGGGCGTTCTCGAGAATCATCTTCGAATCGAGGTCCAAGTGGTTCGTCGGCTCATCCAAGATGAGCAAGTTCGGTTGCTCGAGCTTTAGTTTCGCGAGCGTCAAGCGGGCCCGTTCACCACCCGACAGTTCATGGACACGTTTCATGACATCGTCACCGCTGAACAGGAACTGTCCAAGCAGACTCCGCACTTCTTGTTCGCGCATGAGCGGCCAGTCGTTCCAAATCTCGTCGATGACACGGTTGGCGTCCGACAAGTTCTGTTGCTCCTGGTCGTAGTAGCCGATTTCGACGCCGGTGCCGTAGCGGATGTCACCGGTAAGGGGCGGCTGTTGTTTCGTCAACACTTTCAGGAGCGTTGATTTGCCGACTCCGTTCGGGCCGACGAGGGCGACCGATTCGCCGCGCTGCAATTGGAAGCGGAGATTTTGGGCGATCGGTTCTTCATAGCCGATGGCGAGGTCGCTGCCGCTCAATACGTCGTTCCCGCTTTGACGTTTGATTGAGAACGAGAGGACGGCGCTGCGCTCATCACCGTCCGGCGCTTCCATCCGGTCGACTTTCTCGAGCCGTTTACGGACACTCTGTGCCCGCTTCGTCGTCGTCGCCCGGGCGATGTTACGCTGGATGAAGTCCTGCATCTTGGCAATCTCTTCTTGTTGCGACTCGAACTGTTTCTTCTCTTGCTCGTAAATGGCAGCCTTCTGTTCAAGGTACTTCGTGTAGTTGCCGACGAAGCGACGGCTCCGGTGGCGCGACAACTCATAGACGACCGAGACGACGCGGTCGAGGAAGTAGCGGTCGTGGGAGACGATGAGGACGGCGCCTTTATAGCCGCTCAAATACTTCTCAAGCCAGCCGAGTGTCTCGATGTCCAAGTGGTTCGTCGGCTCATCCAAGATGAGCAGGTCTGGACTTTGGAGCAGCATCTTGGCGAGAGCGAGACGTGTCCGCTGTCCGCCGGAGAGCGTATCGATGCGGCGTTCGAAGTCGTCCGGATAGAACCGCATCCCGTGAAGGACAGAGCGGATCGTCGCCTCATATTGATAGCCGCCACGGTCTTTGAACGTATGCTGTTCTTCATCGTAAGACGACAAGAGGCGCTCATAGGCGGCCGGGTCGTTCAAGATGCGCTCGGAACCCATGTCTTGCTCCATGCGGCGCAGCGTCTTTTCTTGTTCGATTAAATCGGTGAAGACAGTAAGCATCTCATTCCAAATCGTCTCGTTGGATTCGAGTCCTGAGTCTTGGGCCAGGTAGCCGATGGTGACGTCTTTCGGCTTCATGATGTCGCCCGAGTCGTAGTTGTATTCCCCGGCGATGACTTTGAGCAGTGTCGACTTGCCGGCACCGTTACGGCCGACGAGCGCGACGCGTTCGCCTTCTTGAATTTCGAGTTTGACGTTCTCTAAAATCGGTTCGACGCCGAATGATTTCGATAAGTTATTGACTTGCAGTAGGATCAAGTGAAAAAACCCCTTTCTCTCTATTTAGTATACTTTATTTCTTCCCCATTTCAGGTATATTCATTGAGTGGTCATGTGAATTCGTTTACAATCAAGGTGTATGAAATTAGATTCGTTTGAAACGCGTCGTAAAAAGGAGGCTCTTTCCGTTGAGTCAAAACGAACCAAAGATTCCGCAAGCGACAGCCAAACGGTTGCCACTATACTATCGGTTTATCCAAAGCCTACATTCATCAGGAAAACAGCGTGTCTCTTCTGCTGAACTGAGCGAGGCGGTCAAGGTCGATTCGGCCACAATCCGTCGCGATTTTTCGTACTTCGGTGCGCTCGGGAAAAAGGGATATGGCTATAACGTACAGTATCTGTTAGACTTTTTCCGTAAGACACTGAATCAGGACGAGATTACGAACGTCGCCTTGGTCGGGGTTGGTCATCTTGGGACAGCTTTCGTCAACTATAACTTCCTTAAAAACAATAACACACATATCGTCGTCGGGTTCGACGCAGACGAGACAAAAGTCGGCACGACGATGTCCGGTGTCCCGATTCATCACGTTGATGAGATGGAACAGATCATGAAACAGAACAAGATTGACGTCGCCATTCTCACGGTGCCGTCTGCCTATGCGCAACCGGTCGCGGACGACTTGGTCCGCTTCGGTATTCGCGGCATCTTGAACTTCACACCGGCCAGACTTACTGTGCCGGATACGGTCCGCGTCCACCACATCGACTTGTCGATCGAACTCCAGTCGCTCATTTACTTTATGCAACACTATCCATCTGCTGAGGGGGTCCATCAATAATGGAATTACTATCATCGTTGCTCGTCGTCGGTATTCCTGGGGGAGCGAGTATCTTCATTATCGCCATCGTCGCGCTTATCATCTTCGGGCCGAAGAAATTGCCTGAATTCGGACGCGCCGCCGGACAAACGCTCCGTGAGTTCAAAAATGCCACAAACGGCATGATGAACGAACATGACGAGAAAGATAAGAAAGAACTTGAGAAGAAAGAGCAGTAATCATGAATCATCAACCTGATCAAGAGCGGGCGCTGTCCGACCACTTGACAGAGCTGCGGAGACGACTGATGCTGTCGGCATTTGTCGTCTTTGCCTTCTTTCTAATCGCTTTGCCGAGTGTCAAATACGTGCTCGCCTATCTGCAGGCGGACCTCGTCGAACGAGGGCTTGAGCTGAACGCCTTTGGGGTCGCGGACCCGCTCATGATTTACTTGAACTTGGCGCTCGTCATCGGTCTCGTCGCATCCGGTCCGTTTCTACTGTATCAACTGTGGGCGTTCGTCGCACCTGGTCTGCATCCGAACGAGCGGAAAGCGACGCTCGCTTATATCCCGATCATCTTCATCTTGTTCCTGATCGGTCTTGCGTTCGCCTACTATTGGTTGTTCCCGCTCGTCCTCGATATCTCGACGGACCTCGGGCAAGACCTCGGTCTGACGCAAATCATCGGGGCGTCGAACTACTTCACGTTCTTGCTGCAACTGACCATTCCATTCGGACTGTTATTCCAGTTGCCGGTCGTGACGATGTTCTTGACGCGCATCGGTGTCGTGACACCGTACTTCCTGTCATCGATTCGGAAGTATGCGTACTTCGCCTTGTTCGTCATCGCGGCATTCATCACGCCGCCGGATTTGACGTCGCACCTCATGGTGTCGCTGCCGCTCTTCTTCTTGTACGAGATTAGCTTGTCGATCTCACGCATCACGTACCGGGGCGTGCTCCGTCGTGAGAAAGAGGCGATGGTGAAAGAGCAAGTCGATTTGATGAAACAAATGAATGAGAAGTAAGCATCGTTCTTTAACGGGACGATGCTTTTTTTGTGATTGGGAATAAATGTTTTTAACAACAAGATAAACATTGGACCCACGTGATACGATAAAACTACTTAAACATCAGTCAGGGGGAGAAGCGATGGCTTGGGAGTACTACGGGGATGAACTCATCATCATCGGCGTGTTGACGACAATGTTGCTGATTGCCGGACTGAACTTTTTGAAATCGCGATTCAAGCGGAGACTCGTCTTCTCGTTGATGTTGCTCCTCGCGGGATACGTATCGTGTATCATCGGACTCGTCTGCGTCCGTGGTTGGGACGCTCTGGGGTGGATTTTTATTGGCATTAGTCTGTATGTAATCGGCCTCCTCACCTATATCGGCGTCGTCACTTACCACTGGTTTAAAGCAAGACGCACGACCCATTCATGAATGAACCGTTCCGGTTGCGGAGCGGTTTTTTGTTGTCACACCAGCCGTTCAAACTTTAGACATAATTACGTGAAAAAGTGAGCAAAAGGATTGTCAAACCTTCTTGTGAAATAGTACACTAAGTTCAGAAAGTGAATGTGATGTTTATCACAAAAACTAACTTGCCTAACACTCAAAGGAGAGACAACCATATGAAAATCGCAGTCATCGGATGTACACACGCAGGAACAGCAGCAGTCAAAGGATTACTCGCCAAGCACGACAATCTCGACATCACGGTGTATGAGCGGAACGACAACGTCAGCTTCCTCTCGTGTGGGATCGCCCTCCACGTCGGCGGTGTCGTCAAACGTGCGGAAGAGCTCTTTTACGCGTCACCGACCGAGCTCGAAGAACTCGGCGCGACGATGCGCATGAAGCACGACGTGTTGAACATCGATACGGAGGCGAAGACGGTCCATGCGAAAAACCTCGACACGGGAGAAGACGTCTATGACACGTTCGACCGTTTGATTGTCACGACTGGTTCATGGCCGATCGTCCCGACGCTTCCTGGCATCGAGATGACTGGGATTGAGCTCTGCAAAAACTATGGCCACGCCCAACGCATCATCGAGCGGGCAAAAGACGCGACGAACATCGCCGTCATCGGTGCCGGCTATATCGGTGTCGAGCTCGTCGAGGCGTTCGAAGTGTACGGCAAACACGTCACGTTCATCGATAGTGCCGACCGCATCTTGAACAAGTATCTCGACAAGTCGTTCACAGACCAACTCGAGGCAGACATGACGTCACGCGGCATCGACCTCGAACTCGGCCAGACGGTCGAAGCGTTCCGTGGGACAGATGGAAACGTCACGCACGTCGTGACCGATAAAGGTGAGTTCGAGGCCGACCTCGTCATCCTCTGTGTCGGCTTCCGCCCAAACACGGGACTCCTTCAAGGCCAAGTCGACATGCTCGGCAACGGCGCCATTATCGTCGACGAATATATGCGCACGAGCAACCCGGACGTCTTCGCGGCTGGTGACAGCTGTGCCGTCTATTACAACCCGGCGCGCACACATGCCTACATCCCGCTCGCGACGAACGCCGTCCGCATGGGGACGCTCGTCGCCGAGAACTTGATCGCACCGCGTGTCCGTTATCAAGGGACGCAAGGAACGTCAGGTCTCCGTCTCTACGATTGGAACATTGCCTCGTCTGGACTTACAGAAGAAGCAGCTGGACTGTTCGGCCTCGACGTTGAGAGTGTTGTGATTGAGGATGCGTACCGTCCGGAGTTCATGCCGACGGCTGAACCGGTTCAGTTCAAACTCGTCTATGAAGTCGGCACACACCGCGTCGTCGGCGGACAAGTCCTCTCGAAAGCGGACATGACGCAAGCGGTCAACACGTTGTCGCTCGCCATCCAAAACGAGATGACGGTTGAAGAGCTCGCCTATGTCGACTTCTTCTTCCAACCGCACTACAACAAGCCATGGCACTTCATCAACAGTGGGGCGCTCGCGGCGATGAAAGATAAAGTCAACGCATAAAAAAACTCGGGAGCCGCGGCTTCCGAGTTTTTTTATAGATAGCGTGGGGCGTCCTTCATCGAGTTGGCGAGAATCATGTAGATGAGGACGTTCCCCGGTACGATTAAAAAGAGCAGACGAACGCCGAGGGGCGACAAGTCGAAGTATTCAGCGATGCCGCCGCAGACACCAAAGAGAGAGCGGTTCGCGGCGGATTTACGAAGCGGACGTTGCATAAGCGTGGCTCCTATCTCAACTATGATATGAAAATTTTACCATATAAATTGGTGGCAAGCGTACAATGCACACAGGTTTTTCTTCGTCTGAAGCCGGGGAAGGGGTAAGAGAAAGGCTACGGCACGCAGACGAAGAACTGTGAAGGGGAGTCGGACTACATGAAGATTGGTATTTTAGGAGCAGGGAAAGTCGGACGGACGCTCGGGCGCAAGTTCGAGGACGTCGGCTATGAAGTGTTGTATGGGACACGTTCAGAACGGGAAGGGACGATGTCGCTCCAAGAAGTGGCGTCGAACGCACAGATTTTGTTATTGACGACGCCGTTCGCGGCGGCCGTCGATTTGATTCAATCGCTCCGGGACTTGGACGACAAGATTGTCATCGATGTGACGAATCCGATCGCCAAAGAGTTTGACGCCATCGAGCGGCCGGAAGGGAAGTCGGGGGCCGAGCATCTGCAAGAACTTGCGCCACACGTCCGCATCGTCAAGGCGTTCAATCAGACCGGCGTCGAGAACTTGGAAAATCCGAACATGTCGATGATGTTCATCGCCGGTGACGAGCAGGAGTCGGTCCGAGCCGTCCAAGACCTCGCCTCGAAGATCGGCTTCGACGCCCATACGCTGCGGCACTTGAAGCTAGCGCGTGAGCTCGAGTCGCTCGCGTGGTTATGGATTCATTACGCGACGAAAGAACGGAAGCACCGGAACTTTGCGTTCTACTTGAAAGAGAACAGCTTCTAACAGAAAAGACGGTCACGCGTTGGCGTGACCGTCTGGTCGTTAAAAGGCAGCTTGGCGCTCAGAGCGAGTCTTCAACGACTCGATCGTTTCGCGCTCGATCGCTTCGACTTCGCGTTGTTGCCAACCTGGCATGAGGAACGCGTCGATGAGCGCCCAAATGCCTGCTACGAACAATCCAACGAAACCAATCAAGACGACGGTAAGGATGATTGAACCAACCGTAAGAGCTAGCATCCCAAGGGCGCTACCTGTCTTTTTAAAGTAGAAACGGTGTGCGCCGAAACCGCCGAGGAAGAACCAAAGCAAGTACGCGACGACGAGATTGCGCTTCTTTTTCTCGACTTCGCTGTTGACGAGGAGCATTTCCTCTGTCGATAAATCGATACGTGAATAATTCATGATGTGATGTGCCTTCTTTCCAAAAATTGATATAATGAATGCAGTCTTTATTGTACCGGGAAACGGATGAATTCCCATGATTTTCTATTATTTATTTTTGGAAGCGAGGAACAACCGAATGGGTTTTGCGATTGTGACGTTCATCGTCGCGTTTATTCACGTCATCGCTGGAGCGGTCGTGTTACATAAGTATCCGCAATATAAATCGATTGCCATCAGTGTGATCGTGCTCGGTTTCGTATATGGTCTATTGACGGTGGGGTTCATCGTCCTATGAACAAGTTTTTGAAACCTCGAGTGACCTATACAAATGAAGATGCATTGAAACTCGGGATGTTCATTATGCTCGGGCTCACCATCATGGATGTCTTAGGTGGTAACGTGCCAGATATGACTCTGGCGCTGGCTGCGACTCTGTTTTATGCGTGGCGCCGTGACATCGCGGCGACACTTGGTGAGGAAGCATTTCGTGCCATCGGACGTGAATCAAGTGAACTGACATTACGAGGCGTCATCGTCGCCTTAATGATTGGACTCTTCGTCTCGTTCTTCGTGGATACGTTGACCTACTCGCTCGAAGCACTCATGTATTATGGATTGGCGTTCGTGTTCGGGCTGAAAGGGATTGGGCTGTGGTTCTTTATGCCAGAAGGAGAGATTGGAACCGAGCTGAGTGAATAAAAAGGATCAATGCGACACGTGCCGCATTGATCCTTTTTATCATGTGGTGATGTGTGCTTTATGAAGCTTTTTGATTCAAGGCCAACGTTTCTTTCACATAGATGCCTGTATACACCAAGAAGCAGCCGATACAGACGACCAAGCCGATATAGACGCTCATCATGAACGGAGAGAGGAGTGCGCCGATGAGGATCGTCGAGCGCGACATGAAGTCGGCACCGGCGAACGATGTGCCTGCGAACGCCGAGTAGGCGCCACGTTGGTCTTTGGGCATCATGTTCGCTTTCTCCGTGTTCAAAACGGGTGAATACAATAACTCACCAAACGTTGCGAGAAGCATGAACCCGAGCAAGAGCGTCATCGAGTTCGCGCTCGTGATGACGGCATAGCCGATCATGTACAGTAACAACCCGCCGAGCAACGCCTGTTTGTTGGAGAATCGAGAAGCGAGACGTTGAATCATGAACGTCAATGCGACGACAATCAGCGTGTTCTCGATTTGGATGAGGCTGAACATCCGCACCCCGTTGATTGCCCAATCGTTGATGGACATCGGCTCGAACGAGTCGGCGAGCCGGACGGCGACGTAGCTTCCCATCGAAAACTCGGCGGCAAGGATGCACATCGAGCCGAAGACGACTTTGACGAACGGACGGTCGCGCCAAGCGATTTGATAGCTTTGGAAGATATCGACGAAGACGAGCTTGAGTCGTTGCGACGTCCACGTCCGCTTCGTGTCTTCGAGGAAAATCGCATAGGCGATTGGAAGCGTCGACGACGTCACGGTCAAAATCCAAAACAGTAACAGCTGATTGCTGACGTAGAGCCAACCGCCGATAGCTGTTCCGATTGCAATCGATAAGTTGATTAACCAGTAGTCGAGGGCATAGACGGCTTTCCGGTTCTCCGGCGTCGTCGCATCGATGATGATGGCACTCATGGCAGGACGTCCGAGGTTGCTCGTCACCGTGAAGATCGTATACGCGACCATGAACACAATCATCTGGTCCATCATGAGGCAGAGCGTCATCGTGAGGAACATACAGGCCGTGATGCTCGACGTAAGGACGAGCAACTGTTTGCGGGAGAAGCGGTCGGCGAGATAGCCACCCAACAACCCGATGACATAGCCGAGGCAGACGAGCGTGATCAGGAAGACACCCGCGATTAACTCGTTGAACGCGTTGACGAACAACAGTGCCATGAACGGCATGATGGCGAATGAGACAGAGCGATTAAAAAACGATGTGATGAGTCGAACTTTAATTGGGCGAGGTATTTCTTTCCATTTCATATTGTCACCTTCCATTCTGTACCTGTATCATAAACAAGACAACAGAACTTGAAAATGGACGAATCGAGGGGATGATGTCCACTTTTGGTGAGGGGGAATGGGCATGGATGCCTACTTGTTTAGTTTATGGAAGCAATGTCGAAACGGGCATTACACGATTGCGGACATGGCGGACGCCATCCATTTAAGTGCCAAACAGACGAGGCGGCACTTGCTTCGCTGGCAAGAGGAAGGTTGGCTCACCTATACGAGCGGGCTCGGACGTGGCAACGTCAGTCAGCTCGTCTGGTTGCGCCATGTGGAGAGCGAGTTGGCTGAACAGTTATTGAAGCGGATGGAGACCGAGTCAATCGAGGCCGTGACGAACCAGCTCGAATGGGACTGGTCACCGGCGCAGGCCGGGCGCTTCATGCGTCAGCTCGAGAAGAAGTTCGGCTACGTCCAGACATCGAGTGACGCCCTCATCATTCCACGGCGGCGCAACTTTCTGACGACGCACCCGCTCGAGGCGGCCGACATCCATAGCGCCCACCTCGTCCAAAACGTGTTCAACCGCCTGTTCACAATCGATGCATCCGGGCAAGTGACGGGGGAACTGGCCCATCACTACGAATGGTGCGGGGACACGCTCGTCTTGTTCCTTCGTAAGAGCGTCCGGTTTCACGACGGCTCGCTCATGACGAGTAAAGACGTGACAAAAAGCTTGCGGGCGCTCTTCCAGTCTCCGGCTTATCGTCATACATATCGTCACGTCCGACGCGTGTCGTCAAACGGTCCATATCAGGTCGATGTGACGCTCGACCGGCGCCGCAACTCATTCGTGCCGCGGCTCTCGATGATTCATACGAGCATCGCCAAAGATACGATCGGGACGGGGCCGTTCCTGTTGGAGCGGCATGATGCCGAGAAGACGGTGCTCGCGGCGTTCGAGAACTATTTTGGCGTCCGGGCGTTGCTCGATCGTGTGGAATTTTTACAGGTGCCTGACGGCTATGACCCGACATACCGGATCTCGTCGCGAGACTCCGGAGAGACGGGCTATATCTCGACGCCATCGGGTTTCAATCTCGTATTTTTGAACAGTCAGCCGGGCGGGGTGTTCGAGCGGGACGAGGCGCGACATTACATCCACCGACTCATTGCGGAGATTCGACCGGATGTCGGGTCGCTCGACAATCGAAAGATCCCGAACGACCGCGGCTTCCTCGGCGATGCGAGCGAGACGTATGAAATTCCAGAAGGACCAGCAGTGACGTTCGACCGTCCGATTCGCATCAAACAGACGGACTTCACGTCGACGGTGTCGATGTGGATCGCCGACATGTTGACGCGACACGGGATCTCGTATGAGTGGGTGCCGGTCAGTTTCAAGGATACGATACATGACACGACGTATTTCGACCGGGTCGATTTGATCGTCCATGGCGAGATTTATGAGCGCAATATCTCGCTCGGTTTCGAGCAATTTTTGACGAGCGACTATTCACCGCCGCGTGAGTTGTTGCGTCACATCGACGGGATGACGGAACGGGTCCGTCAATACGATGAGCTGCCGTTCGAGGACTGGTTGCCGCTCCATCAGCAAATCGAGCGGGAGTTGAAGGAGGGATCTTATTTCATTCCGCTCTATAACGAGGAGCGGACGATCCCGTTCCCGGTCGAGTTGAAGGATGTCTGTATTGATATCTTCGGGTATTTTGATTTTGCGAAATTGTGGATTCCATCGTAAAGAAAGAGGGAGAAAAATGAAGCTGACCCGAAACTGGTTTATCGTGTTATTGATAGGATGGCCTGTCTTGTTCGGTCTGGGGTTTTGGAACGGGGAATTGGTGTGGATTGCTGCGACTGGATTCGGCGTCACGTTATCGGCTTACTATGAACAGCAATTGAGCAAACTCGACAAAGAAACGAATGTGACGATTCGTGCCGCCGTCAACCAGTCACTCGTGACATGGTTCGGTATGGGCCTCATGCTCGTGTTTATCATCGCCGTCTTTTTCTTTGATGAGCCACGCGTGCCGTTGCTGGATACGATTTATCTCGTTCTAGGGGTCGGATTGACGCTGAACGGATTGTTCATCCGGAGCGTGTATCGAGACGAGTTGAGTGATACGTCCAACGTGATTCGACACTAAAAAAGACCAAGCTGCGCGCTTGGTCTTTTAGTTATGCCGATTTATCGGTCTTTTCTTTTTTCGCTTTTCGGGCGAGCGTTAAAATCTGATATACCTTGAAGAAGTCATACGCGGCTACGGCGATGATGAAGTACGTCCAGAAGCTGAAGCCGTACTCTTGCACCGAGTAGTAGGCGAGGACGGTGAACAGAATCCCGAATGAGAGACTGAACAAAAACATAACTTTTAAGTGTCGCGGCATCAATGCCACCTCATTTCTACATTAAGAATAATACGACCATGACGAGCGCGTTGTTAAACGCGTGAATCGCGATTGGCACGATCAAGCGACGCGTCTTGGCATAAGCGACCGTGAAGGCGAAGCTCATCGCCACGTAAACGAGAATCTTGTTGTCCCCGTGGATGAGCGCAAACAAGAGCGAGCTGACCGCAAACGCAATCCAGAACCCGAAGCGGGCGCTCAAGTTGCCGAACAAGATATGACGGAACAGAATCTCTTCCATGATCGGTCCGAGCAAGACGACCGAGAGCGTCATGACTGGGACGAGACGGACAATATCCGCGATTTCCTCGGTGTTCTGGGACCCCATGACGTCACCTGAGATCCACGTCTCAATTAAGTTGGCGACGATGACGAGCCCGTATTGCATGAGAATCCCGAGCCCAATCCATTTGACCGTGTCGTTCAGATTCGACTGGATGCCTTGCTGCTTATATAGCTTCAAGTCGGGCCAGAGCAAGAAGACGGAGATGATGATCGTCAAGCTGAACCCGATGGCGAACCAAAGCCCGGTTGCGGTCGGTGTGATCCATTCTGGACGCACTCCGCTAATCAATACTGGAAAGAATTGAACAAACGCATACAGCAGAATCGGGATGATATGCCGGAGCCGAATGTTAGGCGCCATCGAAAAACGGGTATTTATCGATTGGTTTGAGTTTAGTGTAGCCAATTGAACACGTCCTTATTCCTAAGAGTCAACGTTCCTTTTGACCATTGTATCAAATAAGGTCTCTTGACCGCGAGTGGAAGCATTTTTTTGATGTTCCCGCTTGCATTTTCAGTCGTCTCATACTACACTAATCAGTGTTAGCACTCCTTTTTGATGAGTGCTAAAACTTACGATTCAACGATACATCATTCATATTCGGAGGAGGTTTTTTCTATGTTAAAACCACTAGGCGATCGCGTCATCATCGAAGTCGTGGAGAAAGAAGAAAAGACGATCGGAGGCATCGTGCTTCCTGACACGGCGAAAGAGAAGCCGCAACAAGGACGCGTCCTCGCAGTCGGTACAGGCCGCGTCACGGACCAAGGTGAGCGGATCGCGCTCGACGTCAAAGAAAATGATTTGGTCATCTACTCGAAGTACGCGGGTACCGAAGTGAAGCATGAAGGCAAAGAATACTTAATCGTTCGAGAGAGCGACATTCTCGCAATCGTAGGCTAAGACTCACCATTTTTCAAAAACTTTTCTAGGGGGAAATGAACAATGGCAAAAGAAATCAAATTCTCAGAAGACGCACGTCATGCGATGCTTCGCGGTGTCGACGCACTCGCTGACGCGGTAAAAGTCACAATCGGACCGAAAGGACGTAACGTTGTCCTTGAGAAAAAGTTCGGCTCACCGCTCATCACGAATGACGGCGTGACGATCGCGAAAGAAATCGAACTCGAAGACCACTTCGAAAACATGGGCGCGAAGCTCGTTGCTGAAGTCGCCTCGAAGACGAACGAAGTCGCAGGGGACGGTACGACAACAGCGACAGTCCTCGCTCAAGCGATGATTCGTGAAGGTCTCAAAAACGTGACAGCGGGCGCGAACCCGATGATCCTCCGTAAAGGAATCGACAAAGCGGTTCGTCGTGCGCTCGAAGAGCTAAAAGAGATCTCGAAACCGATCGAGTCAAAAGAAGCGATCGCGCAAGTCGCAGCCATCTCGGCAGCGGACGAAGAAGTCGGCGAGTTGATCGCGGAAGCGATGGAGCGCGTCGGCAACGACGGCGTCATCACGATTGAAGAGTCACGCGGTTTCACGACAGAACTCGACGTCGTCGAAGGGATGCAGTTCGACCGTGGTTACTTGTCACCATACATGATCTCAGATTCAGACAAGATGGAAGCGGTGCTCGACAACCCGTTCATCTTGATCACGGATAAGAAGATTTCGAACATCCAAGAAATCATCCCAGTGCTCGAGCAAGTCGTGCAACAAGGGAAACCAATCTTAATCGTTGCAGAAGACATCGAAGGCGATGCGCTCGCGACACTCGTCTTGAACAAGCTCCGTGGTACGTTCAACGCGGTCGCGGTCAAGGCACCAGGCTTCGGCGACCGTCGTAAAGCGATGCTCGAAGACCTCGCGACGCTCACAGGCGGCCAAGTCATCACTGAAGACCTCGGCCTCGAGCTCAAGTCGGCAACGCTTCAACAGCTCGGACGCGCATCGAAAGTTGTCGTCACGAAAGACACGACAACAATCGTCGAAGGTGCTGGGGACGAAGCGGCAATCAAAGCACGCGTTCAAACGATTCGCAACCAAATCGAAGAGACATCATCTGACTTCGACCGTGAGAAACTCCAAGAGCGTCTCGCGAAACTTGCAGGCGGCGTAGCCGTCGTCAAAGTCGGCGCAGCGACAGAGACGGAACTTAAAGAACGTAAGCTCCGCATCGAAGACGCGCTCAATGCGACACGCGCAGCCGTCGAAGAAGGGATCGTCGCCGGTGGTGGTACGGCGTTCATCAACGTCATCCCAGCCGTTCGTGCGTTGCTTGCAGAAGTAACAGCGGATGAAGCGACAGGTGTGAAACTCGTCCTCCGTGCCCTCGAAGCACCGGTCCGTCAAATCGCGGAAAACGCGGGTGAAGAAGGTTCGGTCATCGTCGAGAAACTCAAGAACGAGTCGGTCGGCATCGGCTACAACGCTGCGACTGGCGAGTACGTCGACATGATCGCACACGGTATCGTCGATCCGGCGAAAGTGACGCGCTCAGCGCTTCAAAACGCAGCGTCAGTATCAGCCATGTTCCTCACAACAGAAGCAGTCATCGCAGACAAGCCAGAACCAGCAGGCGCTGGCGGCGGCATGCCTGACATGGGCGGTATGGGCGGAATGGGCGGAATGATGTAAGTCTATTCTTAATACTTGAAGGGAGAAGCTTGAACTATAGAGCTTCTCCTTTTTTTGTGTCTGTTAAAACTATATTGAATGAGATATTTATATTCAATAAATAATTGATTTTTAGTTATTAAACATTCAAAATTAGTAGTGTACTTGCGGTAATATTCAATGTTGATCTCAACACTATCTGAATGCTTTTATGAGAGGAATGGTAAAATGAAACGAGAAGAAGTTTTAGCCGCTCTACAAGCAGGGGAATTCGATGGTATTAGTCATACTTATCAGCCTTACGGTACTAGTTTTGATAATAATAGCTACCAGTTAGAAATGAATGTATCATATGGAACTATTGAATTAACGAAGACTGCAACCGGAAAAACATTTGATGGGAAAGAAAATGAGCGGTTTGAACAAAGTCGAATTGAAAGTTTAAATGGTTATGATGCAGTAGATTTTATTGAAAAACGGCCTTACTATTTTTCTCAAAGAAGACCAGATTTGTTTTAAGAAAGAATAATTAATTAAAATTAGTCTGTCTCAAAAATCGCTACTATAGAATCATAAGACTCGGATTTCTATCGCAGAAGTTCCGAGTTTTTGTCTATTATTTTTATGTACTCAAAAATTAAATAAAAGAAACGGCTTTGATTACTTTAGTTATTTCATTCAAAAAACCATAGGAGGTTTTTTTCGATGAGAGGAATTGTAATCTCCCCCCAAGTAGATATTATCGAAAAAAATAGAATGATTGTTCGAAATTCAAATATAGATCAAGAAAAATTACGAGAGTATGTAATGTACTGGGATCAAATAGATTTTCCTGTTAATCAAATATTGCATTTTGGTGATACACCAGAGACTGACTACTTAGTGAAGGCTCAAGTAATGAAACGCTCTAAGATAAATTTACAAATGAGTGGTGAACTTGTAGAACTTTTTTTGAAAGGTCAGCTTGAAGCTTTTAGAATTAATAATGCTAACAATCCTGGAAGTTGGTCGTTAGCTCAGTCTGGTTCAGAATTAGTATTACCTCAATCATCTACTATTATGACTAGAAATTTAGAAATTGAATTATATAATTGCTTGCCAGTCCCTAAAGGAGACGTGTCTCTTGACGACATTTTGAATTTCAAGGAAGTTCGAAACGATGAATTGTTAGAATTTCGACAGTTGATAGATGATATTTACTTAGAAATTATCAATTCTGGCGATCATGAACGTGCTTTAGTAAAAAATATTGAAAATATAAAACGAAAAATTATAGAATTAAATAAAATTATGGACGAATCTAGGATATCAAGAGCTGCTAAAAGTTTAAAAATCGAGTTTGACGTAAAGGATATAATTTCCAATGGGGCAATGGGGTTTCTAATCGCACAAGGGAGTGAATATCCTATAGAATTAGGTATGGCTGCTGGTGCTTTATTCTCTGCGATTAAAATAAGTTCTGAAATATCTATACAACCTAAAGAAATACCTCCAGAATTAAAAGGCTATGCTTACTTACATTATTCACATAAAGAGTTAGGTGTTGAGCTTTAATATTGTATTTTGGCACACAGTAATGATATGCAGAAAAATGTGAAGAAGCAGATTTTGAAAAAGCAGATTTTGAAAAAGCGAAGCCTTACATCGATCGAAGTTATGAAGCAAATTGATTATGTGGACTCCATCATTGTGATGGAGTTTTTTTGTCTCAGAAGTAAACTTCCCATTTGAACCCTATCCGTTATTTTATCTACCTAATATTAGGAATTCCGTTATAGTGGATGCAATGATTGAACAACGGGGAAGGATGAGGGAAAGATGAACCAGTATTATTTAACAGAATGGCGAGCATTAACGAAAGCAACGGACGTGACACTCCATCTCTATACGGTACCGCTCCAGGATCCATCATCACGACATACGCAAGGAGGGAAGTTGATTTTTCAATTAAATAAATTGAACAACTTTCAACCGATTGTGTTCTTTGATCAGTACATTGCTTCGTTTGAGGAAATCAAACAGTGGGGAAACGAGACGTTTCTTCAATATGAAGCGCGTCCGATCAATCTTTCACGTAATGTCGAGCGAACGTTACTTGAACGAATGTTGAAAAAGCAGTTGGAGCGATTGGGACATCCACAGTACATGATGAACCGGGGGAAGTTCCGCTCGAAACAGGCGCACCTACAGTCGACAAGTGGGCTACTCATCTATCCGACACTCGATCTCAACGTGAACGTTTCTCAGACGGATGAAATTGTTTTTGGATTCGATTTAACCCATCAATTTGAGTACCGCGAAAACCTACTGCAGCAGCTCAAGCGTGAGCCGAAATCCGTGTCTGCAGGAATGCGTGTCATCGATTCGACTCATCCGAAATCGTATGAGTACGAATTTGTAGAAGTTGCGCCTTATCGAGCGAGTGAAGTGAGTCCGATTCTAAAGTGTTCGATCATTGATTATTTCGCAAAGAAAGATCCGAAACGAATCATCGCACCAGACGCACTCGTCGTACACGTCAAAGATCGAAACAATCACATTCTTCCATACTTACCCGAGCAACTGAAACAGAGTTGTTCATTTGAGACGATTCCAGCTAAACAGCTCGGCGCAGTCAATCGAATCATCAAATTGTCGCCTGACGCGCGAATGTCGAAACTGATGCCGGAAGCACTCGATTTGATCGGTCGACTGCCGATGCTTCAGTTTGAGCGGAAAGATGTGCGGGCCGCTCGTCTCGGCTATACCATCAAAACGTTATCATCTCCTCGGCTTCGATTTGGTCAAGGAAAGACGGCTAGCTACGCCAAGGGTGGTTTGAATCATGGCGGCGTGTTTGAAAAAGGGGAAGCGACTGTCAGTTTCTTTGTCGACCCGAAATTACGTGATCGCCAAAAAGTGCAGCAAGTTATCGATTTTATCAAGAAACTGCAGAATACGTCTGAACGCTTTGGCGTGACACTCAACGTTTCGAATAAACCGAAAGGACTGAGCCAAACGCTCTCTACCGATTTGTTGCAGGCAGAAGACGTCATGTTCCAACTGAAGAATGTCTCGAAACACTTTGAAGGTGTCGTCGTCGTCATCGCCGAGGAAGAATCGCTCAATCATTCGTATCAAGCCATTAAGCGGGAATTTGGTGGGAAACATGATGTCGTGACTCAATGTGTGGAGCTGCATGACCGCGTGCTGAACTCTGAAGATACACTGTACAACATCCTACTCGGTGTGTACGTGAAGGCAGGCCTACAACCTTGGATTCTCGGTGAACCGCTCCACTCGGATTGTTTTGTCGGATTAGACGTAAGCCATGAGAATGGAAAACATGCGTCGGGCATCATTCAAATCATTGGGAAAGATGGGGCGATGATTAAGCAGAAATCACTCTCGACAAGTGAAGCGGGGGAGAAAATCAGTGCTGAGACGATGCGGGAAATCGTCTATGACACGCTTCATGCGTTTGAAGAACAGTATGGTCATACGCCAGCTCATATTACGTTCCACCGGGATGGATTCTGCCGTGAAGATTTGGCTCTCATCGAATCGCTTCTTTCTCCACGTGGGATTCGCTTCGACTACGTGGAAATTTTGAAGAACGTCAATCGACGGATGGCGATTCACGAGAAAGAATGGAAGACATCACAGGGACTTAGTTATACAAAGGAGCGAATGGGCTATCTGCTCTCGACTAACCCTCACGTGCGTGTCGGGATGGCGAAACCGCTCAAAGTGGTGCAACAGACAAACGTCTTACCGTTTGAGGATGTGTTAAGCGATGTGTATCGTTTATCGTTCATGCATGTCCACTCGCTCTTAAAGACACGACTGCCGATTACGACACACTATGCGGACTTAAGTTCGACGTTCCATAATCGAGGATTAATCAATGCGAATACGCAACATGAAGAGGCGTTACCGTTTGTATAACATGTGGAGTTGAAAGGTATCGTATAATTGGATTGAGACAACAACACTAGGAGGTAAAGTGATGAGTGAAAAAGGAGAAATCGTTCAATCCGTAAAACAGTTTACGGAAAATGAATTAAGTGACTTTTCTTTTAACCAAGATGAAACGCTTTTAAAGCATACTCCTGATGTCATAAATGCGGTTAGCGATATGGGAGAAGTCGGCTCAAAATCACAAGACAAAGTGTACAGTACGATTGATAAAGCGATTGATGTCTTTTCCGAACAACTCAAAGACGACAACCTAACGGATGAAACTAGAGACAAACTCAATGATCGGATTGAGCGAATGGTGGATAAGTCATTTCAAAAAGATTCGGAGTTCAAGAGATGGATGGGTGCATCGATTGTGGCCGGAGTCAGTGGTGCCGCATTGGCATTAGCAAAAAATCCAGAAGTGAGAAAAACGCTGATTAATTTGCTGACGAAGAAGGGCTGAATGTAGCAAATAGGATAGTTGTACGAAGTTTTTAAAATAGCAGGAGCGACGATTCAATTCGTCGCTCCTTTCTAGTTTATCTGATCTGTTCTCTATTACCGATACACTAGCGTTCAAACTGTTCGTTTGTTAAAACGAAACTTAAGTAGTACTGATACGTAAAAGAAAGTGAGAAAGGGGAGGGGGATAATGGCGCCACGTTGCACGAATTGTCACTACAAATGGAGAATAAAAGAAGTTTTAGCACTCGGTTTTTCTAGGGACGGAAAAGACTGCCCAAATTGTGGTCAAAAACAATTCATTTCTGCTGAAACTCAAAGTTTGTTGACCTTGGGATATTTAAGCCTCGTATTCGTTCCGTTTATCCTACTTTGGATTAAATTAAGTGATCACGATGAGAACGCAAGCAGATGATTAAATTCCTAGGACTATGCTTATCTATTGGTTTAGCGTACTGGGCCCTCGATTATGGCATTCACGATGAGGGGTTAGGGTTTCATAGAAAGGTGCCGTTGTTTACCGTATTACCGGCATGTCTTTTATATGTAGTTCTTTATGGAATGGATTTAAAAGAACGCTTCAAAAAAAGCGACGAGTAATATCGTCGCTTTTAGTCTGTCTGTTTCCGGTTATACATCACAATACTTCCGACGAACACGACAAGTGCCCAAGCCGACAGAACCGCAAGCTCCACCCATGTAGAGCCAAGTCCAGCTCCCGCCTCGATTTGATGCGCGAGGTCGATCAAGACGATGTTCGGCAAGTACTCGAGGAGACCGATGATGGAGAAGCGGTTCTCGTATACCAACAGCATCGGTGAGAATGAGAAGAAGAAAAATGCCGGCATGACGATGAGCGAGGCTTCCATGACCGTCTTCGTCATCAATCCGAGAATCGTCCCAATCCCGATATAGAAGAATGTCGAGGCGATGAGTGCGAGTGAGATGACGAGAAGGTTCGCCGGGCTGTAACCCATGATGAAGGCACATGCCGCGATGAGGATGAGTGTCGTCACGAACGTGAGCGCGCTCTTTCCGAGTAAGATATCGAGCGTGCTCGCCGGCGACAACATCAGCCCGCGGAGCGTGTTCTTCTCTTTCTCTTCGGCAATCAAGGCGCACTGGACGAACGTCGCGACGAGGCTGAACGTGATGTTGATGACGAAGTACGTCACGTCGATGCCTTCTCCGCCGAGCTGTGAATAGAAGACGGCGAAGAACAGCGGCATAATCAACGTCGACGAGACGAACAAGTTCCGCGACAAGTCTTTATAGTCTTTCTGGAAAATGGCGAGTGCCCGTTTCATTGAAAATGTCATGATAATTTCCTCCCTGTCACTTCGATAAAGATGTCCCCGAGCGTCGGCTCGTTCGAATGGATGGCCGCGATGTTTTGGTCACACATCTGAGCATGGAGCCAGTCGGCCCCGTCTTTTCCTTGCTTCAAGTCAACCATTTCCCCGTCATGCAGTTCGACGCGCATCGAGCCGTTCGCATATTTCCGGCGCAATCGTTTCGGAGCGTCGAGCAGTTGAATCTCTCCTTGATGTAAGAAGGCGACACGGTCGCACAGTTCTTCGGCCTCATTCATGTCGTGCGTCGTCAAGAAGATGGTCGTCCCTTTCGCCTTCAACCGTTCGATCCCTTTATAAATATGACGCGAGTTGACTGGATCGAGCGCGGACGTCGGCTCATCTAAAAACAACAGCTCCGGTTCATGTAACAACGCCCGGGCCAGTGTCACCCGTTGCAGCATCCCACGTGATAAAGCGGAGATGCGTTTTTTGCGTTCCCCGGTCAAGTTTACTGTCTGCAGCACATCATCGATTCGTGTGCGTGGCTCGTCGTATAGGTCGCAGTAGAGTTGTAAGTTCTCTTCGATGGAGAGACGCGTGTACAGTCCGCTGTTATCGGTCAACACACCAATCCGTTTCCGATACTGTTCTTGTTTCAACTCCGAGACCGGGACGCCGAACACGGTCGCGTCACCTGACGTCTGTGCGAGCTGTGACGTCAAGATTTTGATGGTCGTCGTCTTCCCCGATCCACTCGGTCCAAGGAAGCCGAACACTTCTCCCTTGCCGACAGAAAACGTCACGTTGCGTAACGCCTCTTCATTGCCGAAAAGTTTTTTTAATCCCTTCACTTGAATGATTGAGTCCATTCTTGTTCCTCCTCGTCGATGTCGTCTTGCTTGCTTTCATCATATCGAGAGGAAGAGGAGAACGCATTAGAATGGCGGTAAATGGCGCTTTACGAGGAGTGAGTGGAGCGAATGAGCCGGTGAATGGAGCTTATTTCAGCCCAATCATCGTCTTCAATTCGGCCATTTTCGTCTTCGAGAGGGGAATCGTTGTCTTCGCCGAATCATCGAGCACGAGGCTAAAACTGTTCTTCGTGTACGTGATCACTTCCCGCACCCGTTGAAGATTGACGATGTACGACCGGTGACAACGGAAGAAGCCGTACGGAGTCAAACGCGTCTCGAGCTCGTTCATCGTGAAGACGCTCGGGAATTGCTCCGATTGACTGTGTAATACGGATTGTCCGTCCTGACTCTCGATGTAGTCGATTTCCGGCGGATTGAGCAAGACGATTTTCTCGTTCACTTTCGTTGGAATCTTCTCGAAGCGGACGTGCATGACGTCAGGGGTGACGTCTTCGCTCGCATCCGGTTCATCCGGTTCTACGTCGAGCAGACGCAAGTGCCGGTGGTCGATGCGATAGACGGTCGACGTGACGAAGAGGGCGCTTTCCATGTTGCTCGTCAGAAGCAGGATGACTTTTTGTTGTTGCTTCAGTTGCATCAAGACGGTCGCGAACAAGTGCCGTGTCTCTTGGTCGACGTTTTGATCCGGTTCTTCAAGCACATAGATGTCCCGATTATGTAGAAGCAGCGCCGCATATTGGACGCGCCGGACGAGAGACAAGCTGAGCCGGTTCAATCGTTTGTTCCGATATGGTGTGAGTTGAACGGTTTGCAGGACGATATCCAGCGATTCCGTCGATTCGTAAAGCGTGTGCGTAAATCGCAAGTACTCCTCGACAGTCAGCCGGTCATACAATCCGTCACGAATGGAGAAGACAGAGAGCGTACGATTCGCTGTATCGATGGTCCCGGAGTAGTTTGCGTGCGTGTCCGTCAATAATGCGAACAATATTTCCCGGGAAGTGACGCCACAATGAATGGCTGCGATTTCACCCGGATTGATGGTGAAGGAGATATTTTCAAGGATGAGCGTGTCCTGTTGGCGAACAGAGACGTTGTCGAACGTAAGCACCGAATCCCTCCCTTTTTAGTTGGAGTATACCATTGATTCAGGAAAGACTTGAGTAATGAATTGGAATAAGGCTATGCTAAACTGGAGATAATTTGAAATTAGATGAGGGTGTGTCAGTGAAGATGATTGAGGTCATTCCGTTAGATTTTGATAAAACGAGTATAGATGAGATTGATCGGACAGCCGATTATTTGAACTATCCGGTGATTTATATTTTGAACGGACAGAAGGAAGCGTATATCGGGGAAACGGTGCATTTCCAAAAACGTATGAAACAACATCTGAAGCTGAAACAAGCTGATCGGAAAAATGTAGACCAAATCAATCTCGTGAAGCATGAGACGTTCAATCGATCGGCGACGTTTCATCTTGAGACGAAGTTGATCAACTACTTTTTAGGGGACGAGAAGTATACGTTACAAAACAAAAGCAAGACGGCAAGCGACTTCACACACAATTATTACAATAAATCGTTCTACGACAATGAGCTGTTTCCTGAGTTATGGGGTGTGCTACATAAGAATGGGCTCGTCGAAAACGACCTGCACGCCATCGAGAACAAAGACATCTTCAAATTGTCGCCGTTCAAAGAACTATCCGTTGAACAGATGGATTTAAAAGAGCGTGTGCTTGAGTTCTGTGAGACAAGGATTGCGAAGTCCAAGCCCGAAGATACATATGGAGACTTGTATGTCATTGAAGGAGAGGCCGGTGTCGGCAAGAGTGTCGTGCTCAGTTCTATCTTCAATACGATTCAAGCGCGGACGAACGAGGCGGGTTCGAATCTGCATCAGACGGAGAACTATCTGGTCGTCAATCATGAGGAGATGCTGAAGACGTATAAAGGGATTGCCAAACAAGTCAAACACTTGAAGGCTGTCAACTTCGTCAAACCGACGCCGCTCCTTAATAAGTTAAAAGATAGAAAAGTCGATATCATCTTGGTCGACGAGGCGCACCTTTTGTTGACGAAGTCAGATGCATACAACAATTTCCGGGCGGAGAATCATCTCGAAGAATTGATGAAGATTGCCAAGGTTGTCATTCTCATCTTCGATCAAGACCAAGTGTTAAAGCTGAAGAGTCGGTGGGATCAAAGTAAGTTGGATGAGTTTAAAGAAAAAGCGAAGTGTTTGAAAACATATAAACTGACGAATCAGTTTCGGATGCAGGCGGATGAGGATGTCATCGATTGGATCAACGCCTTCAAAGCTAAGCAGATACAAGCATTCCCAGCTTCTAAAAACTATGATTTACGTGTGTTTGAAACGTTGGAAGAGATGCACCTAATGATTATCGAACAAGACAAGAAACATGGGCTCAGTCGAGTCGTGTCGACGTTCGATTACCTTCATAAAAAGGACGGGGAAACGTATTACGTTTACGAGTCGAACGGTGAGTATAAGATGCCGTGGAATACGACGGGAGGCAAGACGACGTGGGCCGAGAAGTCAGAGACGATTGCCGAGGCTGGATCGATTTATACGATCCAAGGTTTTGATTTGAACTACGTCGGCGTCGTGCTCGGTCCTTCGGTAACGTACGATGAGACGAAGGATTGCTTGGTGATCGACACGAATCTCTATAAAGACACCGGGGCGTATGCGGGAATTGACGGTGTCAAAGATGTCGAGTTGGCGAAAGAACAGATTGTCTTGAACTCCATCAATGTGTTGATGAAGCGTGGCGTCCGAGGACTTTACTTATATGCGAGCAATCAAGCGTTGCGAGATAAGTTGTTACACATTCAAAGAGAGAAGGTACAGATATGAACGAAGTACAACGACTGATGGACAAAGTGATTGAATTCCGTGACGAGCGCGATTGGGCGTTCCACCACAACCCGAAAGACTTGGCATTGTCCTTATCACTTGAAGCGAGCGAATTGTTGGAGTTGTTCCAATGGGTATCAAGCGAAGAAGCACTCGAAACGAAGCACGTCGAGATGAAAGAAGAACTTGCGGATGTCCTCATCTATGCGCTGACGTTCGCTCATGCTGCAGGCATCGATGTGTCGCAGGCGATTGAAGAGAAGCTCGAGAAGAATGCGGTGAAGTACCCAAGTCCGAACGCCTAAGTTGTAATCGACCGATTAACCCTGACCATTATTTTCACTACGTTTTGATGTGAAATCGGATAAAGTGGTAAAAGAACAAATGTGGAAAGGGTTAATGAATATGGGCATCTATTATACGTGTCAGCATGGAGACGCTTGGAAAGTAGCATTGGAGCGAGGGTATCTACAAGGTGATCCTCACTACGCCATGTTCAATGACGAAGGATTTGAATTTTTCAAACCGGCTTATGACTGGATGGTCGAATAATATGAGCAGCGAGTCGGGATTCCGCTGAATGGTAACTATCCGGTTTGGTGTCGGGACGAGTTTCCTGATCTAGGCACCGGCAAAGGGATTGGATCGGGGAATAAAGGTGTGGTATTGACGGTTGAATTACCGGATGATCAAGTGTTGGCTTCGGAAATTTCATTTTGGGATTTTGTTCTACACAACTCTACTTTATTTGATACAGCCGAAGCATTCGACACCGAGGAAGAACCCACTCCAGCGTATACGCGAAAGTCTTGGGAGAAACTCTTTGACCAGAAGTGGTGCGAAAAGATGGCGGTCAATCGGTCGATAGCGGCACCGAGCTATCAATACGTGATTCATCGCATCGAGCTACATCAAGTCCGGGCCGTCATGCCGTTTCAAGACTTGAGTGACAGTTGGGTGGACCGGATTCGAGGATTCGGATGGCGTCTCGGCTATCGACTTGGTTTGAAAAAGTCGATTCCATTTCAGTGGCAAGGAAACTGTCATTTTAAAGAAATCAGTTGAAGAGGGGAAGACAGGATTCATGACCCAACGCGAACGGTTTGATCATTTATATGAGGCAGGGAAACGTTCCACCCGCCAAGCACTTCTTCTTGGAGTGTTCATCGTCTTACTTGGCGTCATCTTTTGGTTCACAGGCGAGCGTCGACTCGCTGAACTGGCATGGTTCGTCTTGTTCATTCCGGTCGTCTCGTTCGTCAAAGTGTGGGCGCGGACGAAAACGCTGCTCACGTTTAACGAGACTCCTGATTATCGGCGTCTCGTCTGGTATGAATATTGGAGTGGGATGGCCGTGATTGCGATTTTTTGTATATTGATTGTGACGTTGCTGTTACGTCCGGAACAAGCGAATATTTTGATTCTCGTTGTGGCGTTCAATCTATTTGCGTGGATGGCCTCTTCTAAGATTGATCAAAAGCTTGCCGCCATCGACCCGGAACATGTGACGCATAAAGCCTATGAACGCGGTAAAGTCGGCTTCTTTCTAAAATAAAGGCAGTCAAAAAGGAGTAGCGCGCGCTACTCCTTTTCGTTTACGTGATCGACCAATTGTTTCGCTTCAAGCAGCGACAGGCCATATGTCTCACGCAAGAATTTAACGGTCGGAATCACGCCAATCGTATCGATTTTTTCTTTAATCGACGCATGAAACTCAGCATCTTGAACGATTGGTTCGGTATGAATTTGTTTTCGTTTCAATGCACTCATATCCTTTGCTTGTTGCGCAATGATATTGAGCAAGAAGGCGTTCAAGATCAATGAAGCAATCAACATGACAGTAGTCCAATCCATTCAACCACTCCTTTCGACTTAATCATCAATGATATCGAAACTGTAAGCATTGGTGAGCGGGTTATGGATGATCAACTCATAACTGAGTTGTTGTTCGTCCGCTTTATCGATCAACAGATTGATTTCCGACATATTGAATATGTGTTGGCAGGTAACAGTCGTAACGAGTAACAGACCACCGATGATGGCTGTGGTGACGAGACGTTTCGTCCACATCGTGAGCGATGTCGACATTAAGGGCGTGTCTCTATTTTTTCTTCGATTCGCTCGAGGCGCTCCACTAAGACGTCGAACTGTTGCTGCTGATGAGCCGCGGTTTGACGATCCAACTCGAGTCGAGCGTCCGCCCGCGTCTCGTAGCGACCGATAAATCGAACAATCATCACGATGACCGCGATGAGTAACGCGAGTGGGACAAGTATTGCCAATAAACTAAATAGTAACGTCATTAAAACATTCATGCTTTTTCCTCCTTTATGTAATCCATACGGCTAGTATACTTCCAAATTCAGACAAACCCAAACGATTCCCATGATGGATAAGGAAACAGCAGGTCAGTTATGCTAACAGTATCTTCTTAAAAAGGGGTGGACCTATGGCCATTTACTATACATATCAACATGCGGGCGCCTGGGAAGCCGCCAATACATGTGGCTACTTGTTTGGGAATCCGGCGTACGGCATTTTTCAAGACGAGGACTACGCGTATCATCGCCCTGCTTACGACTGGCTCGCGGGACAATATGAGCAACGGACGAAAATCTCGCTTCGTGGAAACTATCCGGTTTGGTTGAGTAAAACAAGACCAGACGTCGCACGAGGTGATCTCGGGCAAGTGCTCGACGTGACGACGTTTATTGAGGAGGGTGTGTGATGGAGCTACCAACGCGACTAGGTACAGACGAGGCGGGTTACGTCATCAATCAAACAGACATGATACGAATCCAACCGATGTTTCGGCCAGTGCTTGATGCAGTGATTCAGTTGTTGCGAGAAGAATTCGCAGAAGCGCTGCATAGCGTATATGTATACGGAAGCGTCGGTCGTGGGACGGCTGTAGCCAGACGGTCCGATTTAGACGTGACGGTCATTGTCAAACGGGAAGTGGACGTTGACGTATTAAAGCGACGGACTATGCTTCTGTTGCATGGACATCCGGAAGTAATCAAAATTGATTATGACATCGGGCTGTTGGATACAGTGCTTGAGCCCGTCAATCATGTTGAATGGGGATTTTGGTTACGTCACATGTGTGCATGTGTTGACGGGACTGACTTGTCTCATCATTTTCCATACATGAAACCGGACGAGCGCATCAGCCGAGCGTTGAATCGAGATTTGTCCGATCAGTTACGAGAAGCGCAAGTGAAATTGAAGACAAGACGTATGACGGGAAACGAAAAACGGTCACTCGTCAAACGGATGATTCGAGGCGTGTATTTGACAATCAACGTCGAAGATCAAAGTTTTGTATCGACGATCACAGACAGTCTGTTTGTGTTACGCCTTTATTTTCCGAACAGTGAAATCATAGATGACTTAGAGCGAGGCATGGAGTCAGAAGAACTTCACGATGAATGGTTGGTTGAGTTGATTGCAGAGTATGAATCATTGTTTCTTTCAAGATGACAGTCATTTATTAAAGCGACTTCTGTTGGTCTAAATCATCAAAATGAAATTCGACGAAAATCATCCCGAGGATGAGATACATGATTACGAAGGTCCGAACTAAATTGGGTACGTAGAGGATTTGGAAAAACAGCAACCCTTCAAACGAGAACACGAATAGATAGGCAAGGAGATACATTAATATCTTGCCTCTTCGAAATCGAGAGAACAGGCGAATGCCTACGAGGAACGAATAAAGTAGCGTCTTGACGGTATTGGACATGTTGGTAAATCCTTTCTAAAAACGTCACCGCTTATTAAGCGGAACTTATCCCGGTTTTGTGCGTCTACGTCTGACATCCGATTCGAAGTAATACATTGGGGTGAACAATCCTGCTGAAAGATAAATCATAAAAACGGTTTCCAGTAAGAGCGACCCTTGGAGGCCATATCCGATGATGAGGATATGGACGGGGACAAAGAACAGCATGAATGCATAAGACATTGTACTTTCCGTTTTGATAAATCGATATAATCCTCGCATTAATAAGATGTAAGGAAATAAGACGTAATAGAAGAAACGCTTCAAGTCGTAACGCCCTTTCTTAAGCGGTGCGCCCAAATTATGTATATTCGTCTTTTTCAGTATAATAGGGACACCACATGCAAAGAAGGAGCATTTTCATGAATCCATCAATTGCGATTATCGGAGCGGGTGTGAGTGGGCTGTATGCCGCGTCGCTCCTCATTGAGAAAGGCTATGACGTCACCGTTTTCGAGGCGCGTGACCGTATCGGGGGACGGGTGTTAAGCCAAAATGGTTTCGACCTTGGCCCGACCTGGTACTGGCCAGAGACGGAGACGACGATCACGCAACTGGTTGACCAACTGGGTCTTCGAACGTTCTCGCAATATACAGCAGGAGACTTGATGCTCGAGCGGCAGTTCGGTGTCATCGAGCGCCATACGCTCCCGTCCGGTCACACCGTCCCCTCGATGCGACTCGTCGGAGGCATGGCCAGCTTGACGACGGCACTCGCTGCGACTTTTCCTGCCGGAACGATTCAACTTAAGTCGACCGTCACCTCGATTCACCAGACTGAAAACGAGGTCTCCATCGAACTCGAAACAGGACGGTCCCAAACGTTCAAGTACGTCATCCTAGCTATCCCGCCACGACTTGTCTCACGCATCTCGTTTCAACCGGAACTGTCTGAAACGACGAAGTCAAAGCTGGCAAATACGCCGACCTGGATGGCCGGGCAGGCGAAAGTGCTCGCTGTATACGACCGTCCGTTTTGGCGTGACAATGGACTATCTGGTCAAGGCATGAGCTGGGCCGGGGTGTTGCAGGAGATTCATGACGCCTCACAGCCGGGCGGACTTGCCGCGTTATTCGGCTTCTTCCGGTTGTCTGCTGCCGAATGTTCGGTATTCGATCAAGACGAACTGAATCGTCGCGTCATCAATCAACTCGTGCGACTGTTCGGGGAAGAGGCGCAGCAACCGCGTGAAGTTATATACGTCGATTGGTCGAGTGATCAGCACACGGCCACGGTTCAAGATGGGGAACCGTTGACTGATTTCCCTGTCTATCAGCCGATCGCGCTCAATCCACCTTGGGAAGGACGGCTCTCACTCGCTGGGACGGAGACGGACTCCTTGTTCGGTGGTCATATCGAAGGCGCGCTCCGGGCAGCGGAGCGGGTCGTCGAGCACCTCTAACTAAAAATGCGTATCATCCCAAGCAAGGGACGATACGCATTTTTCATTTGAACTTCTTGATCATCAGCGCGAGCGAACGATTAATCATTGTCATCTCGTCATCTTCGAGCACGGAAAACATCTCTTCGGCGAGCCGTTCCTCGATGGCATCGATTTGTTTCGAGTACTCCAAACCGATTGGACCGAGCCGGATGAAGCTCTCACGCAAGTTGTCCGGGTTCTTCTCTTTTTTTACGAACTCACGCTGTTCGAGCACTTTAAGCACTTGGCTGACCGCACTCTTCGAGATATTCATCTTCGTGGCAATCTCCGTCGTCGTCCACGTGTCTTGGCGTTTGAACAGGAGTAACATCTGTTCTTGCTGGTAACTGAGTTCGAATTCGTTCAACTCGGTAAAGTATTTGGTGAACAACAAGTCGAGCTCGTCAATTTGACGGTACATCTCGATGACTTGCTGTTTGCGTGTGTCATTCAATCGTCGTTCTCCTTTCATCGCGTGTCGCGGAACGTCTGGCTCCGCACGTATAACACGATACTCAATACTAATCCGATTATACCAAACGAGATGAGTAACGTTTGAATCGGTACGGCCAAGGCGACCAGAATCGACAGGACGGCGAACGCGATCGGCTCTAACCCGGATGCGGCGAGCGCCATAATGCTCATGACGCGTCCAATCTTGTCGTGGTCGCTATGTTCTTGCATGAGCGTGACCGTCGGCAAATAGACGAGCATCAACATAAATCCGCTCGCAGCTGCAGCCAAGGCAAGGAGTGTGATCGACTGCGCCTGCGTATAGAGGAAGAAGGCCCCAATCGTCAAAAACAGGACGCGGAAGACGAAGCGTCCACGGTGGACCGAGCGGAACAACAGGACGAGAAAACTCGCGACGAACGTCCCGACAGCAAGTCCACCTTCAATCAAACTCAAATCAAACGCGTTGCCACCCCGTTCACCTACGAGAATCGGGATGCTCATGATGAGCGGTCCCATGACGAACAAGTTGACGATAGCAATCGACAGCGTCCCGCTCCGTAAAATCGGCGTGCTCGAGACGTAACGAATGCCTTCTTTCAAATCGACGATGACATGACCGAGCGACATCGCACGGGCTAGGGGGATGGAGTCACGAATCAAGCGCGGCATGATCAAGATAGCGGCGATGAAAATCAAGACGGCCGCCGTCCCGAAGCTGAGCCCGAAGCCGCCCCATGTGAGTAAGGCACCGGCGAGGAACGGTCCGAACACGAACATGAGCTCGAGCGTCCCTTGGAAGAGCGAGTTGGCACGCTGCAGCTCTTCTTGTTTGACGAGCGACGGAATCAAAGATGACAACGCCGGATAAGACATGCCGTCGAGCAGTCCGAACACGATGGAAATCATAATCAAGGCGAACACCGAATACGCGTCCGCAAGATGAAGCGCCACGACCGCGACCATGAGAAGACCTTGTCCGAGGTTCGTCAAAAATAAGAGCCGACTCTTTTGGAATCGGTCGGCGAATACACCGCCGAATATCATCATCACGACACGCGGCAACGAGACGGCGGTCATGATAATCCCGAGGAGGGCGGGTTGCTTCAGCACATCGATTGTGAGCCACGACACGCTCAAGAAGAAAATCGAGAACCCGAGCGTGAGCGTCATGCCGGATAACCACGTGAATACGAAGCGTGGATTTTGTAGCAAATTCATAAAGAAAACCTCAGTCTTTCTACCTTTTAATATAGTTAAGTTAACTAAACTATAGAAGAAAACATGTTGTTCGTCAATCGAAAGACCTATCACGAATTAATTGTAAAAAAACGGAACTTTATTCTGTGAAAATCGTATAGTGAGATAAGAGGTGAACAAGATGAATAAACATCAGCGTTTGAAGCAAATGGTTACCGCAAACCGAAAATGGCTTCTCGTACGACTTGGCTTTGCGATTCCAATAGGAGTATTACTCTTTTTCTTTTTACAAACCGAGACACGATCAATCTTGTATGGCAGTTTGATGATTGCATCGTTGCTGATATACGGCGTGATGATTGGACGGGAAAGTCGATTCATGAGCAGTTTCACAGACCACATTCGAGCGAAGCGGGTCATCCATATCCAATATGTGTTCGACTACATGATGGTCGTCTTTATCTGTTTGTTTTTCCCGTTGCTCATGAAGCTCGAAACAATCAGTTGGGTCCCATTCTTCATCTTCTCTTTTACAGCGTTAGCGCTAGTGATTGTCGAGCGGTTACTTGATGAGAAAGTAAAGCTGATTGATCCCCAGCAACCGACGCGTCGAGACGTCAAGCGGGAAAGTTTTTAAGGGGGGATTTGATGAACAAACAAGAACGCATCAATCTGATTTATAAAACCAATATAAAGACGGCCGTTTTCCAAAGTCTGCTCACGTTTCCAATGGTGTTTTGTCTCGTCGGATTTATCGAATCGGATTCATGGAACGGTTGGTACGTGGCGGGAGCGCTCGTCTGTCTGTTGCTATTAGGCGGAATCTTCTTCAAGGCGAATCGAGTCGAGACCGAGTTGACCGAGCAAGAGGAAGCCAAAAAGATGATCGTCCGTCGGAACGGATTTGTCTTTGCGCTGTTCGTCCTTTTCCTTTTGTCGTTTGCCCTGACGCTTAAGCTAGGGTGGACGTACGCGTGGATATTAGGTGTAGCGGTCGGTGTCATCTATGTCGGGTATCGTTTGATCCGAAAGCAAGACGAGCGGTTGATGAACATCGATCCGGAGCATCCGATGCTTCGTGAGATACGGCTCGACAACGTCAGAGACTGAGGAGGGATGAGATGGATCGAGAAGCCCGGACTGAGGCATTGTTACAAATCTACACGACGTATCGTCGTTTCATGATTGGAAGCAGTGTCGTCATCTTTGTGAGCGCGCTTTATTTCATGATGCACACGACGTATTCTGGTGTGATTGCGGTGGCCAGTCTTGTGCCGACACTGTTTTTCGAATGGAAACAGACCGTCCTGTATCTTCGGTTCAATGACGACTGGACATATCGGCGTCTCGTGAAAGGACAATTCTTTATCTTAGTAGCTACCTTCCTCACGTTGTTCAGTCTCATCACCCTGTTTTTGACGGGGCAGATTCATCCGGACGTGTTGATGTGGGCGATGGTCATCGGGGCACCACCGTCTGTGTTGTTGCCGCTGTGGATGGATCGAAAACTGCTCAAACTCGACCCAGAACACGTTACGTCAAACATGCTGGCTAAAGCCAATCGTGAGAAGCTGAAGCGTCGACTTGACGGAATCAATGATTAGAAAAGGAATGGAATCGTATGACGAAACAACAACGGATTGACGGAATGAATCGATATCGTGAGCAAAGGAAGCGGCGACGAGACATGCTGTTCGCTCCTGTCCCTGGACTATTGTTTGTCACGTTGCTCGCGGATCAAATTTGGTGGGTTGGCTTAGTGTTGATGGGTTTGTTCGCCAGCGGTTCAATCGTATATTTGCTGAAAGAAGGAGAGGCGTTCGCTCGTCTATCGGATGAAAACGGCGCTCGAATGGCGACGCGGAATGTCTATCGGATTTTAAGCGGATGGTACGCCTTTATCGTCGGTAGCGTGGCAAGTTATAAATTGGGGGCTCCATGGTGGACGTGGATTCTCACCATTGGGATTGCCGTCACGTTGCCGCCTTTGTATAAACGCTTCAACGAAGCTGTCCAAAGCGCAGATACAGTCCAACCGGTCCGATCTGAATTGATGACGACGCGGGGGTTGATGTAATGATCTTGACGAAACAAGAACGAATCGAGCGATTATTCGCGCATGAGGATGCGACGTGGCACTGGCGCTACTGGGGACTTTTCTTCAGCTTGATCGCTGTCGCATTCATCTCGTATCAGACATCGATTTACTTACCGCTCATTCTATTTGCAGTGTATTTGCCCCAATTATGTGTCGCGTGGTGCAAGACGAAAGTGTTGCTGACATTTAATCCGGATCCTCGCTATCGACGTTGGATTTACAGTGATTTCATCGTCGAATGGTTCATCTTTTTGCTGTTCATCTGTCTACTCGCTGCCTATCACACGGGCCTTCTCACGATTTGGCCACTCATGGTCATGTTGGTGACTGGGACGATTGGCGGGTTACTGTTTTCATACATGGTCAACCGAATCGTTCTGACATTTGATCAACATCACGTCACGAATCGGATGTTCGACGAAGCGAAAACTGAGCGCCGTGCACACGAAAAGACGAGTTCCTGATCATCGGAACTCGTCTTTTTTCACATTTCAGGACATAGGTCCTTTATGCTCGAGCACTCGAGGAGTAAGCTTGAGATGTACACAGTATATAGAGAGAATCGAGGAAGAGACTATGTTAGCCATTGTAATTGGACTCGTCATCGGGATTTTGTTGCCGATGCAGACGAGCGTGAACTCACGTCTGCGCACCATCGTCGGGTCACCGTTCGTCGCGTCGTTCCTGTCGTTCGCGATCGGGACGACCTTTTTAACACTTATGTTATTACTCACCGGGCAGTCGTTCGGGATTGAATCGTCCATCTTCCGAGCAGAACCGCTTTGGATGTGGTCGGGCGGCTTGTTGGGGGTCATCTTTTTAACGGGTAACATCCTCTTGTTTCCAAGGCTCGGCAGCGTTCAGACTGTCATCATGCCGATTTTTGGACAGATTTTGATGGGACTGTTGATTGACCACTTCGGTTGGTTTAATTCAGCCGTCAACGTCCTCACGCCGTGGCGCGTGTTCGGGGCCTTGCTCGTATTACTTGGCGTCGTCGGAACGGTCGCACTTACGGACTGGATTAACCGTCGCCGCGGCAAACTAGTCGCCCCATCGCAGACGGGAACCGGCAATTTGAACGTCTGGCGCCTCGTCGGAATCGGGACCGGGATGATGAGTGCGACGCAGACGGCCATCAACGGCTATTTGGGAACGGCGCTCGAATCGGCTTTGAAAGGGGCGCTCGTCTCGTTCGTCGTCGGGACGGTGACGTTACTGCTCATCTTGCTCGTCTTGCGGCCGAGCGTCGAATGGCGCGGGTTACGCGGTCAGCCGTGGTGGATTTGGCTCGGCGGCATTATCGGGGCACTGTTCATCGGTGGGAACGTGTTGATCGTGCCGATGGTCGGGACCGGCATCGCCGTCGTCATCGTCATTGTCGGCTTGCTATGCGGAAGCCTGCTCATCGACCGTTTTGGTTGGTTCGGGGCCGCCAAGAACCCGGTCACTGGGATACAACTCGTCAGTTTACTCGTCATGGTCATCGGGATCATGCTGATTCGATTGTCATAAGGGAGGAGAGACATCATGCGCGGAGTACTGTTCGCCATCAGTGGCGGCTTCTTTTTAACGCTACAGAGCGTCGCCAACGCACGCATCAGTTCAAGTATCGGGACGTGGCAAGCTGCGACGTTGACGCAATTGACGGGCTTCGTCGTTGCGCTCATAATCATGCTTCTCGTTCGCGACCGGTCGTATGTTCACATGCGTCGCGTCGAGCCGCTTTATTTGTCAGGGGGAGCGTTCGCTGCGTTCATCTTGTTCAGCAATATGACGGCCGTGCATGAGCTCGGTGTCACCCTCACCATCTCATTATTTTTAATCGCCCAGCTTGCCCTCGCGCTCGTCATTGACTGGCGCGGCTGGTTCGGGATGTTGCGCCGTGACTTGAACCGGACGCAACTGCTCGGGGTCGTCATGATGATTGTTGGGATTCTCGTATTGAAAGGATGACGTGCGATGGAACAGATTAACCATTACATGAAGCGGTATGGGCTGGATGAGGTACTCCCATCAGCTGTACGTCCTCAACTCAAGCTCGTCCGTTACGCGACGGGGGAGGCGATTTGCACCCAAGGCGCTAAGGCCGAGCAACTCCACTTTCTCGTCAGTGGAAAGATTCGGGTGGCCCACACGTCAGCGGCCGGGAAGCGGCTCGTCTTGTCGTTCAAATATCCGCTCGACTTGATTGGCGACATCGAATACGTTCGCCGCACGCCGTTCTTGAACACGGTCGAGGCGGTTACGCCGGTCGAGATGCTCGTCGTCCGCTTCGATGATCTCGCGCGTCATGCGAAAGATGATGTGACGTGGCTCCACTATTTGCTGGCAGGCATCACAAAAAAGTTCGAGATGAAGTCGCAGTCGATGAGTTTCAACTTGTTTTACCCGGTCGATGTGCGACTCGCGAGCTATCTGTTGTCGATGACACCGGAAGAGACGACGCTCGGGTCGACCGTCGATGAGTTGACCGATATCGCCGATTTGATTGGGACGAGCTATCGCCACGTCAACCGGACACTCAAGCGGTTCGTGGAACAAGGATTGATTGAACGGGATCGTCGGTCGATTGCAATCATGGATCGCGCCGGGTTGATTGCCGTCGCCGGGGAGAGTATTTATGAATGAGGAGGACATATCATGGCACTTGGAATGATGCTCGCGGTCATGGGCGGCATGCTCGTCTGTGTGCAGAATACGTTCAACGCCAAAGTGAAAGAACAGGTTGGGGCGTGGGCGACGACGACGCTCGTGCTCGCCCTCGGCTTCTTGGCGTCGCTACTCGTCGGATTGATCAGTGAAGGATTTGGTCTGTTCGCGGTCACGGGGATGGAGACGTGGTACTGGTTCAGCGGCATCATTGGGGTCGGCGTCGTCATGAGTGTGACGCAAGGCGTCCAACAACTCGGACCGAGCCACGCCATCTCAATTGTCATGGTGTCGCAAATCCTATTCGCGCTCCTATGGGACACGCTCGGCTGGTTCGGGCTCGAAGCCATCCCGTTCACATGGAAGACAGCGCTTAGCATCGTGTTAATCGTTGGTGGGGTGTTGTTGTTCCAGTTGAGTGGGAAGAAAGAGACGGCCCACCAAAAAGCAAAGCAAGCCGTCTAAAAGGATTTTCGACAAGTCGAACAAGTCTGCCCGTGTTCCTGCCGTTTGACGACGGTTTGGCAATGCGGGCATTTTGTTGTGAGCGAGGCGTGAGGCTGGACGGGTGAACGGTCGCCGAAAGATGACGGATAGACGGTATAAGAACGGGTTACGATGAATCCGGCGATACCGAGCAAGGCGACTAAAATCAGAATATCCATCGAAATACCTCCTAATTATTGGTATGCTACTTGTATATACGGTAAATGTCCGAATTGGTTTCAAGGAGGAACAAATGATGATGACGCGAGAAGAACGAATCGAGCAGTTACAGATACGACCGAAAAAAGGGGTCTTTAAATTATTATGGGCTGCCGCGGCTGGACTAGGGCTAGGGTGGTGGATTTACGCCAATGCGTCGTTGCCACTACTAGCCATACTCTCCTTTTTGATGATGACGGCTGTCCCGCTCAGTCATGTAGCTTGGAAGAAGACACGCGTATCTGTGACGTTCAATGAAAGTCGATCCTACAAACGGTTGATTCGGGCGAAAGGCGTCATCGCGATTGCAATGTTATGGGTCATGCTCGGTCTGATGGGCGGGTATGTATCAGGATACTTCGGATTGCCGGTATTCAGTGGACTGTCGGCGGTGTTGATTGCAGGCATGTTAGTGGTTGAGACGTGGCTCGATTACCGGTTACTTCGTATCGATCATGAGCATGTCACTGATAGCTTGATTGGGTTTACGAAACGTGAGCGCTTGAAGCGGAAATGGGAGGGCGAATGATGGTCGAGCATAAAAATCGCTTGCTTCAATTGATGCGGTTTGAACAAGTCTCGATTCGTTTATTTGGTCTACTAGTAGCCATCATCATCTTGACCTCGTTTTATCTCCATAGTCGTTACACTTTAACGAACATGCAGGTGTTCGCAGCCTTTTTAGTCATTTACGCATCATTGATTTTATGGGGCTGGTTACGGATGAAGCTATTGCTTCGCTTTAGTTCGGATGAGCTGTATCGCCGATATGTTCGACTCAACTTTTTATTCATCTTCATGACGGTCATCGGGCTCGCGGTATTTATTTGGGGTACAGTCATTCAAACTTTTCAACATATCACGTATTCATTGCTTGGTACGCTAATCGTCTTGCCTTGTCTTTATTTTGAATGGTGGGTGAATGAGCGACTCAAAAAGATTGATCCAGAACATGTGACGAATCAAGACATTCGCCAATACAGACGATTGAAGAAAGCAGGGGAACAATGATCATTTGGAACGATATACCGGACGACCCGAACCGGTTGCCCGCATTAACGGATGACGTGTTGACTGAAGTGGAGACGCGACTCGGAGTGAAACTGCCGATTGATTATCTCGAGACGATTCGTATCCAGAACGGGGGATATGTCGAACAGCGCGACTTGCCGATTATATGGAATGGACAAGATGACATCGTTCTCGTTGATTCAATTGCTGGGGTCGGGCGTCACGAAGGGCTGATCGAATCAAAAGCTTTATTAACGGAATGGGGTGTCGAGGATGAACGATTGATTGCGTTCGCCGGTGACGGGCACTTTTTCCTCGCATTCGACTACCGTGAAGGAGCGACGCCTAAGATTGCCTATATCGATACGGATACGGAAGAGATTGATGTCTTGTTCGATTCGTTCAGTCAATTTAGCGAAGCGCTCACGACGGTCGACATGGTAATGTTTGCAGAAATGATTCCAGAACCAATCACTGAAATGAAACCAGGGAAAGCACTCTTGGACGATGCACGACGCCTGCTTTATAGTGAAGAACCGAAAGAAAAACTGGACGGTGCGGTTATTTGGTTCAATGGATTGGATTCACTTGAGGCGAACGAACTCGTTCGTGAGCTGTTGACATGGATGGATGACGAGACGTTACGAGAGACGGCGACAAGCGTCATTCAAGAAGTCATTATTCGACGGAAGCCCTTAGATCAACAACTGTTCGAAGCATTTTTTGAGACGCTCCACAGACAAGACGACGTCTATAGTAAACAATGCTACGAAGAGACGATGTACATTCTTGATAACGATATTAGAGTTGAGTGAAACGATTTGCCGTTTCCTTTCGTAAAAGAAGGTAACGAGATTTGATTAGGGGGATTGGATGATTGACCATAACATAAGACTTGAACGCATGATGGAGAACGATCGAAATCGACAAAAACAAATGTTGTACCCGACGATAGGAATCATCGCACTGTTCATCATCTATTTTTGGGCGACGGACGTCCTCTTACTGTTGCCGATCATCTTGGTTGGACAGCTGCCCGTGCTGTATAAAGGGTGGTACCGGATGAAGTTGCTGCTCACCTTCAACGACGACGCTCGCTACCAACAGAAAGTAGGGTCCGAGTTCGGCTTGGCCGTCGGGAACATCGTGTTTCTCTTGCTGTTGATCGCGAGCTCGATGCTCGGATGAATCACGCTACTCACGCTCGTCATCGTCGTTATCGTGGGTCTGATCACATTCCTAGCGCTTGGGATTCGCATCGACCGTGAGTTGAAAACGATTGACCCGGAGCACGTGACCGCGACGGAACTCGGCAAGGCGCAACTCGAGCGCGAAAAACGAAAGTCATCATGATGGGAGTACCTAACTATGGTTGTTAAAAATGAACGACTGAAACAAATGGTCGAGAACGACCGGAAAGTGAACCGGACGGCGCTCTTGCTCACGTTCGCAATTTTAGGAATCGCCTTTTACTTCATCTTTACTCAAGACATTACGGTCGCGACGTTCGCCGTCATCATCATGGCGACGCAATTGCCGAGTCTCTATCGGGCGTGGCATCGTATGAACTTGCTGCTTACGTTCAATGACGAGTCACGGTATCAAAAGTTCGTGCGCCTCGAGTTCGGTATCGTTCTCGCGAACGTCATCTTGCTTGGGGTCTTCATCGCTATCGCTTGGGCGATTGAAGGGTCACTCTTCGTCTTTGCAATCATGCTGATCGCTTTGTTCCTCCCGTTCATCTTCTTGTCGGTATGGGTGAACCGTAAAATTGAGGTGATTGACCCAGAGCACGTGACGAACCATGAGTTGCGGACGGCGCATCGCGATGAAGCGAAACGCCAGCTCAAATAAGGAGGAGTTCGATGGATATGCGAGTGCTTGATATGCTGTGGACGCTTGGTAATTATGCTGTCTTGTTAGGCGGAATCATTTTCGTGCTAAAGCTAATGATTGGAACAGCGAACAAGCAGAACTGAATAGAACCAAAAAGCCATAAAATTCGAGAGCCTCGACTTTTATGGCTTTTTAAATTGATTGGCGTTTCACTGCTTCTCCACTACCTGTATTTTAAACACACCTGTGCCCGAACGGTTCGTCAACAAGGTGATTAAAATCAAATCACCTTTGGATAAATCTGATAGAGAGAGCGTCTCCTCTTGTTTATAAATGGATACTTGTTCCTCAAAAACTTCATATTCCATAAGTGTTTGATTCGTTTCATCGTTAAATAAATTACCTTTAACCGTTATCTGATTGTCTTCGATTCCTTGAATTTCAGCATAAAATGTCTGAATATCAGACGGAGCGAGAACCCAGATATCTTCCTCATATGCTTTGTACGCATTGGTGTATCCCGCAAAATAACTAATCAACACACTGATTACTAAGAGAACAATTGACAGGATGACAGTGATTTTATAAGGCGGCATCATCGGGGAACGTGTTTTTAAGTTGCCAATTAGCGCTTGATTGATGTGTCGCTTGTAGGCCTGAAAATAAAGCGTGATAGTCACAATAAAGGTGAATAGAACGATGCATGTCGCGATGATGTAAATAGGGATGCTCATAAAGTTGTCTCCTTCAGATATGAAAATGATCTTTAAAGATATAGTAATAGCTCCTTGTCACATCAACGCGTTTTCCGTTCGTTAGAGTAAGGATAAATTTTGTGGAAAGAGTGGGTTTGATTTGTTTGATTTGATTTGTTGCAATGACAACAGAGTTACTGATTCGTAAAAAAGACGTCGGATCGAGCAAACTGACGAGCCGGTATAATCGATCAGTAGCGACATAAACGGATGCTTGCGTTTCAATTTTCACTGTATGGCCAAAGGATTCGATACAAATAATATCCGCTACTGGTAACACGATCCGTTCATTCGTGTCCTTCTCTTTAACAGTCAAATGCTGAACAAAAGGAGTAGATGTACTCAGTACCAGGTCGGCCGTATCATCTATTTCAATTCCTTTTTCCTCGAGCATAGACTTAATCTCGTCATAGCGCTCGTTACTAATATCGAGCTTGATTTTCATGCACGAACCGCCTTCCTCTGTACCAATCCATATATTTGAAATCAGTGTAGCAACTACCTCCTTGTTCATCAATACAAGATGAACACTTTACAGAAATATCCACATAAGTTGCATCATAGAGATTGAGTCTAATAAACAAAATGAATCATCGTATCTCGTCACGATAAAAACCCTATGGATGAATACAGATTGGTGAGTCCATCTGCTTCTCCATAGGGTGTTTTAAATTAAGATATAATTTGGCTTCGTTAGGCGAACATGCCCACCAAAATCCCGCAGATGACCATGCCAATCGTATAGAACTTGAAGCGGTGTCGTTCCCAAAACGAGTCGGTCATCGATTTGTGACTCCGTCACGCTTCGCAATCTTATCGCTCACTTGCTGGCCGCTCAATGTCACCATCGGCATGCCGCCGCCGGGATTGACCGTACCTCCGACGAAGTAGAGGTTGTCGTACAGCTCGCTCTGTTTCTTATGCTTGAAGCCGCCGTTCCGTTTTTTATCGGCGACGGTCCCATAAATCGCGCCCCGGTCCGAACCGTACGTGCGCTCGATGTCATGCGGCGTCCAGACGTCACGTGTCACCGTATGTTCCCGCAATCCGTCCAAGCCCATCCGTTCGAGCTTGTCGAGGACGCGCTCTTCGAACGCGGCGTATTGTTCTGGTGTGAACGGGTTGTCCTGGATGTACGGGATGTGCGGCAAGATCTTGATGTTCTCATGCCCAGGCGGTGCCTGTGTCGGGTCGGTCTTATTGACGTTCACCAAGTAAATCGTCGGGTCGTCCGGCAACTCGTGCTGCTCGAAAATCTTGTCCATCTGTTCGTGCAAGTTCTCCGAGAAGAAGAAGTTGTGATGGCCGAGCGCAGGATACTCTTTGTTCACGCCGAGGTGGAGCACGAAGCCGGAGCTGGCCGGCTCATATTTCTCGACAAGCTTGTCGACGAACTGGTCATCTGCTTCGACCATCTTTTGATAGAACGGGATGACTTCCATGTTCGAGACGAAATAGTCGGCCGAGCGGAGCCGTCCATCTTCGAGCTCGATGGCCGTCAATTGTCCGTTCAGCGTGTGCGCGCGGACGACGCCTTGACCGGTATGGAGCTGGACGCCAATCTCTTCCGCGAGTTTCGTCAATCCTTCCGCGAGTTTATGCGTCCCGCCTTCGACGTACCAGCAGCCTTGGGCGTGCTGCATGTAAATCATCATGTTGAGGACAGCCGGTGCGCTGTACGGGGACGATCCGACATACTTCACGTAATACGATAACATCGTCCGTAAATGCGGGTTGCTGATTCGTTTGGCGATGCCGTCGTACATCGTCGACGTCAAATCGAAGCCGAACAACGTCGAGAACAGACCGTTCTTCGCGACCGCTTCGCGCGGCGATTCAAACCCTTCTTTCAAGTACGCCTTCTCCGTCGTGTTGTAAATCCGCTCGGCATATTTCAACAGCTCGCGGTACTCGTACATGTCTTTTCGGGACAACGTCGGGTTGGCGCGCTCCATCTTGTCCAAATCATGATAGAGATCGAGCACCGTGCCGTCCGGGAAGAACGAGCGCCACTCGAGGTCGAGCCGTTTGATTGGCACGTAGTCTTCCATCCGCTTGCTGCTACCTGCGAACAGCTTCTCAAAAATCTGCGGCATCGTTAAAATCGACGGGCCGAGGTCAAAGCCGAAGCCGTCTTGTTCGAGCCGGTTCACTTTCCCGCCGATATGGTCGTTCTTTTCGTATAAGGAGACGTCGTATCCTTTTTGTGCGAGTGAGATCGCCGCGGAAATCCCGCCGAGCCCGCCACCGATCACAATCACCGATTTGTTCACGTTTTGCATATGTGTTTCGCCCTTCTTCCACCATGTATTTTTTATTGTTAAGTAGGAACGCGTGATCTCTACTCTAACAGTTTGCCATCACGTCTCTTATTCCCTGCTTCGCGTAGAATGAACATGCATATCGGGCTCGAATGTACAAAATGATCAAAGTGGATGTTGGGAAAAAACTTACGGCTTCAGACCGCCGGCTGTCAGCGGTCCTTCGAACGTGATTGTATAGATGATGCGGGCGATGTCCTCTGCGGTTTCGGGACGGTCGTTATACAGCCATTCGTAGATGACCCCCATATGGGCCGCGGAAATATAAGACACGAGATAGTCGGCCGGCACAAGTGCTTTCGTCGCATCGAACAACACCGTCGGGGAGCGTTGGAAGAGCGCCGCGTGCATGTACGACCGGAGCCGGGCTTGAAACTGGGGGTCACCGTTCGGGCCTAGGAGCGGTTTCATCAAGATTTTATTGTCTTCGATAAAGCGGATGAACGGGACGAGCAGTTCATGAGCGCCCGGTCCGCGCTGGTCACCAAAGACACGCGGAATCTGTTTGACCAGTTTCCGTTCGGCCTCGTGAAAAATGACTTCAATCAGCTTCTCCATCAAGTCGAACTTATCCACATAGTGACTGTAAAATGTCCCTCGGTTGATACCGGCCCGTTCGGTGATCGCTTTCACGTTGACCGCCTCGAATCCATGCTCGTCAATCAACTCGAGGAAGGCGCTTTTAATCAATTGTTTCGTTCGTGTGATGCGTAAATCTTCATGTCCCATCTGAATATTCTCCTTTATCCAACACTTGAGTGAAAACTGTCTGATAACCGACACGATGGCCGATATTGCCGATTGTTGGGCTGTCGACTGAGGTCTATACTGAACCTATAAACCAACACGGTGTCTATTAATTCAGTGTACTCGAACAAGGCATCGAAAAGGAGAATGAATATGGATATTCAACTGAACGACATCAGTAAATCGTTCGGTGACCAATTGGCCATCGATCATGTCGGCTTTACCATCAACTCAGGCGACATTTGTTGCTTGCTCGGCCCGTCCGGTTCGGGGAAGACGACGCTCATTCGGCTGATGATCGGTGCCTTGGCCGCGGACAAAGGTTCGATTCGCATCGGCGAAACAAAGATGCCGAACATGGGCATGCTCCACAATATCGGCTTCATGCCCCAGAACGATGGATTGTATGACGACTTGTCGGCCGAGGCGAACTTGGAGTTTTTTGGCTCGATCTATAAACTCGGTAAAACGAAGCTCCAACAACGCATCACGGAAGTGCTCACGCTCGTCGATTTGACGGACGACCGCAAAAAGCTCGTCCGGAACTTCTCGGGCGGGATGAAAAAACGGCTCTCGCTTGCGATTGCCATCCTCCATCAACCGGACGTCTTGTTTTTAGACGAGCCGACGGTTGGGATCGACCCGATCTTGCGCCGGCAGATTTGGGATCAGTTTCAAGCGATTCGTGCGAACGGGACGACGATCGTCGTCTCGACGCACGTCATGGATGAGGTACTCGAGTGTGACCGGGCCGCGCTCATCTATAACGGCCGTTTGATCGCTTACGATACCGTCCCGCATCTGTTGGACCAGACGGAGAATGGTCGTGTCGAGGAACTATTCCTCATCGCCGGTCGAGAAGGAGGGACTGATCATGCGTAACTTGGCGAAACGCGTCATTTTTCAGACGCTCAACGATAAACGGAGTGTCGCCTTGATTTTGATCGCACCACTCTTGATTTTGACGCTCGTTTACTTCCTCCTCGGTGACTCGGATTACGTGCCGGTCGTCGTGCTTGATGAGAACGCACAAACGCAACTCGTCGAGGCGTTCGAAGCCGAGACACTCGACGTCCGGTTGGACACGGTCGACGACCCGTTCGGGTACTTGGAAGACAATAAAGACGTCGATGCGATCTTTGAAACTACGCAGGAAGGGACGACAATCACGCTCCGAGAACCGTCGACGAAGTCGTCGAAAGCGGTGCGAGAGATTCAAACGGCGCTGTCGGCGTTGAATCCGGCGGCTGATATCGAGATGAACTATGTATACGGGGAAGAAGGCCAATCGACGTTCGACTCGTTCGGCTACGTGTTCTTGTCACTGTTCTCGTTCTTCTTCGTCTTCATTCTATCCGCGATGGCGCTCGTCAAAGAGCGGAGCGGCGGCACGCTCGAACGGCTCCTGATGACACCGATCAAACGTGGCCAGGTCATCTTAGGGTATACGCTCGGCTACGGCGTGTTCGCGGTCGTCCAGTCCGTCTTCATCGTTCTCTATACGATTTACGTGCTCGGGCTGACATCGCTCGGCAATATCGGCTGGGTGTTTCTCGTAATGATTTTAATGGCGGGGACGGCCGTCTTGTTTGGCGCGACGATTTCGGTGTTCGCCCGCTCAGAACTCCAGGTCGTCCAGATGATTCCGTTCACGATCATTCCGCAAGTGTTTTTCTCAGGGTTAATCCCGCTCGACTTGATTCCATACGGCCTCGGCAACTTGAGCTATGTCATGCCAATCTTTTACGGGGCGACGGCAATCAAAGAAGTGATGGTGTACGGTAGTGGATTTGCCGGCATTTGGGGCTACGTGCTCGGTTTGATCGTTTACGCCGGTGTGCTCTATATGTTGAACATGCGTGCGCTTGGAAAGTATCGGGGGCATTGATGTCACAATGACAAAACCGACTCGTGGTTAGCGAGTCGGTTTTCGTTTATTTATAGGCTGCTTGCTTTTTGACCGATGTATTGCAAGATCGCCGATTCACCGTTATGGAGCGCGCCTTCATATCGTTCCACGGTCCCGTCGAAAAAGTGAATCGTCTTGAAGGCATCCGTGAGTGGGGCAAAATCGGCTGGTGTATAAAGCAGTTCTTTTTGTTTCGGACCGCCCGTCCTGTAATCGAGTTGCGCCTTGCTGTAGACTTCCGTCACAAAATAACCACCTGGTTTTAAGGCCCGTTTGACGCCTTCCAAGACGGATTTTTTCACGTTGTCGGGGAAATGTCCGTAAATACAGACGATGGCGTCATAGGTGTCTTTCGGCCAATCCGCAACGGCCAAATCGACGAGACGAGTATGAAGAGTGACCCCGCGACGTTCTGCTAACCGGTTTGCTTTGTCGAGACCGACTTGCGAGTAGTCCCACATGTCCACATTGACTCCTTGTTTCGCGAGCCAAACCGCGTTTCGACCTTCCCCTTCGGCAATCGCGAGCACGCGCATCCCTCGTTTGAACAGATGTGCCTGTTGCTTCACAAAAGCATTCGGGGCTTCCCCATATACATACTCATCCGTATTGAACCGTTTGTCCCAAGTTGACATGCACTATTCCTCCTTAACGGACGTAGAGCTTATACGTCCTCAAGTTTGTTCTTTCAGTTTACATGAAAAAAGCATCCGGGCAGATGCCCCGAATGCTTGTTAACGTTTAAGTAGTAAAGCGACGCCCGTCACGAGAAGTGCGAGTCCGCTAAACAATCGTATTTGGTTGCAAGTCACTATCCTTCACCCCTACATTCAATATCTTCCTCTAATCAGAATAATCTAAATCCTTAAAAAAGGGAACAAAAACCAGTTTCCTTACGTAAGATAGAAGTGAGGTGATTACGAATGGAGAAACAAGCACGGATCCGGACGATTCAACTGTATCAAAAAAGATGGATGCCCTTGCACGTATCGGTCGTCATCGCGGTCGGAGTCTCATTTGCGTTATTGGTCATGAACGAGTTTCAAACGGGTTATGGAATCGCCTTTGTGGCGGGGCTCGTTGTGTTGATCTATCTAGAATGGCGCGAGAGCCGATTCATGCAACGGTTGACGGACGAACGGACCGTTCAGAAGTTCATTCCTCGCACGTACGTTGGCCGCAACGCCGTCTCGTTGTTCGGGGCGATTGGATTCTACTTCTTATTTAAGCACGGGATGCAGTCAAACTTGCTTTTGTGGCTCGTCATTTTCATTGGTGCGATTGCTGCACAGGCAGCCACGACGATACATTACGAGCGGAAGATTCGACAGATTGACCCGGAGCATCCGAGTCGGCATGATTTGCGTTTCGCTAAATGATTAGATAAATAGTTAGTATGTGGAACTGGATCTTTAGGGATCAGTGCAAGTATAAAAGCGCGAAAGCTGCTTTTTTTTTACACCCAATAAGAAAAAGTAACCACCTGAAGTAAAATAATGTAATAAAATGAAGGTGAAAACACCTATTTTGTGGAATATTTTTAGAGATTAGGGAGGGATAGGATTGTGCAATATATCGCTCATATACGCGCTGAAGATGGAGAAATTCAGTCCGTTCATCAACATTTATTAGACACGAAATTATTAGCAGAGAGATGGGGAGACCCGCTTGGAATCTCAAAAGTTTGTGGTCTTGCAGCTTTGCTACACGATATGGGCAAGTACAGTGAGGCATTTCAACATTACATACGTCGAGCCGTTTCAGGAGAAAAGGTGAGGCAAGGCGAAGTGGATCATGCTACAGCGGGCGGACGTTTATTGTTCGAAACGTTAAAAAGAAAAATGCCAGAACAGTTATTGGGAGAAATCGTGAGTAACGCGATCATATCACATCACGGAAACCTCCATGATTATATTCAAGGTGAAGACTCGCCCTTTCTACAACGAGTTGAATTGAAAGTATTAGATGAATACGAAGTATGTAAAAAGCGATTCTTTGATGAAGTGATATCAGAACCAGACTTTATAAATTATGCGGAAGCGGCTTCTCAACAATTGATGAGTTATTTGGAACGAATCGGGCAGACGTTAGTAAACTCCACTTTTCTTACAAAATTAGTCTTCAGCATTTTGATCGATGCAGATCGAACAAATACAAGACAGTTTGAAGAGAAGGGGGTCGACTCCAGTTTAGTTGCTGATTTACAAGTGCTAAAAGAAAATTTAGAACGACATTTATCCTCTTTGAAAGACAATCGTTCAACTGTTTCCACGATAAATGTTCTTCGGCAGCAAATGTCTGAGCAGTGCATGCAGTATGCTGAACGACCGAGCGGGGTTTATACACTTTCGATTCCGACAGGTGGGGGCAAGACGTTGGCAAGTCTACGCTATGCTCTACACCACGCTTCTCATCATCAGAAAAAAAGAATTATTTATGTTGTACCTTTTACGACAATTATTGAGCAAAATGCTCAAGTCGCGAGAGCAGTTTTAAACACTGAAGAAATCGTCGAGCACCATTCTAATGTCATTCAATTGGATGATGCTTCGGAAGATGAAATGAGTTTACAGGCAAAATTGAATTTAGCGAAAGACAATTGGGACGCCCCCATCATTTTTACGACTATGGTTCAATATTTGAATACGTTCTATGCGAAGGGAAATCGCAATACACGTCGTCTTCATCATTTAAGTGAAGCGGTCGTCATTTTTGATGAAGTGCAAAAAGTTCCTACCAAATGCGTATCGCTATTCAATGAATCGCTTAATTTCTTAAAAGACGGACTAAGTTCAAGTGTGATTCTATGCACGGCTACGCAACCCGCACTAGATTTTGTTAAACATCGGTTAACGAGTGATGGAGAAATGATTCAAGAGTTACCGACCGTCATTGAAGCGTTTAAACGGACTGAAATTGAAGTTGTTCCAGACGGATTTGATACACATCGACTCGACTTATTCGTGCGAGACAAAGCCAATGTCCATCAAAGCGTATTAATCATTTTAAACACAAAGACAGTTGTACGTAAGTTATACGAATCCTTGAAACCCTCGTTTTCTGAAGACGAAGTATATCACTTGAGTACTTCCATGTGTCCGGCACATCGCAAAATCATTTTGCAAAAAATTAATCAACGACTCAAAAGTGGTGAACGAGTCATTTGCATAAGCACTCAGCTAATTGAAGCGGGTGTAGATGTGAGTTTCCAATGTGTTATTCGCTCGTTCGCGGGACTCGACTCAATCGCTCAGGCCGCCGGACGTTGCAACCGACATGGGGAAGTCGATAAGCGAACAGTTTATTTGATTGATCATGTTGAGGAAAGTGTCTCCAAATTAACGGACATTGCAAAAGGACAGGAGATTGTTAAACGATTGGTTGTCGATTTGGAGCGAGATTCGAACGCTTATGGCGGAGAGTTGCTATCCCAGCTTGCGATGCAGCGATATTTTCAAGAGTTTTACCAACTTCGCGAAGTTGATTTAGATTATCCAATAAAAGGTTCTACTTCTGAATCACTTGCGCCCATGCTGTTTAAAGGAGTTACAAATCAACATCAAGTGAGTGACACTCCTTTACTGTTGGTCGCTCGTCATCGAACAGTTGCTGACAACTTTCACGTAATCGATCAGCAAACAGACGACGTGCTCGTCCCTTATGGAGATAAGGGAGAAGAATTGATTGCACTCTTGAATGGCGACATCAATTGGGAAGATGCTCGAAGGTGGTTAAAGGAATCTCAACAATACACGATCAGCATTTATAACCATGAACGACAAGCACTTGAGCAAAGTGGGGGGATTGTTTCTTTGCTAGATGGTCGATTGCTCGCATTACAACCAACCGCATACGATGAACAGTACGGGCTAAATCTTTCTCAAGATTCTGAGATGCAAAATTTATTCATGTGATGAAAGGAGACCCTTATGCGAAATACGATTGAATTTAAAGTTTATGGAAATTACGCCTTGTTTACGGATCCATTGACTAAACTAGGTGGCGAGAAAATGTCCTATCAAATCCCAACGTATCAGGCTATCAAAGGGATTGTCGAATCGATTTACTGGAAGCCGACGATTGTCATGGTCGTCGATGCGATTCGGATTATGAACCCGATTAAAATGGAGTCAAAGGGGATGCGGCCAATTGAGTATAGTGGTGGGAATTCTCTAGCGCACTACACGTATTTGCGGGACGTGTGCTATCACGTTCGAGCGCATTTCGAATTCAATCCACACCGTCCTGATTTAGCGTTTGATTGAAATGAAGGAAAGCATTATGCCATTCTAAAACGTTCGCTGGAAGCGGGAGGTCGAAGAGATATCTTCCTGGGGGCAAGAGAATGCCAAGCATACGTAGAGCCCATTGAATTTAATCAAGGAGAAGGCTTTTACGATGGAGTGGATCTTCATTTCGGAACCATGGTTCACGGATTCAATTATCCCGATGAGACAGGGGTTAATGAACTTGCCGTTCGTTTGTGGCATCCAGTGATGAAAAATGGGGTGATCACGTTCACAAGACCAGAAGACTGTTCACTTGTCCAACCGATTAAAAACATGCAAGCAAAAACATTTACAGCAGACGATATTGAACCAGTAGATTTGTTGCATGAACAACTATAGGAGGTGATGGCATGAGCGTTTGGCAACAGCTATACGAGACATACAATCAACATCTCGATGAAGTAGGTAAATCAGAAAGTCGTTGGGAAGGAAAGACGTTCACGTTGCTTCCGATTTCTCATACGACACAAACAGCTCACATAACTGTCAACATAACCCCAAATGGCGAATTCCACACGGCTGAAGTGATTGAGAAGGGGGGCGGAAATACATTAATTCCAAGCACCGAAGATTCATCTAGTCGAGCAGGGAGTGTGATAGCCCCGTATCCGTTACATGACAAATTACCTTATGTGGCTGGAGATTATGAAGCATTTGGCGGAGTGTATAAAAAAGATAATGCGCATCAAGTATACATTGATAATCTAAAAAAATGGTCTGAATCCTCTCATGGATTTGATCGGTTGAAGAGTATCTACACGTATCTACAAAAGGGACGACTCATTGAAGATTTAGTGAACGAGAAAGTACTTTTTACAGAGACTGATGGCACGTTGAAATGGACGTGGAAGGATAAAGAAGACAAGCCGCAAATCTACTCCATAGTTACCGGTGGAATGGAAGGAGCGTTTATACGTTTTCATGTTCATTCATCAGAACAGCTTTATAAAGAACCATGGCATGATTCAGAGTTTTATCAATCTTTTATCGCTTACTATGCTGAACAGGCCGGGGACTCTACATTATGTTTTGTAACGGGAGAACAAAAAGTTGGTTCCACCAAACATGCGAATAAAATCCGTAATGCTGGAGTTAAAGCAAAGCTCATCTCAGCGAACGACAGTAGTGGGTTCACATATCGTGGCCGCTTTGATAAAGCCTCTGAAGCAGCGACGATTAGTTACGAAGTATCGCAAAAAGCACACAATGCACTTAAGTGGCTTATTCAAAGACAAGGGAAACTGATTGATCAACGTGTCTTTCTTGTCTGGGGGAGCCAAGTGACCGAAATGCCAAGTGCGGTTGATTCGACTTTTTCACTTGCTGCGTTGTTTAACGATGTGGAGGAGAAAGAAGTATTCGATACGAACCGAGACGGTGCACGAGCATTTTCTGACGCACTTATCGGTTATAAAAGAAAATTACCTCAACAAACAGTGAACATATTAATACTGGACGCGGCAACGACAGGACGCTTAGCGATTTTGTACTATCGTTCATTCGATCAAGAACAATACTTTAATCGACTCGAATCCTGGCACACCGAACATCCATGGGAATACGTTTACTTTGATCGTGAGAAAAAACGTCGAGTTTTCATCGGTGCGCCATCTTTGCACGATATCGCAACGGCGTCCTACGGTCCGCGGACTAACGAAAAACTAATAAAGGCCACTGTGGAAAGACTGATTCCGTGTGTAGTGGACGGGCGTGTCGTACCAGATGATGTTCGCCGATGTTTAATTCAACGAGCATCGAATCCGATGGGGATAGAAGCATGGGAGTGGGAGAAAACGTTACAAATCGCCTGTGGAATGATTAACAAGAAAGAAGGGATGAATGTGGCATTAGATTCAAATTTAAAAGATCGAGATTATTTATTTGGACGATTATTAGCACTTGCTGACTATTTGGAGCGGAAAGCATTAGGGAAAGAAAATCGTTCAACCAACGCGATTCGTTACATGAACGCATTTTCTCAAAATCCTGCACGGACATGGATGACGATTCAAAGTGCACTTCAACCATATCAAGCGAAACTTGGTGGGAAAGTGACCTACATTAACAAATTGATTGACGAGGTAGGATCACAACTTGATCCGAGTGATTTTACGAACAAACCGTTATCTGGTAAGTACCTTTTAGGTTTTTATAGTCAGCGACATGAATTGTACCAAAAACGTGAAGAAACAAATTCATCTAACGAGGAGAGTGTTGAAGCATGAACGTGCTAGATCACAAAATCGATTTTACCGTCATTCTGTCTGTTTCTAAAGCAAACCCGAACGGGGATCCGCTCAACGGTAACCGTCCTCGTCAAAACTATGATGGGTACGGCGAGATTTCAGATGTCGCCATTAAACGTAAGATTCGGAACCGTCTCCAAGATATGGGCGAGTCGATTTTTGTACAATCGAATGATCGTCGTTCAGATAGTTATGAGAGTCTGCGGGATCGCGCTGAAGGAAATGAAGAATTAAAGAAGTTGATGAAGGGCAAAGGGATGGGAGAGCAATTTGCACAAGAAGCGTGTGCAGCATGGATGGACGTCCGTTCGTTTGGTCAGGTGTTTGCTTTCAAAGGGGAGAAATCTGGAGTGTCCATTGGTGTGCGTGGCCCTGTCTCCATACACACGGCAACGAGTGTGGCCCCGATCGATATTACGAGTATGCAGATTACGAAAAGTGTGAACTCTGAGAGCGGCAAAGAACGTGGCTCTGACACGATGGGAATGAAACATCGCGTCGATCATGGAGTCTATGTATTGAACGGAAGTATCAATACGCAACTTGCCGAAAAGACAAATTTTACGAAAGAGGATGCTGAGAAACTAAAACAGGTTTTAGTGTCACTGTTTGAGAATGATGCTTCTTCGGCTCGCCCAGAAGGAAGTATGGAAGTGCATAAAGTATATTGGTGGGAACATAGTTCGAAATTAGGACAATATTCATCTGCGAAAGTACATCGGTCCATCTCAATAAAACCAACGACAGAAGAACCAAAAGATTTTTCGGATTATGAAATTCATGTTGCTACACTTGATGGTTTAGAGCCTGAAATTTTGGATGGATTATAAACAAGACGATTCCTATTTGTTGTTGTCGGGCATTCAACATTTTCAGTTTTGTCCGAGACAGTGGGCACTCATCCACATCGAACAACAATGGGAAGAAAACACTCGAACTGTTGAAGGACAGCATTTGCATAAAAAAGCGGATGATTCGCATGTGCGCGAAAAAAGGAAAGATCGACTAATTGTACGTGGGATGGCAATCAAGTCAGAAGCGTTGAACATCAGTGGACAATGTGACGTCGTTGAATTCGTCGAGGATTCGGCTGGGGTTTCTTTATATGGGAACCCTGGTCTGTATCGTCCAGTTCCAATCGAGTATAAGCGAGGGAAGCCGAAAGTAGGAAAAGAAGACGAGCTTCAGTTAGCTGCGCAAGCAATCTGTCTTGAAGAAATGTTCTTATGTCGAATTACTGAGGGATATCTGTATTATAACGAAACGAAGCATCGTCACCTTGTACTGTTATCGGAAACCTTAAAGTATGAAGTGAGAGAAATTATTAAAAAAATGAGTGATTATTATAAACGGCGACACACTCCGAAGGTAAGAACTGGGCCGCATTGTAAAAGCTGTTCGCTCCAAAATATTTGTTTACCAGAATTGATGGTTCGAGAAAGTGTTAGTGAGTATATGGAGAGGAGGCTTCGGGATTGAAAAAGATGCTAAATACGCTATTTGTAAACCAATCGGATGCATACCTTGCTCTTGAGGGCGGGAATATAGTCGTAAAGAAGGATGACGAAATTCTAGGTCGAGTGCCTCTCCACAATCTCGAAGGAATCGTTACATTCGGGTATACCGGTGCCAGTCCTGCATTAATGGGCTATTGCGCTGAAAACAATGTACCTTTGACGTTTATGACAAAGAATGGTCGATTTTTAGCACGTGTCATTGGAGAAAGTAAAGGCAATGTCGTGTTGCGTAAAACTCAATATCGCCAATCTGACTGTGAAATCCAATCTTCGCGACTTGCAAGGAACTTCATACTTGGGAAAGTGTACAACCAAAAATGGATACTCGAAAGGATGACTCGTGACTACCCGATGCGAATTGATATTACGCGTTTTAAAGAAACCTCCGCATATTTCTCAAAAAAACTAATTGAAATCCGGGAATGTGAAGATTTGGAGAGATTGCGAGGACTTGAAGGGAAAGTAGCGGTTCATTACAACCAACTGTTTGACGACATGATTCTTCAACAAAAAGAAGATTTCATGTTTAAGGGACGTTCGAGAAGACCACCGCTTGATCGCGTGAATGCGATGTTGTCATTCGCCTATAGTTTATTAGCGAGGGATACTGGAGCTGCCCTCGAAGCAGTCGGACTCGATGCATATGTAGGATTTTTGCATCGAGAACGTCCCGGACGGATTTCGCTGGCGCTTGATTTGATGGAAGAGCTTCGCGGAATTTATGCAGATCGATTCGTACTTTCGCTAATCAATATGAAAGTCATTCAAGCGAAGCATTTTATTCAGAAGGAGAACGGAGCTGTACTCATGACGGAAGAAGGACGTAAAGTTTTTCTCTCTTCCTGGCAGAAGAAAAAGCAGGAGATGATTCAGCATCCTTACTTAAAAGAAAAAATGATGTGGGGACTCGTGCCTTACGCACAAGCGTTGCTCTTGGCCAGGCATTTGCGTGGGGACTTAGAAGAATATCCAACTTTCCTATACAAGTGAGGGATGTATATGCTCGTTTTAGTGACGTATGATGTGAATACCATTTCACCTGGAGGCACGAAGCGGCTTAGACAAGTTGCGAAAGTTTGTCAGCAATACGGTCAGCGCGTACAGAACAGTGTGTTTGAATGCATCGTTGATCAAACTGAATTTACAGCGTTAAAGTTGAAGTTAAAAGATATTGTTGATGCGGATAAAGACAGTCTCCGATTTTATCGTTTAGGTAATCAACATGCCACAAAAGTGGAGCATTATGGAGCAAAAGAATCTTTGGATTTGGAAGGACCTCTCATTTTTTAAAGGGGAAGTTGTTTTTAGTGAGTGCGAACATGTAGTGCACAGTATTTTCTAGAAAGGTTCGCACCATTTTTTCAGCATATTCCTAGACAAGAGACTAATGGTTTTCAAGGTTTGAATCCTAAAAAGGATAATATTGTTTCTTATATTTATTTTTAGTTGGTTTTTTATTTGGAATCGGCTATCGCACCTCACGTAGGTGCGTGGATTGAAATTGCTCGCTCGTAGGAAGCCGTCTCGTAAGCCCTGATCGCACCTCACGTAGGTGCGTGGATTGAAATATCTTCATTCTAACGATGGTAGTTTCTATTATTATCGCACCTCACGTAGGTGCGTGGATTGAAATTCTTTGCATTTGTTACATATCAACCAAAAAAAGTTATCGCACCTCACGTAGGTGCGTGGATTGAAATCAAAACGAATGCGCGACCGAACTCGCGAAAGCGAATCGCACCTCACGTAGGTGCGTGGATTGAAATAATGAGGTGCAACCATGATCAACTACCGGGCAAATCGCACCTCACGTAGGTGCGTGGATTGAAATATCATAGATACATCTTCGCCGATTGTAGTGATCATCGCACCTCACGTAGGTGCGTGGATTGAAATTGTTTGCCATGGTCCAGATGCCACATGTCGTCAATCGCACCTCACGTAGGTGCGTGGATTGAAATTCCGTGGTCGCTGAGGAATGGCTTTCGGAGCACATCGCACCTCACGTAGGTGCGTGGATTGAAATAACCGACATTGTCATATGTCGCAACAAAAGATTCGATCGCACCTCACGTAGGTGCGTGGATTGAAATCCTTAGCGCCCGGCATGACCCGCAACTGGAAGGGATCGCACCTCACGTAGGTGCGTGGATTGAAATCTTCGGAAAGTGCTCCGGAAAATAAATCATTGTTATCGCACCTCACGTAGGTGCGTGGATTGAAATGCCGTCTTGACCCCCGAAAAGATAACTCGAGCGCCATCGCACCTCACGTAGGTGCGTGGATTGAAATAACCGTCCACGTATGGATGCAGAACGTCAGAAAGCATCGCACCTCACGTAGGTGCGTGGATTGAAATTGGTCGGTGCGTTCGGTGGCATCATCACCGCTCATCGCACCTCACGTAGGTGCGTGGATTGAAATACCTCGTCATCGCATAATCAAACAAACATCGGGATCGCACCTCACGTAGGTGCGTGGATTGAAATGAAACCGCTCTCGGCGACGACGGCATCCTCAACATCGCACCTCACGTAGGTGCGTGGATTGAAATGATGCGTTTATGAATGAACTTCTGTCCGCCGACAATCGCACCTCACGTAGGTGCGTGGATTGAAATACCATCTGGAACAGGTTCGACAGGTTCGGTCGAATCGCACCTCACGTAGGTGCGTGGATTGAAATTTTGGTTGGTATTGTCAATTGGCTGATTGACGCTATCGCACCTCACGTAGGTGCGTGGATTGAAATCAACTGGAAAACGTTTCCCGAGGGATTACTTACAATCGCACCTCACGTAGGTGCGTGGATTGAAAAGTCATGATCGGTACCATAAGCATTGACATTTTTAAATGGTTTACATCGTTATACAGGAAAATGGACGAACCTCTGAAGAGACTCGTCCATTTTCCCGTACATTAATTTCTTGTCTGTTTAGTTTGCGCGTTTCAGTTCTTTGTTTATATCTTCTTGTTTGAAATCAAGGTTTCGTACATCGACCCGTTTCACGAAGAAGGCGAGGACGAGCGCCAAAATATTCATCCCGAGGGCGACATAGAACGAATACTGAATCCCTGAGAGCAACGCTTGTTGCGTCAATGCGCCCATCGCACTTTCGGTAAGTGTCGCTGGGTCGACGCCGGTCATGAGCGATTCGGCTTCGGTCCGTGTCACCGAGTTCATGACGGTGATAAGGATGGCCGTACCGATCGCACCCGACACTTGTTGGGCAGTGTTGTTGATGGCAGTCCCGTGCGGGTTGAGATGCGTTGGCAACTGATTAAGACCGTTAGTTAAAATCGGCATCATGACCATCGACATCCCGAACATGCGAAGCGTGTACGTCGTCACGATGTACGTGTACGTCGAATCGAGTTGGACGTTGGCGAGCATGTATGTCGAGATCGCGGTAATCGTGAGACCTGTGATCGAGAGTAACTTCGGTCCGAACTTATCGAACAGTTTCCCTGTGATCGGTGACATGATCCCCATAATGATCGCACCCGGTAACAACATGAGCCCCGAGTCGAGCGGTGAGATGCCGCGGACGCTCTGGACGTAAGCCGGTGTCAAAATCATCCCCGAGAACATGGCGACGGCGTTGACGACCGCGATGATCGAGGCGAGCGCGAACATTGGATATTTATATGCCCGTAGGTCGAGCAGTGGTTTCTCCATGTTGAGCTGACGGATGACGAAGGCGATCAGTGCGACGAATCCGACAATCATCGTCGTCAAGACGATTGGGTTATCCCAACCATCCGAACTCGCTGAGCTGACACCATACAAGACGCCACCGAAACCGATTGTCGATAGGACGAGCGATAGATAGTCGAGCGATTGCTCTTTATTTTGCACCATGACGTTCTCGGCTTTCCAAATGGCAAGCCCGAGCCCGATGATGGCGAGCGGGAGAATCATCTCGAACAAGACGCGCCAGTCGTAGTATTCGACGATGTAGCCCGAGAGTGTCGGACCGATGGCTGGTGCTGAAATCATGACGAGACCGAAAATCCCCATCGCCGTTCCACGTTTTTCACGCGGGAAACTGACGAGCATGACGTTCATCAAGAGCGGTCCCATCGTCGACGCCCCGACCGCTTGAATCATCCGACCGGCTAGTAAGACACCGAAATTCGGAGAGAAAGCGGCGATGGCCGTCCCGAGAGCGAAAATCGCCATCGACGTGATGAAGAGGCTCCGGTTTGAGAACCGGGTGATCAAGTAGGCCGATGCCGGGACGAGTACGCCCGTCACGAGCATAAAGCCGGTCGCGAGCCATTGGACCGTCGAGTAGTCGGCGATTTCTAAGTCGACCATGATCGATGGGAGCGCGACGTTCAATAATGAGTTGTTCAGGAAGGCGATGAACGCCCCTGCAAAGAGAACCGCGAGCATGAGGTACGGCGGTTTCTTTTGGAATTCTGGTTTCATACGAGTTGCTCCTTTATGTTCTGAATAGTTATATACTAGTAAGTGTCGATGTGATGATTTTATACCCGTTGTACAAATAAATCAACCATTTTGTACTGCCAGTTCAAAATGATATACTTAAGGTACAAAACAAGCAGAACGGAGCCATGATTCTATGAAAGATAAGAAACGCAAAGTCGCTGATGTCGCCATGAACCTGTTCATCGAGAACGGGGTGCAGCAGACGTCGGTTCAAGAAATTATCGAGCGGGCCAATATCTCGAAAGGGACGTTCTACAACTATTTCGCCTCGAAGACGGACTGTGTCGCCAACATTCTCGAAAACTTGCGCTATGACGCCGGCCAACGCCGAATCGAGATGCAGATGGGACGGGACAAACGGGACAAGGACGTCTTCATTGAACAGATCTCGATTTTGATTCAATTGAATGAAGAGCGGAACTTGCACGCCTTGTTCGAGTCGATCATGTCGGCAAACGAGCCAGAGTTGAAGAAGCTAGTCTTGCAACATCGCGTCTATGAGATTGAGTGGCTCGCGATGCGTTTGACTGAGATTATTGGCGAACCGATTCGTCCGTATTCGGTCGAATTGACCGTACTCTTCAATGGGATGTTACAGCATGTCATGTTCACGCTCCGCATCACGAATACGGCGTACTCGATTCAAAAGTTGGTGCGAAACTTATACGCTTACGTGGAACTGATGGCAAACCGTATGATCGAGACAGGGGAGCACATTCTAAACCCGGTCACAGTTGATCAAATGCGCGGGACGACCGATAAAAATCTCGTCACGAAAGACGAATTGATTGAGATGGCGGAACGAATTCACGCGCATGTCAAGATGACTGAAGAACAAGAGGATTTGTTTGAGGCGATTACGTATGAGTTGCACCAAGACCGGCTCCGGAAAATCGTCATCGAGCAATTGCTCAAACCGTTCCAACGTCTGTTTAAAGGCGTGACCGGGGAGACGGAAGTGCAGAAATTTACGAATCTCGTTTGGCTGTATACACGAACACACTGACGACAAAAAGTAGGTCGATGCAGTAGTATAGAAGAAACACGGTACGAAAATAAATCTCAAAATATTCCACGAAAAAGAATTGATTCCTACAAATTCGTGCGCTACAATCAAATTACCGAAAGCGCTTTCGGGAAGAGGAGACTGACATGGGTACGATTTATGATTTAGCAAAAAAAACGGGCTTTTCGATTACGACCGTCTCTAAAGCGTTGAATAACTATAAAGACGTCAGCGAAAAGACGAGAGCCAAAATATTAAAAGCCGCGGCTGAGATGGACTATCTGCCGAACGCGCACGCGCAGTCGTTATCGACGAAAAAGTCGTGGGCGATCGGGGTCATGTTCTCAGAAGCGAACGAAGTCGGAATGAAGCATCCGTTCTTCAATGGCATCATTGAAAGTTTCCGTCACGCCACCGAGGAACACGGATATGATTTAATCTTCGCCTCGCGTAACCTCCGCAACCGCGACATGAGTTACCTCGAGCACTTCAAACACCGAGCGGTCGACGGCATTGTCGTCATTTGCTCGGACCGGATGGATGAACAAGTACAAGAACTCATGCAAAGCGACATCCCGATTGTCGTGGTCGATATGGACAGCGCCAACTGTAGCGTCGTCTATTCGGACAACGCGGAAGGGGCCCGCATGGCTGTGAACTACTTGTATGAGTTAGGCCATCGCGCCATCGCACATATCGCCGGAGATTCGTCGATTGACGCTGGAGCGGCCCGGGTGAAAGGGTACGAGCTCGCCATGCAAACGCTCGACTTGCCGATTCAGCCAGGATACTTGGTGAACGCCGGGTTCTTCTCGGTCGAAGAAGGCAAGCAGGCGATGGAGAAGTTGTTACAATTGGCGTCACCGCCGACGGCTGTCTTTGTGGCAGGCGATCAAATGGCAATCGGGGCAATCGAAGCCGTCCATGAACACGGTCTCCGGGTCCCGGAAGACATCTCGATTATCGGCTACGATGACATCGAGATGATCAAGTACATCACGCCGAAACTGACGACAATCCGGCAAGACACGGACGAAATCGGAGAGGCGGCGGCCGAGCTGTTGATTGAACAGATGACGGCCAAAGAACGACGCACGGAACGACGCGTCATCCCAGTCCGCTTGATTGAACGGGCGTCATGCGCACCGATTAAAAAGTAAACAAGTCACGATGATCTTTCGAAGTCGCTCTGTTCGCTTCAGCGGAATGGAGAGAAGAGAGCGATTTCGAAAATCATCCACCCTAAATCGAAACCGCTTTCGATATTTTATTTCAATATTTTCGAAAGCGCTTTCGACAAATTATTACCTCTTATTGTAAACGCTTTCTAAAACACTTAAAAGGATGGGTTCACACATGCGAAAAAATTAGTCAGCTTACTCTCGATCGGAGCACTATCAGTCGGCGTCTTAGGCGCGTGCTCAAACGACGAAGGATCTTCAGAAGCGACAGGCGGCAAAGACGACGTACTTAAAGTTTGGTCGTTCACGGACGAGCTTAAAGAGCCAATCAAAACATACGAAGAGAAGAACGGCGTTAAGGTTGAATTGACAATCGTTCCAATCGCGAACTATCCGACAAAACTTAAGCCGGCACTTGAAAGCGGCGTTGGGGCACCGGACGTCTTCACAGGAGAAATCGCGTTCCTCAAGCAATGGGTTGACGCAGGATACTGGGAAAACCTTTCAGACGAGCCTTATAACGTCGACGATATCTCAGACGATTACATCCCTTACGTCTTCGACCTCGGGAAAGATAAAGATGGCAACGTGCGCGCGCTTTCTTGGCAAACGACACCAGGTAGCGTCTACTACAAACGTAGCTTAGCGAAAGAAGTGCTCGGTACGGACGATCCGGCTGAAATCGGCAACATGATGAGCTCGATGGACGGCATCTTCGAAGTTGCAGAGAAGATGAAGCAAAAAGGCTACAAAATGTTCCCGGACGAAGGCGCGATTCGTTGGTTCTCACAAGGCGCAAACCCAGAAGCATGGGTAAACGACAAGAACGAACTCGTGTTGACAGAAGACAAGATCAACTACATGGACTACGCGAAAGAACTTCGTGAGAAACAATACACGGCACTCGCTCCAGAATGGTCACCATCTTGGTTCGAAGGGATGTCGAAGCCGATCAAAGTGAAAGAAGACGGCAAAGAAGTGGAAACACAAGTCTTCTCTTACGTCCTTCCGACATGGGGTCTCCACAGCGTCTTGAAAGACAGCGCGAAATGGTACGCAGGCGTCATCGCGGACCAGAAAGCCAAACACGCGGATAGCGTCGAGGCGTAAGCTGGATCCATCCCTGCCGCTACAGGGGTGGATTTTTTGTGTGGAACCGATTCAAGCGGGGAACGTATGAAGTATGGAGAGGAAAACGGATGATGGCGTCACACCATAGAACGGATCAAGAGCGGGAACAGGGTAAGACGACCACGCTTATGATGATGTCGTTGCTGTGCTGGTTCATGTACGGTTTGCTCTATGGGTTTGTCTATTCGAATGTCCTCATGATCTTTATTGTGTTGTTCTCTTCTTTTTTAGGCGTGAGAGGACTGATGGAACGGGACAAACGGATTGAACGGGAAATTTGTGATCTCGGTGTGGAGATTGATTCGGAAGAAGGGGAGATGTTGATGAAACGTGAATATGCGACGTACGAAGTGACAGGCTATGACGACAAAGGAAAAATCAAGTTTATTCATTTGAAGGAAGGCGAGTTCGTCTTGCCGGTCGAGATCAAAGGCGACGACTTGACGAAAATCAAGAAGATGATGGAACTCAATCCAGGCGTGACGGTTATCATCCATGCGGCCGTCGATCAGAAACGGATGCGTCTACAGGAGATTGACGGTTATTCGCTCAGGAAGGACGGATAACGATGCCCATCGCCAAACTGATGTCACGAGATGAGTCATGTGATGTAACGATTGAAAGCTACGCCTATGCCTATCCGGACGCCGACAACATCCATGACGCGGCCTGGCATCGCAACTGGGTCGGGCTTCATACGCCGGACCATCGCATCACATTCGATGACGTCATGCTCGACAGCCTGCTCGTGGCTCACTACATACCGGTGTTCGAGTCGTTCGTTGCCGGTGACATGCAAGAAGTCGAGTTCGAACCGACAGAACCGTATATCCGCTTGATGATGACGAGGAGGGACACGGATGGGGATGAGGTCACGGTAAAGGGATATGTCGAACATCCGCTTGAAGGGGAATCTGAGGAGCTTGCGTTCACGTTTGAGACGTCTGTGAGCAATGTGACGCGTTTTTTGGAAGGGTTACAGGCAATCGCCGACGCATATCCGATTCGAGATCTGTAATTGAAAGCAGCCAGCGCTACGAATAGGCTGGCTGCTTGTTAATGAATGATTTCTTTCCTGGCTTGAACGCCAGCTGCGAATAGAAAGACGACTCCTAGTACGAACGGGACGACAGACTCTAGAGCGATGCCGGCAAGGAACGAGGCGCTCATCAATAAGCAGAACGTGACCGTATAATTTCGTTTCATCTATGTACCAACTCTCATACTCATTTTCCTAAATATAACAGCCCTTCTCTGTGATGAGAAGGGCTGTCTTGAGCTTAGGCTGACGCTTTGTCTGCGTCTTCTTGTGCTTTCAACTCTTCACCGTACGACACGCGGTCTTGCATGCGGACGAACGGGAGGTAGACGGCTACGGCCATGGCAATCGTTGCAATCTGCAAGAGCGCTGCACGCCATCCGCCGATTAAGAAACCGGAGATTACTGGTGGTGTCGTCCATGGCACTTGAAGCGCGTTGAACGGGTCGACCCAGTCCCAAAGGATTGAGAAGTACACCATGAAGGATGCGATGGCAGGAACGATGACGAGCGGTACGAACATGATCGGGTTGAACACAATCGGCATCCCGAAGATGACCGGCTCGTTGATGTTGAAGAGACTTGGTGCAAGCGAGAGCTTACCGAGTTGCTTCAAGTGAGCCGAGCGGGCGACGATGAGTGTTGCGATAATGAACCCGATTGTGATGCCTGATCCACCGCGCCTCGTGAACACGTCGAGGAACTGGATTGTAACGATTTTCGCGTTCTCACCGGCAAGGAGTGTTTCACCCGCATCGAGGAGTGCTTGGTTTTGAAGCGTGTTAGCTGTAAGGAGTGGTCCCTTAATCCCCATGAGGATGGCAGCACCGTGAATTCCACACCACCACATGACTGACATGAGCACCACGATGATGACGGCTCCGGCAAGTGTGTCTGTCAAGTTTTGAAGTGGTGCTTGAAGCACGTCATAGACGACTTCTGTGAACGTATGCTCGGCAACCGCTTTCATCTTTTCGACTAACATACTTGTTGACATACCTGCTGCACAGAAGAGTCCGATTTTCATCATTTTTGATCCATTCCTTTCAATTGGTTGATTTCGTTTTGCATGTTCATCATATAGCCGAGCATCTCTTTTAAGAGGATCGTGTTCATTAAGTGGTCTTGCGCGTGCACCATGAGGACTCCGACCGTAGCCGTTTTCCCTTGTGCCTCGAGTGTGACGAATTTCGTCTGGATGGCGTGTGCTTCTTTTAATGTCGCGTCACCAGCTTTGACCGCTTAAGCCGCTTCTTCTGCTTTGCCTTCTTGCATCAACAGCATCGCATGATGGTAGCTTGCTTTCGCGTCGCCTGAAAGGGCGATTAAACCGAAGATATCTTTGGGAGTAATTTCAATTGTTTCAGAAACCATATTATCTCTCCTTTTTGTGTGGATAACCAAAATTCGTAGTTACAAATTATAAAAAGATGATAGTGCATGATACCGCTTACATGTAAACCCTTTCTTTTGCCCGAAATGCGAACATAAAAAAACGCACACGAGAACAATCTCTCGAGCGCGTTTAGGACTTGATGTTTGAGACTTTGAGCATCTTCACATGACGGAAATGATGTGTCGAGCGCGATACGTCGAAGATTTGACCGTTTGTCAAATAGACGGTGTTGTCAACGAGGAGGGCCGGATCGTTTTCGTTCAACCCGAGTAGTTTGGAATCTTCTGCGTTCAAAAAGTCGGCGTAAATGACACGATCGGCGAAACCAATGGCGAGTTTTTGGTCGTTGCGGAAGTAGTTGTAAATCGACTTCTCGGTGATGTTCCGATCGAGATAGACGACAAGGTCTTTCCGGAAATACGAATCCTCGACCGAGAACGGATGGTCATCGACGAGCCGGAGACGTTTGACGTAGTAGACGGGCGTCCCGACGTTGCACTTCATCCGTTCGGCCACTTCATCGTTCGCTGTCGTCAATTCGAAATCAAGGACGCGCGTCTCGACTTTCCGTCCACTGAAGTCGCTCGTGAGACCTTGCAACTTCTCGAGGTTCACGTAATCGCTCATATAATGGTCACGGACGAAGACGCCGCTCCCTTGCACTTGATAGACGTAGCCTTTATTGACGAGAATCTCGATCGCTTTTCGGATCGTGTTGCGGCTGACGCCGTATTTCGTAGCGTATTCTTCCTCGGTGAGGAGCTTGTTCGTATGTTGATAGACGTGATTCATAATATCCGTCTCAATCTGTTCAGCGACTTGCTTATACTTTGGACCCATGACTTTCTGCACCTTTCGCAACAAAATTTGTAGGTATGAATACGCTATCAGTATATCGGAAATTATAGATTGATGGACGACAATCCTTCGGCATTTGTTGAAAAACGTCGAACGATTGTGAAGAGAATCCTTGAAAATGGCGAAACGAATTTGAAAGGGTTTCGTATAGAAAAGGAGAAGAGTTGAGGAGGAGAAGGATATGGCACAATCAGTTCGAATGGAACGGGAACGAGAATGGAAGCAACGGCATACACGCATCGGGTACGTCTTATTGGTGGTGGTCATCCTGACGTTCGCGTTGATGTTCGTTGGACAGACGACGTGGATGACTGTCCCGCTCGGTCTCGTCGGAATCGCCCTGCTCGTCTCGGACGTGGCGAAATATCGGATGAGACGGTCGTTTCTGGTCAATCCTGTCACCAAAAAGATGCTCCGCTGGCAATTAGGATACGACCTCGTAAATACGAGTGTGCTTGTCATCATGGTCGGTGGGCTATTGATCTTTAGTCGAGACAACCTCTATTGGGCGTTCGCTGTCGTCATCTGGGGAATCATGGCCGAGATCGTGTCGCGCCGTTTGAACCGGACACTACAAGAATATGACCCAATCTTACGCGCCCTCGAGTTGGAGGAAGTGAAATGAAGAATCGTCGAGTAGAGGCGGAGCGCGCCTGGTTTCGCGCATTCCACCAACTGATTTTTGGGATTTTAGGCGTGTTTCTCGTCATCGTGATCCCCGCCACGATATGGACGAACAGTTTGGATTGGGGCATCGTTTATACGGGGCTTATGCTAGTCCCCATCAATGTGATGTACGTCAAGCGTTACCGGATGCGGCGGACGTTGAATCCGCAATTGTCGCATCTCTATCGCCGACAAATCGGAAGTGACTGCCTGAATACGGTCGCCTTTTTTATCGCCATCAATGGGGGGAAGCTGCTAGAGTCGAATACAGCATATATCGGTGGAGTTCTGATTGTGGGCGTGGCCGGATGGCTGACGATGCGAATCGAGAAGCGGATGAAAGAAGAGGATGTGTGGCGTCCTACATATGAACAACTGAGGGGGTGAGCGGATGGAGAATCAGATTCAACAAGAAGTCCGATGGGTGAAGCGAATCCGACGAATCGGTGTACCAGTACTAGTCCTCTATATCCTATCTATGATTGTGGCCCTTCTATTCGAAAAGATGTTGTTGATTCCTTTAATGTGGTCCGTGGCGCTGTTTCTGATTTTCATGGGGCATACACAATACCGCCTCCTTCGGCACTTCTCGACGCATCCGAAAAGCTTACGGTGGTTGCAAGTCGAATACGCGGACACGTGGATTAGCGCAATACTGATGGGTACGTTCATGACGACCTTACTCACAACGGAGTCGCTTGGATTTGGAATTGGATTTCTATTTGGGATTTGGGGTTTGACTGAAAAATATCGTTCCCGCATCATTGCGCGTCAATTGAAACAGTATGATCCCGATATACCGACATATGATGAAGTCATCGAAAGGATGAGTTGAATGGAACTGTCACCACAATCGAAACAACAAATTGATACGATTCTTCGATTTGAAAAGTGGACCGGTTGGGGTTTTGGCATCCTGGCTGTGTCTGCAATCGTTGGGATGCTCGTTTACGCATCGTACTGGGAGATGCCCGATTCGTTTTTTCTAGTGTTCTTAGTAGCGATTTTCGCTATGTTGATTAGCATTGAAACGACTCGATTCCTCATGTGGCTCCGGTTCGTGAAAAACGAAAAAGCACGAAAGCTGCTCACGCTGCGGTACACGGTTTATTTGATTGGGTTTAGCGCGATCGGATACTACGGGATCGTCGTGTTTTATGAGACGCCACAACCGCAGACGTTCCAGGCGTTCTTGTTGTCGCAAGCCTTTTTCTGGGGAGCCGCCTTTTTCGGCAGATGGCTCGACCGTATCATTCAAAAGCATGACGGTCATTATTTGACGGGAGAGGATTTAAAGTTGATTCGGGAAGCCCGTGAGATGGAGCAGGAGCGAGAGCATGGATAAGCGTAGCCAAATGCGTGAATTGACGGCGTTCGATCAGAGAAAGCATTCCACGCAAGTGTTTTTGTCAGCGGTGTTGGCCGCGCTTCTATTTTTCTCATTAGAGTATAATTGGCTATCACCAATGACAGTCATATTTCTCAGCATCGCAGCTGGTCTTCCTGACTTTCGTAAGATGTGGCAACGCGAGAACATTAAAAAACAATTTTTGAAGTCGGATGCAGCAAAGCGCCTCATCCATCTTAACTCTATCTTCGGGCTCGTGACACTACCCTTCTTCCTAGTGTGGGTTTATGCATTGCTCACGGATTTGATTACACTCCAAACGTTCGCTTTGATTGGGCTAGGAGCATACGGGCTCGCCATTCTCGAGCATCGTCTGTACGAGCGTCACATGGCTCAGCTCGACGAACACTACGTCACGGAAGCCGAATTGAGAGAAGAACAAAAGTGGGGGAGCGCTTAGGCGCTTCCTCTTATATGTTAAGGAGGATAATGATGAATCGGAAAGTATGGATCATTTCAGGTCCGGCTGGTGTCGGGAAGTCGACGACGGCGAGATGGCTCGCTCAAAGCATGGAGAAGAGTGCATACGTGTCGGGGGATGACATCAGTCATATGGCAGTCTCTAGTCGTGAAAGGCCATGGGAATCGGAGCGGGCAAACGATTTTGTTTGGAAGAATATCGTCGCGTTGACCGAAAATTTTCTTGAGGCAGGGTATGACGTCGTCGTGGACTGGGTCGCCTTTTGGCAAGACGTGAAGCGTTACACGGCTCACTGGATTGAACAAGGTGTCGAAGTGCGCTACGTCATCTTATGGGCGGAGCAAGACGTTCACGTCCAACGTGATCAACACCGGTCGAGCGATGCGCAGATGGGGGAGCGGGTCATCATATTGCGGAACGAGTTTCTAAGCTCGGGTGCACCGGACCGTTACTATTTAGACAACACGGTCGGTGAGTTGAGAGAGATGATTCAACAGCTTCAAGAAAGCGAACAATTCGTGCTGACAGATTTGCAACAAAGTGGAGCCAGTACATGAGGATTGCGACGTTCAACCTCTGGAACAATCCGACATTATGGTCGAAGCGAATCGAGTCCATCTGTACCACAGTGAAGATGATTGACGCCGATGTGCTGGCGCTTCAAGAAGTCAAAACGCATGTGGAAGGGGAGCAAGGCATCAGTGTAGCCGAGCAGATCGCCAACGAAACGGGCTATCCGTTTTGCGTGTTTCTCGCCTATCCGGATTCACCCGATGAAGGGCTCGCTGTCTTAAGTCATATTCCGCTCGAGACGAATGACGCGATTTGGCACCACGAGGTAGAAGAAGCGAACTACTGTGCGATGCGGGTGACGTTTCAAGCAGGAGGTCACGCGTTCGGATTGACGAACGTCCATCTGAATTGGCGGTCGCCGGTCATTCGGGAAGCGCAAGTGCGAGCGATTCGCGAGTGGATCGGTGGGGGAGAACGTTACGAGTTGCTATGTGGTGACTTCAATGACAATCCGCAGTCGGAAATCTATCGTGATTTGACCGCACATCGTTGGATCGATGTCGCCACATGTCATCGTGGTGGGGATGAGCCGACGCTGGATTATGGACACAATCCGTATTTGAAGCAGGATTCTTTGCAGAAACAACCAGCACGCTACGATTGGATGTTATTGCGTCACGACGAAGGGAACGTCCCGCTCATCTCGAGCGTGGACGTGTTTGGGAAGACGTCTGATTCAATCACCGACATGCTGCCGAGTGATCACTATGGAGTCTTACTCGATCTCGACATCTCTTAAAAAAGGGGGAACGCTTAGTCGCTTCCCCCTTTTTCATTTGAACGTGCGGATGACGAAGTAGAGACAAATGAGGAACGGGATCAAGAACATACTTCCGATCCACTCGCCTTGACCGAATAGGAGCCAGGCGAAGAGCTGGAATGACAAGACGCCGCCGGCAGCAAGTCCAGCAAAACGGTACACTTTCGGGCGAAGCGACGGGTCATCCCACCATTCTTTAAAGAATGGGAAGCTGAACAAGAGCGCGAGCGCCAAGAAAAAGGCGGCCGGAAACACAAGAAAATCCCCAACTTCACTCTGTCCTTCGATTTGCAGCCATTTGGATGCGGTCGATAAGATGATACCGATGACGAGAAAGACGATATTCATAGCCATTCCTCCACTCCATCTAATAGATACTTCCATCATGCCCGAACGAGCTCGCCGGGACAAGCCTGTTCAAAAAAGTAGCTTTTTAGTGAAAGTGGTGACTTTTACATGAACAGTAAAAAAGTATCGGATTTTGTTGTGACATAAACACTTTCGGATTCAATCGAGACCGGCTAGCATGAAAGGGTATCTGGAGAAACGGCCAGCTATGAAGGTAAAAGCGCCAGAACTCTTCGGAGTTGACGAGGTTGGGGGTTATCGAGTTTTCGGCGGATGCCTCCTAGTCGCCTGTCACGACTACAAGTGTTCTTTTAAAACGTTCGGGTGACCGGACGGACAACGAGGAACACGTTGACAGCACTCTAAAAAGCCCGTTTCCTTTTTCGAGAAATCGAATCGATGAGGAGAATTGTTATGTGTGGAATTGTAGGAATGATTGGTCAAGTCGGAACGAAAGAGATTTTATTAAAAGGATTGGAGAAGCTCGAGTATCGAGGCTACGACTCAGCCGGAATCGCGCTCGTCGGTGATGATGTCCATGTATTCAAAGAAGTCGGTCGCATCGCTGCACTTCGTGACATCGTACCGGTCGAAGCGGAAGGCGCCATCGGCATCGGCCACACACGTTGGGCGACCCACGGCGTGCCGAGCGTCCCGAACGCCCACCCGCACCAAAGCACGACGGGCCGCTTCACGCTCGTCCACAACGGTGTCATCGAGAACGACGAGCAGATCAAGGCGACGCTCGACGTCCCGTTCCTCTCAGAGACGGACACAGAAGTCATCGTCCAGTTGATGGAGAAGAACTTCGTCGTGCTAAATGACGTCGAGGCGGCGTTCCGCAAGACGTTGGCTGAGCTCCACGGCTCGTACGCGATCGCGATGATCGACTCAGAGGACAAAGAGCGCCTCTACATCGGCAAGAACAAATCGCCACTCCTCGTCGGACTCGGCGACGGCACGTTCAACGTCGTGGCGTCTGACGCGATGGCGATGCTCCAAGTGACGGACCAGTACCTCGAGCTCCACGACGGCGAGATTGTCATCTTGACGCGCGAATCGGCGACAATCAAGACGCTCGACGGCGAGGTCCTCGAACGTGCCCCGTACACGGCCGAGATCGATACGTCAGACATCGAGAAGGGCACGTACGCGCACTACATGTTGAAGGAGATGGACGAGCAGCCGGCCGTCATCCGCAACATCATCCAGCACTACCAGAACGAGAACGGTGACATCGAGCTCACGGAAGGCGTGCGCTCGCTCGTCTCGGAAGCGGACCGCATCTACATCGTCGCCTGTGGCACGAGCTATAACGCTGGGCTCGTCGGAAAAGACATCCTTGAGCGGATTGCCGGTATCCCGACCGAGGTCCACGTCTCGTCAGAGTTCGGCTACAATATGCCGCCCTTAAGTTCACGTCCGCTGTTCGTCTTCTTGTCACAGTCTGGGGAGACGGCCGACAGCCGGGCCGTTCTCGTCGAAGTGAAGAAGCGCGGCTACAAGGCGCTCACGATGACGAACGTACCAGGGTCGACCCTCTCACGTGAAGCGAACGAGACGATGCTTCTTCACGCCGGCCCGGAAATCGCGGTCGCGTCGACGAAAGCATACACGGCTCAAATCGCCGTGCTCGCCATCCTCGCCTATGATATCGCCCGCGCGAACGGGAAAGATTTGCCGTTCGAGTTGATGCCGGAACTCGCGCGTGTCGCGACGATCATGGACTCGATCATGTCGCAAAAAGAGCTGTTTGAAGATTTGTCGGACCGTTACTTGAAGACGACGCCGAACACGTTCTTCATCGGACGTGGCCTCGATGCGTCGGTCTGTCTCGAAGGCGCGCTCAAAGTAAAAGAAATCTCGTATATCCAAGCAGAAGGCTACCCGGGCGGAGAACTCAAACATGGTTCGATCGCTTTGATTGAAGACGGCACACCGGTCATCGCGCTCATCTCGCAACCGAAGACGAACTTGAACATCCGCGGCAACGTCAAAGAAGTCGTCGCCCGTGGTGCGCACGCGTGTATCATCTCGATGCAAGGCGTCGAGCACGAGAACGACGAGTTCATCTTGCCGCACGTCGAACCGATTCTCGCACCGCTCATCACCGTGTTACCGGTTCAACTCATGGCGTATTACGCCGCGCTCGCACGTGGCTGTGACGTCGATAAGCCGCGTAACTTGGCGAAATCGGTGACGGTTGAATAATTTAAAAAAATAATGTTTACGAAGCAGGCCTCCAACTTGCTACACTATGACAATCAGTTTGTAGAGATATCGGTCATAGACCGAAAATATATGTCGCAAGATACGTCTACCCTCTGAAATCATATGTTGTATGGAGGCTTACTTATGTACCAAGAAGACCGATTACCTCAAAACTCTAAAGAAGGCGTCCTGTTCATGCTGATTATTTCGATCTTGTCCGTGAACACGATCGCACCAATCATCGTCGGGATGGAACGCGGCTTTAGTGTCGCCCATTATATCGACACGCTCAAAATCATCCCGTTCGCCTGGATTGCGCTCATGATTTTGATTCGCTTCATCGTCAAACCGGCAGCCGGGATGCTATTCAAACGATTTGCTGGAGAAATGGATGGCTTTAACGCCCGAATTTTATTGAACATCGTGTTGAACGTCTCGCTAATCTCATTTTTCATGACAATCATCGGACCGTGGATCGGGATGGGGGAGATCAATTTTGATACGTTGCAACACTTCTTCCCGACGTGGTTCCGTAATTTTGGTATCGCGTTCTGGATTGAGTTATTGTTCGCCCAACCGATTGCCCGTGCCGCCATGAAGTCGATTCATGCACGGAATCGTCTGAAGGCCGCCTAACTTTAGACACAGCATCTTTCCGATTGAGGAAAGGTGCTTTTTACTGCTTGCCGATATCTTTGCCAACAAGCAAAATAGTAGGTGAAGTAAGCGGTTGCATCGTATGGTTAGATAAAGATAAGCGATGAAAGAAGGTCTGACATGAACGTATATATTGCCTGTCCATGCGGGTTCGTCACGAGCGCGATGGCGGCGAAGCTGTTTGCCGAAGCGTGTTCGGGAAAATTGTCGTGTGTGATTCAACACGGCACGTATCGAAACATCCCGGAAGACGTGGATTGGATTATCTATCAAGCCGGGACTGAGACGGTCGATCATCCGACCGCGCACGTTCACTCGGTCAGACACATGTTATCGCTCACGGAATATCGACAACTCGTCGAGGAATGGGTGAATGCATATGAAACATGAGTGGAGCGCCCGAGAGCGCTCGATTTTACTACATCTATTGGCAACGGAGACGTCGACACCGCTCGCGGAAATCGCGCAAGCGGTCAATTTGTCTGAGCGGACGATTCAACGGGAGCGTCAACTGCTCGAAGGCATCCTGCGCGAATTCGAGTTGGAACTCGCTTGGCAGCGTGGGCACGGCCTCAGTCTCATCGGCCGTTCCGATGCGAAGCAACAGCTGCGCGAAGACTTGATTTTGTCGGCCGAGGCGATTCCGACGGCCGAAGACCGCATCTTCGAGCTCGCTTGGCGGCTACTGTTTGAAAAAGACACGCTCAAGCTGCAGGCGGTCGCGAAACAGATGCACGTCTCACCGAGTACGCTCACACAAGACCTCGAGAAGCTTGATCGTTGGTTCGACGAGTATCACCTCGAAGTCGAACGGAAGAAAGGGGTCGGGGCCCGAGTGCTCGGCCTTGAAGCCGAGAAGCGGAAGCTGATGATCAATGCGCTCCTCGCCCATTGGGACACGCTCGCGTTCTATCGCTTCGTACGCGGGGAGGATGATTACATCCCGACCTTTTTGAAGACCGTCCCGTGTGACGTTATGCTCGAGGCGCTTCGTGACGGCTATGACTATTTGAAGGAACATCCGTATGAGCGGATGGATGACCGGACGATTATGCGTGTGACGTTCGCTTATGGGGTGCAACAAGCCCGTCTGGACGCCGGCTTCTTCTTAGAGATGTATACGAAAGGACGTTCCGACGACTATTTGAAAGTCGCACAGGACATGGAGACGGCACTCGGGGCGCCGTTCTCGATGGCGGAGCGGGTCTGGTTCGCCGAGGAAGCGAACCGGCTCCGATCGTTGAAAGAACAGATGAAAGAAGATGAAGAAGAGCGCTGGGTCATGCAGATTCGCGTGCATAAGCTCATCCATCACGTCTCGCTCATCCACGGATTCGCCTTCACGGACGATGGCGCGCTCGAGAAAGGGCTCCTCGCCCATATCTTGTCGAGTATGAACACCCAAGCGCTCCCGGATACGGACACGGTCCGTCCGCACATCGACCGTGACTATCCACATTTACGGTCAGCTATCCAGCAGGCGGCCGATATCGTCTTCGGGACAAACACGTTCACGGAAGAAGAGACGGTGTTTTGGGCGATGCATTTCGCCGCCGCGCTCGTCAAACCGGTCCGGCGTCGGGAATATCGGGCTCTTGTCGTCTGTTCGGCCGGTCTCGGATCCTCGAAGATGCTCGTCAACCGGGTCAAACAAGAGTTTCCGGAGATGCAGGACGTCGTCAACTCGTCGTTGTTCGGTCTCGAACAGCATCGACTCGACGACTATGACGTCATCTTGTCGACCGTGCCGTTGCCGCCGTTGTCGGTGCCGACGCTCATCGTCAACCCGCTGTTGACGAACGAAGAAGTACAGCGCGTCCGCCACTTGCTGTTATCGCTCCCACAGTCGTTCCAGACGAAAGAGAAGAGCCACTCGACGATGCTCGACTTCAACGAACTCGGTGCTCTCGTCGAGACGTTCGAACGAATGGACCGGCAGTTCGATCTCGTCACGCTCGATAATAGTGACCGACTCGAAGACATCTTGCTCGATATTGGGACGCATCTAGAAGAACGTGGACTCGTCCAAAGCGGTATCCAGTTATCAGCCCAACTGCTCCGGCGTCATGAAGTGGCGGGGCTCGGGATTCCGGGCACGAAACTGGCCTTGTTCCATGGGCGTCACGCCTCGATTGAACGGGCGAGTGTATTCGCTTTCGACTTGAATCAATCGATCCCGCTCCTCATGATGGACCAATCGACCGAGCCGGTATCGCGTCTGCTTGTCCTGCTCGCACCGGAAGAGGCGGAGGATGTCGAGCTCCAGTTCCTTAGTGCGGTCAGTGGATCATTGATTGAGAGTGAGCAACATATGAACTTATACAGTAACGGTTCAAAGAAAGAACTGCGTCTCTTGCTTCATGAATGTATGAAGAAAATGATTCAAGACACGCTGCACGAGAAATGACCCGCCGTGGTCATTTTTTTATTTGGCATAGAATGTTGCCAAAGTATGAACTGAATTGAATTGAGAAAGCGCTTACGCTGGGACTACAATACGAGTGTAGAGCACAAACCGGTTAGCTATACTACAACAATCTACCTTTCACAATAATCGACTGGAGGTTTTATACATGGCGAATGCGCAAGCTGGCTCGGGCGGGGTTCGAGTCAAAGTACAACGGTTCGGGAGTTTCCTGAGCGGGATGGTCATGCCAAACATCGGCGCCTTCATCGCCTGGGGGATTATCACCGCCCTCTTCATTCCAACGGGCTGGTGGCCGAATGAAAAATTAGCAGAACTCGTTGGTCCGACGATCACGTATCTGTTACCGCTCTTAATCGGATTCACCGGCGGTAAGTTGATTCATGACGTACGAGGCGGAGTCGTCGGGGTACTCGCCACGATGGGGGTCATCGTCGGGACGGACATTCCGATGTTCCTCGGTGCGATGATCATGGGTCCACTCGGTGGATATGTCATTAAACAATTTGACCGCCTCATCGAAGGCAAGGTCAAGGCTGGATTCGAAATGCTCGTCAACAACTTCTCGGTCGGTATCATCGGTGGTCTTCTTATGATCGGTGGCTTCGAGGTGTTCGGTCCAATCATGAGCGGCCTTGATAAAGTCATGGCAGCCGGTGTCGACTGGATCGTCGGTGCGAAACTGTTACCAATCGCCAGTCTATTCATCGAGCCAGCGAAAATCTTGTTCTTGAACAATGCCATCAACCACGGGATTTTGAGCCCGCTCGGTGTCGATCAAGTGGCGGACGCCGGGAAATCGGTCTTGTTCTTACTTGAAGCAAACCCGGGACCAGGTCTTGGTTTACTGCTCGCTTACATGGTGTTCGCTAAAGGTGCGGCCAAACGCACGGCACCAGGGGCGGCAATCATTCACTTCCTCGGTGGGATTCACGAGATTTACTTCCCATACGTCTTGATGAAACCGATCTTGATCCTTGCGATGATCGCAGGGGGTGCAACAGGGGTCTTCACATTCGTCTTGTTCGATGTCGGTCTCGTCGCACCAGCGTCACCAGGTAGTATCTTCGCGATCCTCGCGATGGCTTCACGCGGTTCGTACCTCGGACTTGTGACAGGAATCCTGTTGTCGGCAGCGGTCACGTTCGCCGTGGCAAGCGTCATCTTGAAATCGAGCGCGGCAGAAGAAGTGTCACTTGAAGAAGCGACACAAAACGTCAGCGCGATGAAAGGCAAACAGTCGTATGCGTCAGCTCTCGTTCACGACCGTCTCGACAAAGTCGATCACATCATCTTCGCTTGTGACGCCGGTATGGGTTCGAGCGCGATGGGCGCGTCGGTGCTTCGCAATAAAGTGAATAAAGCGAACTTGCCGATTCGAGTCACGAACACATCGATCAGCCAATTGCCGAAAGACGCCCAATTCATCATCACCCATGAGGATTTGACGGACCGGGCCGAGGCACAAGTGCCAGATGCGATTCACCGTTCGGTCACGAACTTCTTGAACGCCGACTATTACGATCAATTGATCGAAGAAATTAAAGCAGAACGCAGCAAAATCTCATAACACAAGTAGACAGAGACAAGGTTTAAGGTATAGGAGGAACTAAAATGCCATTCATTCAGACAGAGATGATTCGACTTAACCAATCGTTCAACACGTCGGCCGAAGCAATCGACGCAGCCGGTGAAGTGTTAGAAGCAGCCGGATGCGTGTCTCCGGCTTACGTCCAAGCGATGCATGCACGTCAAGCGCTATCAAGCGTTTATATCGGGAACCAAGTCGCGATTCCGCACGGGACTGAGGAAGCGAAATCCGCCGTTCAAAAGACGGGGATTTCCATCCTTCAAGTGCCGGCCGGCGTCGATTTCGGTGGCCAGACGGCGAAACTTGTCATCGGGATTGCCGGTGTGGATGATGAACATTTGGAACTCCTGTCCCAAATCGCAGTCATCTGTTCAGATGAGGATAATGTCGAGCGTCTTGTACAGGCGAAGACGAAGGAAGAGATTTTGTCGTTATTCATGGAAGAGGTGGCGTAATGAAAGCCGTACATTTCGGAGCAGGGAATATCGGACGTGGGTTTATCGGATTGTTGCTTAATCAGAGCGGCTACGAGGTCACGTTCGTCGATATCAATGATACCGTCATCCAGGCGTTAGAAGACAAACGGTTCTATGAAGTCGGATTTGCCGAAGAAGGTGTCGACAACGTCGTCGTCGATCGGGTCCGCGGCGTCAACAGTTTGACCGACCCGGAACGCGTCATCGCCCTCATCGCCGAGGCCGATCTCGTCACGACCGCGGTCGGACCGACGCTGCTACCGAGAGTCGCGCCCCTCATCAGCGAAGGGCTCCGTGAACGAGAGACATCGGCACCCGTTTATGTGATTGCTTGCGAGAACATGATCGGTGGTAGCGCGTCACTTCATCAAGCGATCGAAGCGTCAGGTGGTATCGGGACGGCCAATGCCTCGTTCCCGAATGCGGCCGTCGACCGGATCGTTCCGCTGCAGCAACACGCGGACCCGCTATTCGTCGAGGTCGAGACGTTTTACGAGTGGGTCATCGAGACGAAAGGATTGGCCGAGCGGCCCCCGCTTCAAGGTGTGACGTGGGTCGACGAGATTGGGCCATACATCGAGCGGAAGCTGTTCACGGTCAACACCGGCCACGCCATCGCATCGTACATCGGTTCCTTGTTCGGGAAAGCGACGATCGACGAGGCGCTGAAAGACCGCCGTGTCCGCCAAGTCGTGCAAGGTGCCTTGTATGAGACTGGTTGGCTCCTTCTCGAGAAGTACGGGTTCGAGGCGAAAGAACACAGTCAATACATTCAAAAGATTATCAAACGATTCGAGAATCCGAAGTTGAAAGATGAAGTCTCACGTGTCGCCCGCTCACCGATCCGCAAGCTCGGACCGAGTGACCGGCTCGTCAAACCGGCCCGCGAACTGATCGACAACGGCATCGAACCGAATGAACTGGCCTACGGGATCGCGGCTGCCTTGACCTATTACAACCCTGAGGATTCAGAATCTTCTGAACTTTATGTGTCCATCGAAGAAGATGGCATCGTCTCGACGGTGGAAAAATATCTTCAATTGCATGAGGACGATACGCTGACGAAGTTGATCCTCGAACAATATCACTTAATTCGCGAACAAGAAAAAGCGCAAGTCTCGTAAATCGAATCTCCTGTGCCCGAGTGGCATGGGAGATTTTTGGCATACAAAAAGACTGCAGCGCAGGGGCTGCAGTCTCCTCAAGCTCGGGTCTTTCCAAACTCGATGTACGTCGTGACCGATTTGACGTGCTTCACGACGTCCTTCTCACGAAGGGGACGACTGAAGTAATAGCCTTGAACGTAATCACACTGTTCGTTCAGCAACCATTCGAGTTGATCCGACGTCTCGACGCCTTCCATGAGCACTTTCATATTAAGGTTATGGCCGAGCTGGATCATCGAACGGACGATGGCTTCCTGGTTCCGGTCCGTGAACAAGTTGACGATGAACGACCGGTCGATTTTCAACACTTGGACCGGGAGCTCCCGCAATTGACGGAACGATGAGTAGCCGGTCCCGAAATCGTCGAGCGAGATCAAGATGCCGAACTGATGGAGCTGGGCAAGTTTCTCCCGTGTCGACGCCTCGTATGACAGCATCGACGACTCCGTCACCTCGAGCTCGAGGAACATTGGGTCCATCCCGGTCTCATCCAAGATGGCCTGGAGCGACTCGACAAAATCCTCACGCGCGAACTGGAGCGGGGAGACATTGACCGAAAGGGTGAATGGTTTCACACCAGACTTCTTCCAGCGCACCCAGGCTCGGCATGATTCACGCATGACCCAACTGCCGATTGAGTGAATCAGGCCGGTGTTCTCCGCGATTGGAATGAAGTCTGTCGGTGACACGTGACCGAGCTCGCGGTTGTTCCAACGCAGGAGCGCCTCAACGCCTTCGAGTCGATTTTGCGTAAGTGACACTTTCGGCTGGTACACGAGTGAAAACTCATTTCGGTCGAGCGCCTGCGCGAGCGCCTTTTCGATTTCGACGGTACGAAGGATTTGATGCTTCGACTCGTCTTCGAATTCTTTAATTTGATTCTTACCGGTCCGTTTCGACTCGTGGACGGCGAGGCGTGCGTATTGCACGAGCTCCTCGGCCGACTTCGTATCTTTCGGATAATGACTGATGCCGGCGCTCATCGTCAGTTCGACGGTCGTCCCGTCGATATCGAACGGTTGCGAGATCGCCTTGATACACTTCTCGGCTTTCTGTTTGGCGAGCGTGCTCCGCTTATCAAACAGCAAGATGATGAATTCGGATGAACCGACGCGAGTCAAAATGTCATCCGGGTGAATGGTCACTTGCAGACGCTCAGCGATTTGCATCGTCAGTTCGTCCGAGCCGTGATGCCCGAGCATGTCACTCAAGAAACGCCACCGGTCGATGTCGATGTAGAGACAAGCGACCGGGTCCTCGATTTGAATATGTTCGGCGAGAATACGTTCGAGCTTGTGCCGGTTCGGCAAATCCGTGAGCGTGTCGTGGTACGCCATATGTTCGACGAGACGCTGTGAGGCGATCGTTTCTGAGACGTCACGGAGGAACCAAAGCATCTGGTCCATCGTTTCGCCTTTGAGTGGGTAACTCGTCACTTCGATCGTTCGGTCATCGATGTCAATGCGCCGTGGTTCATAAAACGGTTGATTGATCGTGAGCGACGGATGATAGTCTTGGAAAAAAGCATCTTCTTCGATTTCGTCAAACAAGCGATAGAACGCCATGTTCGCATATTGGATCATTCCATCTTTCGTCGTCGTGACGACGGCATCCGTCGTCGACTCAAGAATCGTCGCTTGAATGAACTCTCGTTTACGAAGGTGACGATCGAGCGTGAGCGACAGGAAGAAAATCGCGAACAAGAGAATCGTGATCGCCGTGACGAGCCATGCGAGTAACGATGGCTCGATCGCATTGGCGAACGGACGATCCGTCTCGATGAACGTGAACGAAGCGGCTAGCATCCCGACGAAGTGCATGCCGAAGATGGCGATGCCCATCAGCAACGAGAAGAATACTTTCAATTCGAGATCAATCTTTTGCTTGGCGTACTTCGAGAAGAAACCAATCCAGAGGGCGACGAGCGAGGCGCCAATCGCAATCAGAATCGATAACGCCGCAAGCCATGGATTATACGAAGTCACTACACCTTGCAGGGCGGCCATGCCGACATAATGCATGCTCGCGATACTGCCGCCCATCACAACCCCGGCACCGATCAAAGCGGGGCGGGTCGTGCGACGCGAGACGATCAAGAAGCCGAAAATACAGCCGGCCATGGCGATGATAACTGAAAATAGGACGAGCGGGATCGAATACGTGACCGGTCGCAACGCCTCATGCGCGAGCATGGCGATAAAATGCATCGACCATATCCCGAGACCGAGCGTCGCACCTCCAGCTAAGATCCACACGTTCTGGACGGAACGGTTCGCTGAATTGACACGCCGTGCCAGCTCGATGGCGGCGTATGCAGAAACGGCGGCGATAATATAAGACAGAATCACAAGAAAAACATTATGACTCATCGAGTGTTCGACTACTGGTTCCATGTGTACCTCGCTAAGGAATGTATTTTTTATAGTAATTCTAATTATACCCCGCAAAACAAAAGCCCACCTATCATTTTGCTTCACTTGTTGAAAATATTTTTTGCGTGAAATAGGGAAGCCAGGCAGAAAGCGGGTAAACTACGTGTAGAAGGAGGGGGACGCGTTGATTCCGACCAAAAAAGAAATCATTCTGTTTCTCCTCATCGCGTTCGGGTTCTCATGGCTGGCGTGGTGGGGGCTGTATATGTGGACCGGATTACCGATCCAGGTGATTGTCGTGATTGGGGCATTCGGTCCAAGTCTTGCCGGGAGTTACATGGCGTTCCGGGAGAACGGTTGGGAAGGTGTCACGACGTTATGGAAGCGGGGATTCGAGTGGCGGATGGCAGGCAGATACTATGCGTTCGGCCTGTTGTTCCTTCCCTCCGTTTTCCTCATTGCCTATTGGTGGTCCGATGCGGAAGGGGCGTTGCTGTTTGAGCGTCTGTGGCTCGTCGTGCCGACGTTCTTCTACATGCTGTTCCTTGGCGGCACGATGCAAGAAGAGTACGGCTGGCGCGGTTATTTGCTCAACGCGTGTCAATTGAAGACGACCCCGATCAAAGCGAGTTTGTTCGTAGGGGGCATTTGGACCGTCTGGCATACACCACTCTTTTTGATGGAGGGGACCGGGCAATCGCTCATCCCGTTTTGGGCATACGCCATGGCGATTCTCGCGTTCACGTTCATCATATCGTGGCTCTACAACGTCACGACGATGAATTTATGGTCCGTTTTCTTGCTTCATACGATGTTCAACGTCTCATTTGCATTTATTCCGTTAATGGAGCCAGGCGTGTTCCCAATCGGCTTTCTCCATTTGACGTTATTACTTGTCACGACTGCAATCGTCCTCATCTGGCTAACGCATGGACATCTCGGTTACGATCATCTCGAGCAGCTCGAGGCGGTGGAAGGGTCGCATCAACCGAACGTTACGCCAGAAGCAGACGCGGGTAAAGACTAGCACGTATCATTCAGGAACAGAGGGAAGTGGACAGATTGAACTTTCGCCAGCTCGAACGTGAAGATGTAAAGCCGCTCCAACGGCTGTTTATGGAGAGTCTGAGTGATTTGATTCGCCGAGAACAGTTTGAGGATGCCGACTTGCTGGATGAAGAAGTCGAACGGTTGAATACGACCGTTCAAGACAGTTTCGAGGACGAGACCGTTCAAATTTTTGTGGTGCTCCAAGGCGACGTCATCGTAGGGACGGCCGCGATTTTGCCTCCGAATGACATCATTACCGCACACGTCGACATCGAGCCAAACGTTCCTGAAATCGGATGCATGTACGTCGCACCTGGTGCCCAACTCCAAGGTGTCGGTCGTTTCTTGATTCACAACATGAGACGTCAACTCGTGGCGAATCAACAAACGGCATTTTATTTGGATGCCGGTTTTCCAACGTCACAAGCCTATTGGGAGGAACGGCTCGGCCCGCCGCTCGTGACGATTGAGCACTATTGGGGTCCGGGGGCGCATCATAAAATTTGGCGTTGCCCCGCCGATGAAAAAGAGACCTGATCGCATCGCGATCAGGTCTCTTGCTTATTTATAAGTGCTCATGAATTGATGAATCCCAGAAGCGGTGGCATCTGCCATCCGTTGCCGGTATGTGGTGCTCGTCAAGTGCGAGCGGTCGTTCGAGTTGCTGATGAAACCATATTCGACAAGGGTCGATGGGACGCTGTTCTTGCCGACGACATAAACGTTTTGATATTTCACACCACGGTTACGAATTGTTGGGATTCGGACACCGAGTTCACGGTTGATGGCTGCCCCTAAACTGCGGCTAGCCGAGATGTATGGGTTCGTCGTATAACTTTCACCGGTCGGGACGAGGACTTCGTGACCGTGGTAAGACGTATTCGTTGACGAGTTGTTATGAATGCTGACGAAGGCGCTACCTTTATACGATTTTGTCAATTCGACGCGTTGTGCGAGCGACAAGTACACGTCGTTCGAGCGCGTCATCCGTGCGTTATAGCCATATGTATTCGAGAGCGTACTCGCGAGACGTGCGGCGATATCGAAAGCGATGACTTTTTCGTACACTGATCCGTACACAGCCCCTGGGTCATTCCCGCCGTGTCCAGCATCGATCACGATTGTCCGACCTGAACCGGTTGATGTCGTTGGTGTCGTCGTTGTTGAAACCTTAACATATTGGGAAGAAACATATCCTGTCTTGCCACCGTAGCTGACCTTGAACCACGAACCATACGTGCCAAGATAAGTTACAGCCTTACCGCTTGGGATTGTGACCAGGACATTAGCGGTAGTAGAAGCGCTTTGCCGTAAGTTCAAATTGACCGTGGTCGTATAAGTTTTTGTAGAAGTTGTTGTAGTATTTGATGTCGAGACTTTAACATATTGGGAAGAAACATATCCTGTCTTGCCACCATAGCTGACCTTGAACCACGAACCATACGTGCCAAGATAAGTGACCCTTTTGCCGCTTGGAATTGTTAAGAGGACCGTGGCTGACGTAGAAGCGCTTTGCCGTAAGTTCAAATTGACCGTGGTCGTATAGGTTTTTGTAGAAGTTGTTGTAGTACTTGATGTCGAGACTTTAACATATTGGGAAGAAACATATCCTGTCTTACCACCGTAGCTGACCTTGAACCACGAACCATACGTGCCAAGGTAAGTGACTGTTTTGCCACTTGGAATTGTTAAAAGCACTGTAGCCGATGTAGACGCACTTTGTCGAAGGTTCAAGTTAGCCGTTGTAGTGTATGTAGATGCGGCTTCGACTCGACTTGATTCGAAACCGGTCGGCGTCATGTCAAATGGGATGACAGCCGTACCCCCGAGAACGAGAGAAGAAGTTAGCAACAGTTTAAGACTCCAAGAGGGTTTTGTTGTGTTCAATTTAGTTTCTCTCCTTTGATTGGAAAAGCTGGGTTGAAAAATCATGTCCCCGTTATTATATAAGGAAACAAGAAAAAAATGGAGGTTAATATGTAAATTGTTTTACTTTTTTTAAATAAGTTCATTTTTATAGTTTCGGAAATGAAAAAAGAGATGCGCGAGGGCATCTCTTTTAACGGATTATGCAAGTGGTGAAGCATCTTTAGAAGCAACTTGGTTGGTTGGGAAGCTCCAGAGGCGTGGGAAATCCTCAGCTGCTACCTGGTTGGTTGGGAAGCTCCAGAGGCGTGGGAAATCCTCAGCTGCTACCTGGTTGGTTGGGAAGCTCCAGAGGCGTGGGAAATCCTCAGC
>NZ_JACSLZ010000009.1:90298-105079 GCF_018618395.1 Exiguobacterium sp. s149
TGCTACCTCGTTGACCGGTAAGCTCCAGAGACGTGGAAAGTCTTCAGCTGATAATTCTTCTGAAGGGAACGTATTTTCTGAAATAAGCGGCTTGGAAATTCCGAAAAAAAGAAGTAAAGCTAATGAAACAATTAGGGCATTTTTGAATTTTTTCATAAATAGCACCTCTTTTCTAGGTTTTATGCTGTGTATTTTCCGTATATAAACAATATATGACGTAAAGGTACTATGTGGCAATCATTCCAGATGCGATTGATTCAATTTTAGGGCTGTTAAAACTTGGCGAGACTGAAGGATAGCTGATTCAAATATAGAACCTTTGTAATCACTTGAGTACACGGGATTGTGAATTTCAATCATTTCGTCAATTTCAGAATTTGAAATTGGTAATACTGGGCATTTAGACTTTTGACTTAAGATTGCACTGCATAAAGGTTGTTCTTCTTGAGTGCTGTAGTCTTCTTCGACTCCGGGTTTCCAGCCAAATGAAACCTCTGGTAAAACGTATAACAAATCGCCATCGTCCAATTTTTCTACACATGTTTCAATCAAGTCGTTTTCGCATTGATCTACATTCAAATATCCAACAGACGATTTAAATGGATAAATATTCTTCATACTTCGTTTTAAAATAGTTAGTGAAAGTTCTGGTCCGATAACCCAAATTTTTTTTGAAGAATAGGTCTCGTTTAATACACGTGCGATCAAAGTAGGTAAGGTTTGATAATAATCGATATGAAACGCATTAATAATAACACCTTTAGAATCTTGTAAAAGAGTTGTAAGGTTTTCAAGGCCTCTAAACTGATTTCGATCTGAGGTAGTAAATAATGCATCAATAGTAGGTGAGTTTTTTGTTGTAAAATAAATATGTGGCTTAACATAGTCTCTAGCCAGAAGATTGCTAAGTTTACTCATTTAGATGACCTCCTTTAGTTTATGCCCTATATCTTGCTTTTTATCATGAATGGAATAAACTTTAGATGAGACAGTCTGTTAAAACAAACAGATTTCTCTTTTTGGGATTAGTTCAATTCTATCATGGATAAAAGGACTAGTGATTTCGTACCGTTTGGGAAAATAGACGCGTAAAACCTTCAAAAATCGGGGGTATTCAAGTTAGATTTTCCTAATTGTGATAAAAAACGACGATAAGAGGGTCTAAAGTATTAAAAATAGAATCCAGGAGATGCTACTGCATGCAAAATAATTATGGGAATTTAATTAAAGTAGAGCGTCTGCGTCGAAATATGAAACAGTCTGTTTTAGCCCGTGGAATATGCTCCGTCTCATATTTAAGTAAAATTGAAAATAACCAGACTATCCCTAGTGAAGAAGTACTAGATCTTCTTTTTAGGAAATTAGACTTAGATATTCCTCTTTACGTAACAGTGACTGATAATGAAATTGAAAAAATTAAAGTAGAGATTTTAAGACTAATAAAAGAAGCTGTTTTATCAAGGAACTTAAATGAAACAGCAGAAAATTTGAAAAAAATAGAACGATATAAAAAGGACCATAGGATTTATAAACATAAACCTTTATATATATTGATGCTATTAGTGTTAGCAAGGTTTGATTTCATGCCTGGTGGAAAACAAGGTTACTTAACTGAATTAGAATGGTTACAAGATCAATTTACATCAGAGGATCGTATAAGATTCAACATTCTCAAAGCTTTAAAATCTTTTTCATTAAATGATAAAGATACAGCATTAGATTTAATGCAACAAGTGAGGGAGGAGTTAGATACAACGTACTTGGAAGAATGGGAAATAGCCGACATCAATTATATTATTGGTGGTATGTATTATAAATATACGGATTATTTACAAGCGATTGAACATGTGAATAGAGCGCTATCGTATTTTAAAGATAATTTTTATGTAGAACGAATAATAGAATGCCATTTAATTATCGGATTAGCTTTTAAACGAAGAAAACGATTTAACGAAGCATTAGCTAATTACAAAAAGGCAATTAAAGCTGCCGGGGCAACGGACTTAAAAGGATATTATGGCATGCTTTACAACAACACGGGTGAAATATATTCTCTACAAGGTAATAGAGAGCTTGCATTAGAATATTTCTTAAAAGGGCTAGAATATAAAGTTGAAAGCAAAAGTAAACTACTAAGTATTCTTTCATTAATTGAAGAATATTCTATTAGAGGAAGTTCCCAAGAAGTATTAGACTGGGTAGAGAAGGGGGAAGAAATTATTCAAGAAGAGGACAATGATAACCTATCCGAATTTATATATCATTTTGGAGTTTTTCGAAATAAGTATACTAATGGGAACAGTAAAGAATTGATTGAGAGCTTAAAAAAGGCAGTGCAGTATTTTGAATCTTCCGATGACTATCATTACACAAACAAATATGCCCTTTGGTTAGCACGTGAGCTACGAGAAAATGGGAAGTACAAACTATCTACTGAATACTATGAAAAATCCATTGCGATTATGTCTCGATGGGATTAACGCCTCCTCAGGCGTTCTTTTTTTGCACAAAAAAAGAGACGCCCGAATCGTCTCTTGTCGTTTATGGAGTGGTGAAATAATGAATCGTCCAAATCGGTTCGTTCATCAATGCTTCATCTCCCACATGGCCCGTTTGAACTTGTTGGAGTAGGTGAATGATATGTTTTTGTAAATTGGCGTCGTGTGAGCCGCTTCGCAAAATTCCATCTTCACTCGCGATGATATAAAACCCACCCAACCGCAAAGGAATATGATGTCTAACAATCGATACGGCAGCTTGCAGTTCGGCTTGCCCGCCTTGAAGTGGCACGTTTATATCAAAACGTCCCCATTGTTTAAAGTCGCCTAGTTCTGAAAACGGTGGGTCGCGGTGATCCAACTTCATGACCTCCAATCTTGTCTGTCTCTTCCTTACTAGTATAGCTCTTTTTCTAGAATAAGCCTGCGAGAAAAATGGGAAGGGTAAATCGATGTTGCCTTCGTTTCTCGATGTTACTCTTTTTCTAGATTATCCCAAAACATTCCTGCTAAAAATAGAAGCTACGGCGTAAAAAACACGACCGGAACGACTCCGGTCGTGTTCATTGATGAATCGCTTCTTTTGACGTCGGCAATTCACAAATAAATGTACTGCCTTCCCCGTAAATCGATTCAACGTGTAAATGTCCGTCGTGCGCTTTCGCAATTTCTTTACAGATGGCGAGACCGAGTCCTGTCCCTCCGATTTTACGACGGTCTGAGTTATCGACCCGGTAAAACTTGCCGAACAAGTTCGGTAATGCAGATGAAGGAATCCCCATCCCGTTGTCTCGAACTTTCATGACGACTTGACCTTCTAGTCGTTCTAATGAAACGAGGACGTTCCCACCTTCTGGCGAATATTTGATGGCGTTACTGAGCAAGTTACCGAGCAACTGCCGCATGCCTTCCAAGTCGGCCTCGATTTTAAAGTCCTGTCCGACATCGGCATCTAAGTGTAGATGATGCAAGTCGGTCGTCTCTTGATAAAAGCTGATACTGTCGCGAGCGAGCTCGAGCAAATCAACTGTCTCCCACTCGAACGTCTGTTTTCCGGCCTCCATTTTTTGAAGGTCGAGGAAGTCGTTGACCAAGTAAGAGAGACGTTTTGCTTCATCATGAATCGTCTTCAAGTACAATTCACGGCGGCTTTCTTTCAAATCACGCTCGAGCATCAACTCTGTAAATCCATAAATGGATGACAGCGGCGTTCTTAATTCGTGAGAGACCGTCGAAACAAGCTCTGATTTCATTCGGTCAATTTCAGTTTCGGCCGTCACATCGCGCAAGACGAGCATCGTGCCGTGAATCTTCCCATCTCGATAAATGCTTTCCGCATAGACCTGTAGGAAGTAATCTCCTTGATCCAATGAAATCGATAAGCCGTCTTCCGGCGGCTCTTGGTCGAAGACACGTTCGATATAACTGATGAAAAGGTCTTGTTGATCGACACGTTCGGCAAACTGTTCGATATCAATCGATAACGTTGTCAGTTCCTCATAACCGGCGTATTCGAATTGAAGTTCATCGAACATGCGGATAAAGGCGCGGTTGCCGACGATCGTGTCTTCCTCATAGTTGAAATACAGTATGGCTTCACGGACCGAGTTGATTAATTGTGCCGTCTCTTTACGATCCTGTTGCATCTGGCGATAAAGCCGCGTCCGTAAGAGCGAAATGGCCAACTGGTTCGCAAACGCGTTCAACTCTGATGTTTCACTCGCATCGAATGGCTCATCATAACAGGCCAAATATAAGCAACCGATCATCGTTCCGTCTGATGGATCCTTTACCGGGATGACCGTCTCATGGATATAGTACGGGTAGCCGTGAAGCTGGTCGGCCACTTTTTTTGAACTCGCTTCTAGCGATTTAGAAATCATGACACGCTTTAACAGAAGGGACTTTACCTTCAAGTCCTCCTGTTGCTCTTTTGTCATCCCTTTCGGTACGACGGACGTGATTTCATTGTCTTTGACGAGCAACACGGCCCCGAACTCCGCCTCGGTCAACCAGACGATTTTTTCGATGACAGCCGAATAGTCGAGTAACGATTCCTTCGAAGCGAGTACTTCAATCAATTCGTTACGATACTGCAGTTTAGTCTCATTTTGTTTCGACGCCTCGAGCACGGACTGCATCTCTTTTTGTTTTGCGCGCATTTTTTCGTTTTGTCCGACCATGCGTGTGATTAGAGGACGTCCAATTAATAAAATAGCAGTGATAAACATGACTAGCCCGGTCATCCAGATCCAACGCAACGTCAGAAGTTCGGTCGGTGAGACGGTATCGTCCCGAACGAACCAAGCACCGATTGCTGTTAAAACGAGGCTGGTGATACAAGCACCATAAAGGATGCCGAGAATTTGACGACTGTTCAATTGTTCAATCCACTTGCCCATAATACACTCTACTTCCTTCCTTAACTAAAAACCAACTCCAATTCCATCGTCGTATGACGGAAATATACAAAAAGAAAAATTAGATGAACACCGAATTGCTCAAACAATGTGCCATCAAACATTCTCTGTTTAAATATCATATCTAGACGGATATACCCCGGATTTCAGCATCTTACACATTCGAATGTGCTTCCGATTGACACATACGAAGGGAACAGGATAGCTTGAAAGAGAAGAAATGACTATGGAAGAGGTGCTCTTATGCTATCGATTGAACCTTCAGCGTTAACCGAGCGAGACACGTACAAATTTTTAATCGGGAGTATCGTTCCGCGGCCGATCGCTTTCGTGACGACTCGAAACGGCGACACAATCAATGCTGCGCCGTTTAGTTACTTTAACATCGTGGCGTCCGAGCCGCCGCTACTATCGGTATCGGTTCAACGGAAGAACGGTGTCATGAAAGATACGGCCCGCAATGCGGTCGCGACAGAAGAACTCGTCATCCATATCGTCGATGAGACGAACGTGGCTCTCGTCAACGAGACCGCGGCCAATTTAGGGCCAGCGGAGAGTGAGCTCGATCGGACGACGTTCACGACCGCACCGAGTGATGTCATCGAGACGCCAGGCGTGAAAGAAGCCAAAATCCGGATGGAATGTAAACTGCACCATCACGTTCCGATTGAGCATGACGGGAAAGTGACGGCTGACTTATTGATCGCGCGAGTCGTGCGGTTCCATATTGACCCGGCGCTTTATGAAGCCGGACGTATCGACGCCGAACGATTGGCACCGGTCAGTCGACTCGCCGGAAACTTCTATGCCACGCTCGGCGAAACGTTCGAAATCGAACGACCGAAATAAATGCCATGGCGCCTGCTCGAATCGGAGACAAGGCGCCTTTTTTCGGGTAAAGAATGGAGAGCCCATTGGCATGATGGTTTTCTTTCACACGAGCGCTCGAATGTGTCACAATAAAGTCAGAACATTCTAATTTCTAACGCGTCAGCGATCAGAGAAAAAAGGGGAGTCGGCTATGTCATATCGTCCAGCCATTCAATCGATCATCAATGCCATTGAGACGGTGATCGTCGGAAAAGAAGATGTCATCGCAAAGAGTTTGACTGCTTTACTTGCCGGAGGGCACGTGTTGTTAGAAGATGTCCCGGGCGTCGGGAAAACGATGCTCGTCCGGACGTTCAGTCGAGCCATCGATTTGGATTTCAAACGTGTCCAATTCACTCCGGACATGTTGCCTTCTGATTTGACCGGAATCTCGATGTATAACCAAAAGACGAAAGAGTTCGAATATCGGCCGGGTCCATTGATGGGTAATATCGTTTTGGCTGATGAAATTAACCGGACCTCTCCTAAAACACAATCGGCCTTGCTCGAGGCGATGGCGGAGCGCAGCGTGACGGTCGACGGTGAAGTCAAAATTTTACCGTCTCCGTTCTTCGTCATGGCGACGCAAAACCCGATTGAACATGAAGGGACGTATCCGCTCCCGGAAGCTCAATTGGATCGATTCCTCCTTAAAATCGAGATGGGCTATCCATCTTTCAATGAAGAGATTGCACTGCTGACGCGGTTTGAGAAAGCAGAACCGCTTGAGGCGCTACAGAGTGTCATTACGAAACATGAAGTCGAACAGATGCAACGCGAAGTGCGCGATGTACACGTTTCGAGTGCCGTCAAACAGTATATCGTCCGTTTGATTCACGAGTCGCGCAACGACCCGAACACGTATCTTGGGGGCAGTCCACGGGCGACGCTCGCTTTGATGAAGGCGGCACAGGCGTGGGCGTATATTCACAACCGTGACTTCGTGCTACCGGATGACGTGAAGGCGCTCGCCGGTAGTGTGCTCGGTCATCGCATCTTACTGACGGCAGAAGCGCGTTATAAAGGGAAGACGGCCAAACAGCTTGTCAAAGGCTGGCTCGACACACTTCCGGTCCCGATGGATCGTGAGGTCAAAGAAGTATGAAAAATTGGATGAAGCTGTTCCTTGTGTGGGCGGCGGCATTCGGACTTTACGCATTCGCCCGAATTGAAGGGAGTATCGTCGCGTCGACGCTCTGGTGGTCATTTTTCGTCCTGGCCGCCTATTGGACGATTTTCATGATTTATCCGGTCACAGCCGCGAACGTGTCGCGCCGTGTGACGACGAAACGACTCGTCTCGGGCCAAACGATGGACGTGGAACTGCAAGTGGAGCGGAAATACCCGTTTCTTGTCGGGGTCGTCACGTTAGAAGAGACACCGCCGTCGCGACTCGCGACATCCACTGATGTCATCATTACCACGGTCGATCGTTTCTTTCGACGGACAGAGACGGTCCATTACGAAATCGAACAGATTCGACGCGGCATCCACGTGTTCGATCGGACCGTCCTTCACGTGCGAGACGTGTTCGGACTGTTCGACCGCAAACGGACGTTGCGACTCGAGACGGTCGTTGAAGTCTCACCTGCTGAACTTCCGTTCGACTTACCGCGTGACGAGCAAGTCGGTGGGCGAGGCGAACAGTATCGCCGCACGCGCACATATACCGAGGTTGCCAATACGACGAGTGGTGTCCGTGAGTATGCGGCCGGGGACCGCATCGGTCGAATCGATTGGAAAGCCTCGGCTCCACGCGGAAACTTAATGACGAAAACGTTCGACCAAGAGCAGGAGAAGAAATTGTCGCTTGTCTTTGTCCCGTCGACAACGGCCGGGCATGAAGAAGCGTTCGAACGTTCATTGTCGCTTCTCGTCGGTGCAATCCGACAACTCGAGCGGAAAAATCTGCCGTTCGAACTGTATGTCATCGAAGAGCAGGTCCGTCTGTTCCATTTGCCGGACCAAAGCGCAGAGGTCGGCCATTACTTGCTGACAGCGACACCGGAGCCGGAAGGGCGCCTTGTCGAACGAGTGAAGCGCAACCTGCCGCAAGAAGTGGGGAACTTGATTATGATTAGCCCACTCGAGACGAAATGGGTGCGTGAGATCATGAATGAGACACAAGGCAGCTATCACTTGTACACGGCGAACGAGGTGACGACATGACGGCATGGTTGAAACGAATCGTCTATACGGCGCTTGCCGCCTACTTGTTGTCATTTTGGGTCGAGCCGATTGTGGGCAGTACGACATTTGATGTCAACTGGCCGTTCTTGTTCCTGCTTCTCGTTCCGATGTTTGCGAGCTTGTTGCCTTGGTATGGTTTCATTGGTGTGGTCGTCTTCAACTTCTTTATCGTCTTGTACGTGTACCACGGGAGTATCCTGGATTGGTTCGGTCTATGGTTAGAGGATTTGAGCGGGGTACTGAGCGGAGCTTTGCCGGAAGAGGCGATTTTCTTCTCGGCGATGGCACTCATCGGGGTACTGTTCGCCATCCTGGTCGGACGCACGTATCCGAGCTATGGCTTCGTTCTCGGGATGATCGTTTCGACGCTCGGACTGATGGCTTACTTTGACACGTGGACGCTTTATGACGGGGAAGGGAAGATTTTACTCGCAATTTTAGCGTCGCTCGTATTGCTCTTCGTCACCGACCTGGCGAAACGACCGAGCAAATCGCTCGTCCGCTATGTCAGTATCGCGCTCCTCGCTTCGGTCGTGTTGGCACTCGCAAGCGTGTCCCCGACGCTCGAAGGGGATTGGTCCGACCGTTTGACGACGAGTTTCCAAAACGCGGTGAACGATGAGGGCTCTGGTAGCGGTCGAGTCGGCTATGGGGTGAACGATGAACAACTCGGCGGACCGTTTGAGCAAGATGACGGCATCGTCTTCATCGCCCGTGGTGTGCCGGCGCGCTATTGGCGCATCGAGTCAAAAGAGATTTATACGGGGAAGGGCTGGGTCGAGTCCCCGGTCCTCGATTCCGAATATAACCGCGGACAACTCGTCGACCAAGCTGTCGATACGACACCGGAACAGGCGTTGCTCCGATTTGACCGGCGCCAAACGTTCGTCCCGTATGGTGGAGAATATCCACAGGCCACGGAGACGGACAATGGCACTGAGTTCCGAGTTGGAAATATCGAAGAACCGTTTCCGAACGAGACGATTCACATCCGACCATCCGGGAAAATCGTGTTCGACAATGATGGACAGACGACGCCTCAGACGATTCAACTCCGCTACAGTGTCCCTTCCTTTACAGAAGAGCAACTGGCATTGAATGAACCGGTGACGACGTTGACGGAAGAAGAGCGGCAGGCGTACTTGCAATTGCCGGACTCGCTTCCGGATCGGGTCCGCGACTTGTCGGCCGATATCACGGGCGACAGTGAGACACCTTATGACCAAGCCCAAGCGGTTCAAGCCTACTTCCAATCTGGAGATTTCCAATACAATACGGAAGATGTGGCCGTCCCGGAAGGTAATACGGATTACGTCGATCAATTTTTGTTCGATACGTTAATCGGGTACTGTGACAACTTCTCGACCTCGGCTGCCGTCCTTCTCCGGGCGAGCGGAGTGCCGACACGTTGGGTAAAAGGTTTCACGATGGGTGATGCGCGGGGGATTATCCAAGGGGAAGAAGAATACACCGTCCGGAACCGTCACGCCCACTCATGGGTAGAATATTTCGTGGAAGGCGCAGGCTGGGTCCCGCTCGAGGCGACTATCAGTTTCTCGGATGCCAACTTACTTCAAGTCGAGACGGAGGACGAAGCGAATGCAGACGATCCAGCGGCCAATGAACCACAAGCGTCGCAAGACGACGAGCCGACGAATCGTCCGCAAGAAGATTTGGCACTCGATGATGTGACGTCGGGAGAAGCGGCAACGGAGAACTGGAATATGCCGGTGTGGGGTTGGATTGTGATTGTCTTTACGGTCGCCGTTCTCGTATGGAACCGAAAATCGATTGAACGCCTCGTCATGATGCTTTGGTGGACACGGCGTCCATTGAATGAAAATCGACTCGTCGCCATGCATCGCTATCTAGTTAAACGACTCCGTGGAGCAGGTTTTAAAGTCGACGGGCGCACGCCGTCCGAACTCGCCGCAGAGGTCGATGCTTATTATGAATCGACCGAAATGACGAGATTGACCCGTTTGTTTGAACAAAGTGTCTATGCCGAAAAAACGCCGAATTCAAAATATAAAGAATATTGGAAAATCATGATTCGTCGAATTATGAGTTGAAGTAGGTGGATGCATACAGTAAGATAGACGCATTAGTTAGATAATTGAACAGCATTCCTTCGTATATACTCGCGAATTGGCGCGAGAGTCTCTACCGGACCACCGTAAATGGACCGACTATGAAGGAGCACGTTTCGTATACACAGAAAAGGGCGTGCTTCTTCTTCGGTTTAGTGAATCCGTGGGAGAAGCTCGCTCTTTTTTTGAGAAGAAGGCAGAAAGGTGGAGGTTTTGTGAAAATAGAACAAGAGATGATTTTGGTGCTCGACTTTGGAGGCCAGTACAACCAGTTGATTACACGTCGTGTGCGTGACCTTGGCGTATATAGTGAGCTTCATTCCCACAAGATGACCGCTGCTGAGATTCGTGAACTGGCTCCTGTCGGGATTATTTTCTCGGGTGGCCCGAACAGTGTGTACGCGGAAGGCGCATATCGCTGTGACCCGGAAATTTTCGAACTTGGCATTCCGATTTTCGGAATCTGCTACGGCATGCAACTCATGACGCATCACTTCGGTGGACGTGTCGAACGAGCGGCACATCGCGAATACGGAAAAGCGACGCTCTTCTCGACACCGGAAGCGTCGGCGCTCTACAAGGGTCTCCCAGTGGAACATACGGTTTGGATGAGCCACGGCGACCTCGTCATGGAAGCACCGCCAGGATTTATCGTCGATGGGACGAACCCATCATGCCCGGTCGCTTCAATCAAGAGCGATGAACTCAAAATGTACGGCGTACAGTATCACCCGGAAGTCCGGCACTCTGAGTACGGTAACGACATCTTGAAAAACTTCATCTATGAAGTGTGTGGCGCCAAAGGTGAGTGGTCGATGGAGAACTTCATCGACATCGAAGTCGAGAAGATTCGCGAGATCGTCGGCGACAAGCAAGTTCTTTGCGCGTTGTCAGGTGGCGTCGACTCATCGGTTGTCGCAGCGCTCGTTCATCGTGCCATCGGCGACCAATTGACATGTATGTTCGTCGACCATGGTTTGCTTCGCAAAAACGAAGCGGACAGCGTCATGAAGACGTTCGCGGACGGTTTCAATATGAAAGTCATCAAGATTGACGCGCAGGAGCGTTTCATGGCGAAACTTGCCGGCGTTTCAGATCCAGAACAAAAACGAAAAATCATCGGCAATGAGTTCATCTACGTGTTTGACGAAGAAGCGTCTAAACTTGTGGACATGGACTTCCTTGCCCAAGGTACGCTTTATACGGATATCATCGAGAGTGGAACGGACACGGCACAAACAATCAAGTCACACCATAACGTCGGTGGACTACCGGAAGACATGAACTTCACATTGATTGAGCCACTCAACACGCTCTTTAAAGATGAAGTACGTGAACTCGGGACTGAACTCGGGTTACCGGACTATATCGTTTGGCGTCAACCGTTCCCGGGACCAGGTCTTGGCATTCGTGTTCTCGGTGAAATCACAGAAGAGAAACTTGAAATCGTGCGTGAGTCAGATGCGATTCTGCGCGAAGAAGTGAAGAAAGCCGGTCTCGAACGTGATATTTGGCAATATTTCACGGTTCTTACACCGATTCGTTCAGTTGGTGTCATGGGCGACGAGCGGACGTATGACTATGCGGTCGGCGTACGTGCCGTCACTTCGATTGATGGGATGACTTCAGATTGGGCCCGCATTCCATGGGATGTACTCGAGAAAATCTCAGTTCGTATCGTCAACGAAGTCAGTCACGTCAACCGTGTCCTGTATGACATCACATCGAAGCCACCAGCAACAATCGAGTGGGAATAACCACCAGAGGGGAGAAATCCCCTCTGTTTTTATTTGGTAAAACCGAACATTAGGACGAAATATTTGGTTAAAATCCGTCATTTTTGTTGACATTCGATTTTTCCGTTGTTAAGATAAAAACGTTCTTATTATATCCGAACAATTAAAAATTATTTTGCCGTATAATATCGGGAATATGGCCCGAGAGTCTCTACGAAATCACCTTAAATGATTTCACTACGGCGAGACATAGATCAGGGACTTATGTCCCTGTATGTTTCGCGTGGGGTCTCCGGTTATCAATCGGGGACCTTTTCTCGTTTTACGGCGAGCCAAGGAGGAAAACCAATGAGCACACAGCTCAAGCAAGAACCAAATCACCAACCATCAGGAAACCGGATTGAACGTTACTTCCAGTTGAATGAACTTGGAACGAACATCAAAACGGAATTGATCGCAGGATTCACTACGTTCCTGGCAATGGCTTACATTTTGTTCGTTAACCCGAACGTGTTAGGTGCAGCAGGAATGGACATGGGCGCTGTTTTTGTGGCAACCGGTCTTGTCGCCCTCGTCGGTTCTGTCATGATGGGCTTGTTCGCCAACTATCCGATTGCGATCGCTCCGGGTATGGGGCTTAACGCCTTCTTCGCGTACAGTGTAGTTCTCGGCATGGGTATTCCATGGCAAACGGCACTATCAGGGGTTCTCGTTTCTGGTTTGTTCTTTATCGTTTTAACACTGTCAGGTATTCGTGAGACAGTCGTCAACGCAATTCCGGGACCACTCAAAATGGCGGTCGCGGCAGGGATTGGTTTCTTTATCGCCTTTATCGGTTTGAAAAATGCAGGTATCGTCGTCGCCAACGAGGCGACGCTCGTCGGTCTCGGTTCACTCGGAACAGGGACGACACTCCTTTCAGTGTTCGGTCTTGTAGTGACAGCATTGTTAATGGTTCGAAATGTAAAAGGTGGTATCTTCATCGGGATGCTTCTCACGGCAATTGTCGGGATGATCTTCAATCTTGTACCGACACCGACTGCCATCTCAGACATCGTCTCGGCACCACCGAGCATGTCATCGACTTTCGGACAAGCGTTCATCAATTTCTCAGAAGTCTTCACGGTCCAAATGCTAGTCGTCATCTTGACGTTCTTCTTCATTGATTTCTTTGATACAGCGGGTACGCTCGTAGCGGTAGCTCGTCAAGCAGGAATCATGAAAGACAACAAAGTGCCACGTGCGAGTAAAGCGCTCATGGCTGACTCAACAGCAACAGTGGCAGGTGCAATCTTTGGGACATCGACTGCGACGTCATATGTAGAATCGTCGGCTGGTGTAGCGGCGGGTGGTCGTTCGGGCTTGACGGCTGTATTCGCAGGTTTGTTCTTCGGATTGGCGCTCTTCTTCTCGCCACTCTTGGCAGTCGTCACATCGGCGGTCACAGCCCCTGCATTGATTATCGTAGGAGTACTCATGGCTTCGGCTTTACTCGATATCGACTGGAGAAAGCTAGAAATCGCGATTCCTTCATTCATGACGATTCTGATGATGCCCCTCACTTCGTCGATTGCGACGGGGATTGGGCTCGGATTCATCTTGTATCCGCTCATGATGATCGCGAAAGGGAAGACGAAAGAGATCCACCCAATCATGTACGGCATGTTAGTGATCTTCTTGGCTTACTTTATATTCTTGCCGCACGCGTAATGAAATGAAGCCGACTCGGTTTATGAGTCGGCTTTTTTGTATGCAGTGTTTTCAGGTAAGAAGGGGTCGTACATGGTTAAGGCATGGTTTTCTGTGATGAACTCATTTCGGATGAATGTGCCATCTTGGGAGAGGACGCTTCTAAATATTTGGTTATGCCGAACTGTTCCACCCCACCATTCATTCGTGAAGTGGTGGTTTTCTTCATATATCTCATATTGAACGGTTGGTGGGATATTGGACCGCCATTGCCCTACGAGATAATCCCCCTCAATATATAGAAGGAGTTGAAACGTCTGTGCCGTCCGATTGGTGATTTGAAGGTCTAAATAGTTGTAGGAACATGTGGCGCCACTCCCAAACGGTTGGTCCCTTCGTGAATCAGGGAAGACATCATAACTGTGGCGGTAACGCTCGGTCACTGTGAGTGGGCTATGGAGCGTGATCCAATAAATCAAGTTGGATAATTGGCACAATCCGCCCCCGGTTCCGGTCGTGACCTTTCCGTAATGCAAAATCATTCCGTCCACATAGCCTTTTCGCTTGGTAGGTCGCCCGATGGTTTTCCAATACGAGAGCACTTCGTTCGGAGAGACGATGATACCATTTAACTGTTTGATGGCGATATTGAGATTGATGACTTTGTTCTGTTGCATCTCGAGATCGACGTCGCGTAATCTTCGGTAGAGTGGGGTGCGATGCTCGTGGATAAGATAAGGCAACGGTATAGTGTTTCGTTGAGCGGTATACCGTTTCCCGTCCGTCATCCATTGAGCCTGGCGTTTTAATGTGTAATACTGGGTTCCTGCCCATATGCGCAGGTTCGATCGTTTCTTTGGCTGCAGTTGAAGCATTGAGTGTCACCTTCTTTAAGTTGGTATTGGTGTGTATTCGCCAACAGGGGATAATGCCCTTCTCGAAATCAAAGGGGTTAAAATGAAGAGGGTGAAAAACTTTTAAAGTTTTTTTAGAATAATGCTTGCCATGTGGTAGAAGGGGATGCTATAGTTATCTCTGTTGCCAGCGATGCTTACAACTTAGTAAACAAACTGGTTGACACACAATAATGATAAATGTTATTATTATTTAGTCGCCAAGAGCGACAGACGAACTTTGAAAACTGAACGATGAGGCAAAAAAGTTTTACAATGTTTGAATGAAGCGCAAGCTTCGTCATGTTTTAAAGAGCTATATCAAATTCTTTGGAGAGTTTGATCCTGGCTCAGGACGAACGCTGGCGGCGTGCCTAATACATGCAAGTCGAGCG
>NZ_JACSLZ010000010.1:0-91329 GCF_018618395.1 Exiguobacterium sp. s149
GAATAGGTTCATTATAGCGATTCATGCGCACACGAAAAACCCCGAGTGAGGCACTTTTTTCAAGTGTCCATCATTCGGGGTTCAGTTCATAATTCGTCTGAGGGTCTTTTCTGTTCGTCATATTCAAGTTCTTTCGGCGATTATAATTCTGTACTTCTCACCATTTTCAGACACGTAGTCCAAGTCTTGTCCATACAATGACTTCAGACTCATTTCCTCTATTTCATCTGTAAGATCCATGACAAGGTGTACTGTTCTATCTAGTAACTTCACCAAAACCCCTCCGTTTACGAACGACCGTTCATGTATTTATTTTGTACCCTAAAGATACCATCACATTTTGAATCACAGTCAATAAAATCCAAATATTCAATTATATCTTTGAAGTATATGAAACAACATAAAAATGTTATAAACATACTATAATTATGTTATAAACAAGATATTAGGAACGTTTGTTCCTATTTATGTACTCAGTATGAGCCCAACACAAAATATTTTCAACAATTTTCCCCATTGAGACAATCTGAGATGTTCGACAAAGTCCCAAAAATAGCATATTTTTGTCGAATGATTCTCATTTGAAAAATATGGGTGCTCTATATTCTGAATGGTACACTTATTTTGTATTCGGATAATTACATAGACGCAATGTCCTATTGATTTAGCAAGTAATAAAAAAGTGGCAAGGCGAAACAATCGTCCTGCCACTTTTTCATGTTCAGTAAAACTTTGGAGGGAGATGAATTACATGGGTTGGTGGCAAGATATCATGAACGCCCGGCAGAACCGGGAGGAAGTCGAGCGTTTGACTAAAGAGATCGAACGGATTGAGCTGACGAAGGAAGAGGTTCAGTATTTAGACCTGAAAAAGGAATCAGAATTCATCAAGTGGGAGAATCAAAAAAATCTTCAGTCTCATAAAGAAGAACTGGAGTCTATTACAGAAGCTTTGAAATTAGAACATGGTAAACTTCGTAATGAAATTTCTTCGTTGCAGAGTAAATGTGTTCTATTGAAATCTGATATTGGCGAATACGAAGGAATATTGAATTCACTTGAGCATGGACTTTATTCACCACCGCGTTATTTAAGCGATGAAGATTCATCGGAGAAGTTGAAAGCTAAACTCGGCTCTGTGCGCGCTAAACAAAAAGCTCTTATTAAAAATAAAAATGCAACTACACATCCACCTGCTTACACAGTTGATGGCGACAAAAAGAAAGGTAAGGAATTTGTTAACGACACAATTAAATTGTTACTACGAGCTTTTAATAACGAGTGTGATGTGATTATTTCTGGAGTCAAACACACAAATTTTGAACGATCTGTCGAAAAAGTTCAAAAAAGTTTTCATCAGCTGAACTCCTTGACAGATATGCAAACAGTCTTCATGACAACAGAGTACAAAAAACTAAAAGTCGATGAACTTACTATAATGTATAAATATCGCGTGAAGAAGCAGGAAGAGAAAGAGGAGCAACAAGCCATCAAAGAGCAGATGCGTGAAGAAGCTCGTGTCTTGAAAGAGATTGAGGAGGCTCGGAAAAAGGTCGAAAAAGAAGAGACTCATTTCAAGGCCGCCCTACTCGCTGCACGCACCAAGATCGAGAACGCGAGCGAGTCTGAGCGTACGGCACTCGAGGCGAAGATCGCGGAACTTGAGGCGAAACTTCAAGAAGTCGAAGAGATCAAAGGCGACATCGAGAATCGTGAGCGCAACACGCGCGCCGGTTACGTCTATGTCATTTCGAACATCGGGTCATTCGGGGAACATGTCTACAAAATCAGCATGACCCGTCGTCTCGAGCCGCTCGATCGGATCCGTGAGCTCGGGAGCGCATCGGTTCCGTTCACGTTCGACATCCATGCCATGATTTTCTCAGAGGATGCACCGAACCTCGAGAACAAGCTGCACAAACGTTTCACTGACCGTCGCGTGAACCAGGTCAACTTCCGTAAGGAGTTCTTCAAGGTCAACATCGACGAGGTCGCCGACGTCATCAAGCAGGAATTCGATCAGACGCTTGAAATCACTATGCTCGCGCAGGCTGAAGAGTATAATCGAACGCTTCAAATCATCTCTGAAAAGAAGGTTGCAGTGTATTAAGCTTATTAATAAATTTTACGTTTTGAAACAAGGGGAGAATTTACAGTGCAAATTTTAATGGATGTTCAATTTTTTAAGTGGAACGGAGACTTTGGTTGGTCTGATTTGATCAGTGCAATAGCTGCTATATTAACTTTAATTGCTGTTTTCATAAGTGCCAAAGCATCAAAAAGTGCCCAAAAGTCTGCAGAAATATCTAGTGCAGCTGCTTTGCTAGCTGATGAACAAACAAAATTAATGAGAGAAGAATTGGAGTATAATCAGCTTCCGACCGTTCTCCCTATACAAACACACGCAAAACTTAATCTTCAATCCATTACTTCTTACTCCAAAGAAGATCTAAATCCTTACACTGGTACTATACATTTTTCTTTAGTAAACATCGGACAAGGAAATGCGTACAATATAAACTCTTGGTTCAACTTAGAAGATAAAGATTTCTTGTTTGAACATAATCCAATAAAATCTGGCGTATTATATAATCAACTTTTTAACTCAAGTGGCTATTTACTTCGCTTCGAAAAAGATTATAAAACTAAAGTAATCGGACTTGTAGACACCTTGAATATAACTTTTATTGACGAGGATTCGATTAGAAGATTATCTATAGATGATTCTAAAAACTATAATACATATTTGAGGAACAATGAAACTTTTAAAGTGAATTTCCCTTCGTTTGCTCAGGTGATTATAGTTGATCATGCTCTCAGACGAAAAAATTATTTTCATCAGTACGTTGCAAAAAAAGTAGAGGGATCATTATCAGAGACAATGTCACCTGTTTTAAGAAGTTTTGAAGAGGCAGACTATATTAATTTAATCAATAATTTAACACTCAATGTAAAATACAAGACAGAAAAACAATTGAAAACTAATTCATCCTTACTAATTAAATATAAAATGAGTGTAACAGAGACAAAAATAGAGTCAGTTGTAAGTGCGAGTGTAGCATTTAAAATCTCATTTAACTACCTCAGTGAGGAAATAATCGAAGATGTGAAGCCTGACTTACTTCAAGATTAAACGAAAAAAAGAAGAAACCTTCTACGTAATCTTGCTGCAAAGATACGTAAAAGGTTTCTTTTAATTACTTTTCAGTTTCTGATTCAAGTTCGTCCACAGGGATGAACCAGGCTCTCTTGCCATATGTCTTCGCATAAATCTTTTGTTGGGTGCGAGGGTCAATTCTCCATGCACGAAAAACTCCGTAGCAACCAAACTTCTCACTGTATACCATTTTCGACATATATATCATGTCCCTTCTTTACAAGTTTTTACTTGTAGAAGGGCCGAATATTTTGTTATCATATTTAAGTACACCACTCGGCAAAGTATGTACAAGAACATGATGCAGCAAACAAAATGATGTATCTTAGTTCGTCGGCCCTCTACAAGGGCTATTTTTTTTGCCCATTTTTTTCTCCTCACTTTCGGATGTTATTAAAACGATGCGACGCTACAGACCAAGAAACTCCGCATTGCTCAACAATCTGATCAACGTCCAAATCTGCAATTAGATGTGCCGGAGCTAACAATTCACCAGCGAATTCGTTGGCCTGCCATTCCGGATTTTCGTAAGCCTTGATATTAGGAAGCTTGCCTTGAATACGTGCAAGCTTCCTAATGTCATTATGCAGCACAGCGTGACCAATTTCATGAGCGATGGTGAAACGGTGCCTCGGATTTCCTTTGAGAGCTTGTTCATAAACATCTTCGCGAATCACAATTGTTTTTATATCCGGTAGATACAGAGCGTACTCGTGCATTTCATCTCTATCTACAATTTGCAATTCGTACGCTTCCCCAAAGAAATTGAACATCCCAGCCTCAAGTACATCAATGATGTCTAGATTCATATTCATTCCTTGCCCAAAGATTCCTCTTAATACAAACGCTATATCTCTGATGTCTTTTCGTGATAGTGGCTTCGTTTTATATTGTGATTGTGTCATCGTAACCTCCGGGTTATTGGAATTATTTAAGGATGTCAAAGACTTTTTTCAGTTGTTCCTCAGAAATGTCTTCGGATTTTCTAGCTAATGCTTTGAGCAATACTTGGTTGTTCTCGCCTGTCTCGTTCAAATTAAAGGCGATGAGATTTTCTGTCTCTATGACGGATTCTTTGAGCTCCCATCGTTGGATATCGTCAAATTGATACAGAAGCGGGATTGATGTTTCCCATTCGTTAGGGATAGGACGTTTACCATGTTCGACCGCCGATAGATACGATACGGTCACACCGAGTTTGGAAGCCATGTCTTTCAAGATTTCATTGCGATCAATTCGAAGCTTGCGACAAAACTTCCCGAATGGAGTAAGCATAATAGTTCCTCCTAATGTTGATGATAAATTTTTGAGGCAGTCGGTTATTATCGACTTAGAAAGTCATTTTGCACTTTCTATGTATAATATAAACCTAACTAACCGAACTAGTCAACACTTATAATTTATAGTTCAACAAATTTGTTGAACTAACTTTTTTTATTTTCGATTTGTTTAAAATCGTATCGTCTTATAAACTTATTCCAAAGGAGTGAACATCATGGCAAACAGCAAGAAGAACGAGAAGACCGGCAAATGGGAGGTTCGACTCTCCGGGGTTCAACGAGGAAGGCAAGCGCGTGCAGCGCTACTTCTCCGACGAGCGAAAGAAGACGGTCGAATATTAGGTCGCCGACCAAATCCGAGCGCAGAAGGAAGGCGAGTTCGTCAAGGTACGTCCGAAAGGACGGGTCGGCGAGGTGCTCGATGGCTGGCTCGAGTTTTACATCAAGACGACGATGGCCAAGACGACGTACCACTCATACACGAGTTTAGTCGAGAACGTGCCGGGTTGGTTCAAGCGCCTGAACATGGACAACGTGAAACCGCAGCACTGCCTACGTTTACTCCGTGAATACCTCGACTCTGGCTTACAGCCGAACACCGTCAACATTCGCCGGAGCGTCTATGTCGGCTTCTTCTCCTGGGCGCGCCGTCTGGGCTATTATAAAGGTGACAACCCGATGGCTGCCGTCGAGAAACTGTCGGAGGGCTTAAAAGAATACAAGACGCTCACGCCTGATGAGCTGAGATGTTACCTCGAGACGGCGGATGAGACGATGGCGAATGGTTATCGTACAGCGGTCCACCTGATCGCCTATACCGGCATGCGTGCCCGCGAGGCGACGTCCCTCCGTTGGTCCGACATCGACTTCGACCGGAAACAGATCACGATTGCCCGTACCGCCATCGAGACGAAGGGCGGCTATTCGTTCGAGCAGACCAAAGGGAAAAAGGTGCGGGTCGTCACCATCCCCGACCAGTTGATCCGCTTCCTCGAGAAGTCGCGGCTTCGTCAGAAGTATGACATGGTCAAGTTCGGATGGCGCAACGACGAGGACCTTGTCTGCCTCGGCATCAAGGGCGCCTATGTCTGGTATTCCGGATTGCGACGACGCCATACCCTGACCGTCAAAACGGCCGAGATTCCTGAGATCACGATGCGTGAGTTACGACATACCCATGCGACGCTGCTCATCAAGGCCGGTGTCCATGCGAAGGTCATCCAAGAACGTCTGGGGCATGCCGATGCCAAGACGACGATGGATATCTACGCTCACGTATTGCACACTACTCAGGGAGATACGGCCGAGCTCTTCTCCACCATGATCGAGGACGTAAAAAAACCGCTCTAGGGAGCGGTTTTCGTGTGTCTGCGGCAGAAAAAAATAAAAAGTGTGCAATTAGTGTGCAATGGGTGATTACTTACCCTCTACAAACGTCTCTGTTGAGCGTCTTTTTGGACGTAAACCATAATACTGGTAGTATTGCGTCTCAATATTTCCGTTGTACAGCTTACGGCGTTTCGTCGCTGGACGGCCGTACGCTTTCTCGAAGTCCTCATAGCTCGTCAACATATAGACGCTGTAACCCGGATACTTGGCGAACTGTTGCCCGATCCGCTCGTACAGGTCGATAATTTCTTCTTCGGTCTGCAACCGTTCCCCATATGGCGGGTTCCCGATGATGACGCCGTACTCTTCTTTCGGCTTCAAGGCAGCCGCGTCACTGTGGACGAACGTGATCGCGTCACGGACGTCGGCGAGCTCGGCGTTATCCTTGGCGAGCTTGACCATGCGTGGGTCGAGGTCGATGCCGTAGATTTTAAGCGGTTTGTCCCACTCGGCTGTATCGTTTGCTTCATTGATGGCATCATACCAGGCCTTCTTCGGCACGCACGGCCAGTCTTGTGAACAGAACTCACGGTTGAGACCCGGCGCGATGTTGCGGCCGATGAGCGCCGCCTCGATGGCGAGCGTCCCCGAACCGGTGAAGACGTCGTAGAACGGCATGTCCGGCTTCCAGTTCGTCAGCTGAATCATTGCCGCAGCCATCGTCTCTTTGAGCGGTGCCTGTGAGTGGAGCTCACGGTAACCACGACGGTGAAGCGCGTCACCTGACGTGTCGATCGTGATCGTCGCCACATCTTTCAACAAGGCGACTTCAATCGGATAGTAGGCGCCCGTCTTCGGCAGCCACTCGCCCGGCTTATCGTATCCGCGTTGCATCGCGTCGACAATCGCCTTCTCCGTGATTTTCTGACAGTCGCGGATCGAGAACAACTTCGACTTGACCGAGCGGCCGTCGACGATGAATCGAGCGTCCCACGGCATGAGATCCTTCCAAGGCAATTCGACGACACCGTCGAACAGTTCCGTGAACGTCGTCGCTTTGAACTCGGCGACGACGAGCTTGACGCGGTCTGCCGTCCGGAGCCATAGGTTCAATCGCGGAATGTCTTCCATTTCTGCATCGATATAGACGCGTCCGTTCTCTATCTCACACGTGTAGCCGAGGTCGCGCACTTCTTTGGCGACGAGTGCTTCGATGCCCATCGCTGCGGTGGCAATCAGTTTTCGTTTTGCCATACTATCCCTACTTTCTATAAGTGTTACTCCTAAAATGGTCATGTAAAAAGGAGCTCAAGTAGGATTGCTTGAACTCCTGGTCAATGTTAAATGAGAGACTATGCTGCCCTGTAAGCCATGTTCTGTACTCCGGTGCTCATAACGGTCTCCCTGGCACGATGGAGTGACAATCATCTATCTGCGCCGATTGGCGCCTTCCGTCCCGTTCGGTTCCAGTCAGGAAGTTCCCCTACCATAGTTTGGGTTTCTCGCTCGTGGGGTTTACCTCGTTCCACTCTGAACGTTTCCGATCAGACTCCGTCACTGTGGCACTTTCAAGAAGCTTGCACCATATCCGAGGACTTAGGTGCTTCTTCTGCCGTCAACTTGCGTTGCCTACACTTATCTTTTCGTGTAGCACGATCACTACAGCCATCACAGGCTGTGCGAGCATGGACTTTCCTCAAGACTTGCGTCCCGCGATTGCCCAGACCTCATAGTCACTTTACCCATTGTAGCGGATAACCCGTGAAATGACAACCGAGAACCTGAACTTGATTTTCACCGGCGTCAGCGCTAAAATAAGGCGTGTTCCATTGAACAAGGAGGGATTTTGATGCGTCAAGATGCAAAAAACGGTTGGATTCAACGACTGACCTATGTGATTGAAATCGATGACATTAAAGCGCTCCACCCGAACAACGGCGTGTTCGCCTTCTACCGGAATAATCGACTCGTCCGAGGATTCGAGCCGTTTGACATTAAAGCACCGAATGAACTGTCTAAACGCCCGTATCACTTCGACCATCATAACTTGGCCCACTTACAGGAACGTTTTCCTGAATCGATTCCGACGTTCGACGCGTCGACTCAGACACGTCGCGCATGGAGCGAGGATGTCCGTGTCGGTCTCTGTGAGATTATCGTCGACGGGAAACTGAGTTTTGAACATATCGACGACAACGGCAACGTCTTAGAAGCGAACATTCGTTGGAGCGGTGAAGCCATCACGAAAGTATAAATCAACACCCGGAGCCAGCGCTGGCTCCGGGTGTTTTTTCATGTCGATTCCGCCGAGGTGTCCGTCTCGGCTTGGACCGGTTGTGGCGCATACTTGACCGTCACCACTTTCTCAGAGACGTCGGTCGGTTTCAAGACAACCGTGTAAGCGACGCTTGTGTTGCTCCGGACCGGGAACTTGCCTGGTACATGAAGCGCCTCATAGACGACTTTTTTGTTCGCATCGATTACGGTGACGACCCCTTTTCGCGTCGTCGCCAATTCGAACATACCGACTTCTGTAGCTTTAATCGAAACCATTGTCTTAACCGGACTAATATAAGAAAATGAGCGAGTAAAAGAGCGTTTATACTTTCCATCGGTTACTGCGCCTTGCAAGGTATACTTTCCAGAAGGTAACCAGTCACCAGATGCATACATTGTAAACGGTGAATCTGAAATTGAAAGAGTCTTAACTTTTCGAGTTCCCTGATAAAGTGCATACGTTGATTTTAAGTTCTGTTTCTTCATAGTCGTCATTCTTGCTTCCTTAACGTAGTTACTTTTAATTACTAAAGGTGCCGTAATGGTAATCGGTCTCGGTGTGTGATCGAGGAGCCGCTTCGTGTTCAACTCCGTATATGTCTTACCACTAGCCTTTGGCATCTTTTGAATCAAGCCTTCCACTTCGGCCGGTGTCAAGAACGGATTGACCGACTTGACGAGCGCGAGACCCGACGATACCATCGGCGCGGCCATTGACGTGCCGTCCATATAAACAAAACTATTTTTCACTCCGAGTGAGAGGACATTCACGCCTGGTGCAACGATTTTGACTTGGCTGCTCATATTGCTGAAGTTAGCGACGCGACGGTTCGCATCAATCGCCCCGACCGCGATGACTTCCTTCATATTGGCCGGGAACGAGACGGTCTTCTTCCCATCGTTTCCGGCCGACGCGACGATGATGACTCCTTTAGCTCGGGCCCGGCGAATCGAATCGGCAAGGACTTGATCGTAATCTTGTCCGCCGAGCGACAGGTTGATGATGTTCGCCCCCTTCGCCACGGCCGTATCAACCGCTTTGGCGACGGTCCAAGAATCTGTGTACTCCGAGTTCTTCCCATAGAAGACGTTATAAAAATGATAGCGTACGTTCGGAGCAAGTCCGGCCATCCCAAACTTGTTATGACGACCCGCCATGATGCCGGCCGTATGCGTCCCATGATAATCGACGCTGTATGGCCCTTTCATCGAATTGACGACGCGAGGGACATTATAGAGTTCTTTATGACTACGGTCTGCCGACGAGTCAATCAGAGCGATTACGATGTCTGAAGCACCACGCGTCGTGTTCCACGCCAAATCGGTGCCCGTTTGCTTGATATAATATTGGTTCCCAACCCTCGGCTCGGCCACGACGTAACCATGTTTCTCCAACACGACCGGTTTCGCCGCGTCCACCGACGTCGGCACGAGCAGCGCAAGCGCCGCCATAAGCATCATTTTCTTCATCGCCTACCGCTCCATTCCAAACTTCCTAAGATACCACCATTATCTCAAATTACGGAATCAATTTCCCTTTTTTTTTCGAAAAATAGATTGTGACATTTTTCCGACGCTCACCAATAGTTCGGTTCGTCGGGCTCGTCCATCTCATAGTCGACAATCTTTCCGATGGTCAAATACGTATAATAACGCGCCAGTTCTATCCGATATGGATCGGGTGTGAACCCGTCGAGGTCCTCACCGAGCGGAGAGCCGTCAATCGTCTCGAACTGTTGACAGAAAAACGATTCCGTCTCTTTGTCCCAGACGATATTATCGCCGATATATCCACTACCGAACCGAATATAGTCGATGATGGAAGGGACGATCACCTCGGCCGGGAGCCGTTCACTCATCCGGCCGACCAGTTCATAGCGGTCTCGGTCGACATAGTCGGCCTGATCAAGGGACGTACATTTTAATACTTCCTTGTTGATTTCAATCAACACGACATAATCCCCCGGTTCTATCGATAGCTTCATCTCATCACCTCATCTCAACATCCGCATAGCTCTATCATATTCAAGTATTCGCAATCAATCCACGAAATCCTGTATGCCTGTAAAATTTTCCATCTGGTCGATTCGTACAACATGTCGAATTTTGTTTTTGGTATACTAATTCATATGAATGCAAGAAAGGAAGTGCAACATGGCCAAACGTCCTCTGACCCCTCGCGAGAGTGAATTGATTGCCACCGCCTTGTTCGTCGTCGGACACGTCCCGTACGTTGGGCATATCGACCGTCTCGAATCAATCACACTCCGAGATATCGCCGACGATTATTTGAGCGGAAAAAATTCCGTCACCGACGCCGTAGAGGCGCTCGATCAATACATCTTCGTCCGCCGGCATCGTTTCAAGAATGTCACACCGAACAATCTATGGACGCTCGACGACAAGACCGAGCAAGAAGCGCTCCGCTACATCGTCCGTCGGCCAGAACTGAAAAAAGGCGAGACGCTCAACAAACAGAACCAACCGTTCACGGTCGGTCAGGACATCGAGTTCAAAGTCGATAAGCAACTCGACCGCGGCCAGTTCCGGATTTATATCGGCAAACTGAACGGCTACACGGTCAAAGCCCAGTCGAAAGACAAGGATAAGCTCAAGACGGTCAAAGGATGGATCACCCACCTCGATCGCAAGGACCGTCTCGTCTTCGTCAACATCTCCGAATTCGGACGCGAACCGATCGAGCCAGAAGCCAAGGCTCGACTCGAAGCGATGAGTGCCGGACTGCTCGGCTGGTTCGCCACGGCCACGCTGCCGTCCGAGGCGGAGGCACAGACGGCCAAACAGATGATTGCCACGTTGCAGCGTCGGGACCAACCGTATTGGTTCACGCTGACCGTCGCGATGGACCATCCGAAGCCCGAGCACGTCAAGCGCTGGGGAACGGTCGTCAACCTGCTCGTCAAAGCGAGCGCCGGCGATACGACCGCGCTCGAGACGCTCGAGGCACAAGAAGACAAATATTTCAAAGATGCCTTCCTGCGGGCGCTCCGGGCACTACACAAAGAACTGACCAAAACGACATAACGGCCAGGTGACCTGACAAAGGTCACCTGTTTTCGATGTCTTCACGAGAAAGGAAGAGAGTCATGCACGTACTGATTGTAGAAGACGACCTGGCCATCTTGCATCTGATTGAAACGACGCTGCAGCGGGCCGGTCACACCGTCACCACGGCCATGGACGGAAACGTCGCCGAGCGATTGTTTTTAGAGCGACCTGCAGATGCTGCCGTGATTGACATCCTGTTGCCGGGCCAAGACGGGCGAACGCTCTGTTCACGGCTGAAACGATTGACAGATATCCCAGTCATCCTATTGACCGCCCTCGGGGAATGGGAGGAGAAACGGAGCGGTTTTGAGCACGGGGCTGACGATTACATGACGAAACCGTTCATTCCGGAAGAACTGCTCTTCCGGCTCCAAGCCGTTGCGAAACGTTACGCCAAGAATGCGGCCACGGTTGTCACTGCCGGACCGCTCAAACTCGACTTGCGTGATTATCGGCTCGAACTTCATGAGGAGACGATCCACTTGCCGAAAAAAGAGTTCGAGCTGCTCTATCAGTTGGCAGCATTTCCAAGTCGCGTGTTCACCCGAGATGAATTGATTGAGCAAGTATGGGGCCTCGAGTTTGAAGGCGATGACCGGACGATCGACGTCCACATCAAGCGATTGCGGGGTCGCCTCCGTGACGAAGGCAACATGATTCGGACGGTGCGAGGCGTCGGGTATACGCTCAAGGTGACGCCATGAAGACGCTATACACACGGATTGTCTTGACCGTGTTTATGATTTTATTGTTGTCGGGCGCCATCGCCCTGCTCGTCAGCAACGTCGCCTACTACGTGTGGTGGCAACCGTCCTATAGCGACAAGACCGAACAGACGGCTGAAGCCGCGAAATCGTACTTCGAGACCCATACCGATGGTGAGACGTCTATGTTTTATACACTGCTCGCTCAGACCGGCTATCAGTTGTTCGTCGTACGACCGGACGATACGATTGAACGCTATGGCGGAGCGTTCCGGGATGAGCGGCTCGACACCGACGTCATCGCCTCCATCCGGACCGGCGAAACCTACGACGGGATGCGCACTTATCCGTTCCACTTGTTTTTGCTCGGACTCTTCGACAACGAGGTCGTCAATACGTACGGATTTAGCATCGATGGTGAGGATGCCGTCTTCATCCGTCCCGACCTGAGTGCCCAAATTCGCGAGCTGCATTTATTCGTCGGGTTATTCTTCGCCTTGTTGACCGGGCTCGCCTTCATCTTGATTGCCTTGTCGACGAGTCAACTCGTCCGCCCGTTGCGGACGTTGACCGCGGCGACCGATTCGGTCGCGTCCGGGGGACGGCCGAGTGACCTCCCGCTCGAGCGCAACGATGAGATTGGCACGCTCTCCCGTCGCTTCAACGATATGGTCGACTCGCTTGAAAAATCGGAAGGCGAGCGCAGACGATTTGTCTCGAGCGTCTCCCATGAGTTCCAGACCCCTCTCACTTCCATCAAAGGCTACGCCTCGGAACTCGTCGGGACAACCGACGGTGACGCGAAGGCGCATGCCGCCATCATTCGTGACGAGGCTTCGCGCCTGTCCGAGCTGACGAGACAGTTACTGCTCCTCGCCCGGCTCGACGAGGCCAACGTGTCGTTAACGAAACCGGTCGATGTGCGTGCGTCCATCGAGGATGTCATCCGCCGGCACACGTTCCAACTCGACGAGAAAGGGATTGCTGTCGCCACAGAACTCGATTCGACGCTCATCGTGACCGGCGACCCGCTGTTACTGGCACAAGTGTGGTCCAACTTGCTGACGAACGCGATTCACGCTTCTGCAGACGGTGGCCTCATTACCATCAAGGCGTATCAAGGCGAACGCCCGACCGTCTCGATTCAAGACGTTGGTGTCGGCATGGATGAAGCGACGCAGGCACGGCTGTTCGAACGTTTCTATAAAGGAGACACCTCACGATCCGGACGAGGCACCGGGCTCGGCCTCGCCATCGCCCGAGATATCGTCCACCTGCACGGCGGCACGTTGACGGTCGAATCTCAGCTCGGGTCGGGTACCGTCTTTTACGTCACGTTGTAGTCATGTTCATATTCCGTTCATCTTGGTCGGTTATGCTTCCTTCATCGCTATGAAGGAGGCTTTTTTTATGAATTTAGGATTGAAAGAAATGTGGCGGCAAAAACGAAAATTTTCTCTCATCTTCGTGATCACGCTACTCATCGTCTTGTTGTCGACATTGATCACCGGACTCGCGGACGGCCTGGCTTATGATAACGGGGCCACCTTGCGTGAACTCGATGTCGAGTCGTTTCAACTGGCCGATGATGCCGACGGGCAATTGACCCGCTCGTTCATCGAACTGCCGACGCCCGATGCGCTCACCCCGCTCGGCGTCAAATCGATGACGCTCGTCCATGGGACGAAAAAACAGGATGCCACATTATTCACACTACCGAAAGATTCGACAATCGGCCCCGAGCTTGACCTCGCCGTCGGGGACGTGCTCGTCGACCCAAGTTTTCTCGGTGACGTCGAGATCGGAGATACGGTTCGCGACTTTACGTCCGGGTATGCATTCACCGTCGTCGGGACGACGGGCGGTCGCTATAGCCACGCCCCGGTCATCTGGGCAACACAGGACACGTGGAAAGCGTTCCAGACGTCTAGTGGTCAGCCCGCCTACGTCTCGGCCTGGCTCGGGAAGGCTGACACCTCACTCGCGCCGATGACGAAACAGGAAGTCGTTGAGGCCGTCCCTGGGTATACGGCAGAGCAAGGCACATTCATGATGATGCGCGGCTTCTTGCTGTTCATCGGAGCGTTCATCTTGACCGCGTTCTTTTATATGTTGACGCTCCAAAAGCTCCCGGAGCTCGGGATTTTGAAAGCAATCGGGATTCGTCCCCGTGTGATCGGCACGGCACTCGTCATCCAGGTCATGGTCACAGTGCTCACGGCGAGCCTGCTAGCCACGGTGCTGACAGGGCTCACCGGCACGTTCGTCCCCGACGCCATCCCGTTCCGGTTCGACTTGGGCAACGTGCTCGCATATGGTGCGATCATGGCCGTCCTCTCACTCATCGGGACGCTGTTGCCACTTTGGAAATTACGCCGGCTTGACGCCGCCGACGCGCTAGGAGGAATTGGACAATGAAATTGACGAATATTTGCCATACGTATGACGGACAGCCCATTTTGCGTGGCATCAATTTACAGGTCGAGCCCGGGGAATGTATCGGCATCATCGGACCGAGCGGGAGCGGGAAGAGCACGTTGCTCCAAATTCTTGGTTTATTGAAACAACCTGATGTTGGGCACATCGAGCTTGAGGGACGGGAGTTGCTCGCTGCGAGTGAAGAAGAACGACGCTTGCTTCGCTTGAATGAAATCGGCTTCGTGTTTCAGCAGGCCCACCTCGTTCCATATTTGACGGTTCGAGAACAACTCGAGCTCGTCCAGGCCGACAGCGAATCCAAACAAGACCCGCTCCACCTGCTCGACGTCCTCGGTCTGAGTCATCGCCTCAATCAACTGCCGAAACACTTGTCGGGCGGCGAACGGCAGCGTGTCGCCGTCGCCCGTGCCCTCATCAATCGGCCTCGGCTCTTGTTGGCCGATGAACCGACAGCGAGCCTCGATTTCGAGAACGGGCGCCGGGTCATGGAGTTGCTCGTCGCTGAAGCACGTAATCACGGACGTCGAGTCCTCGTCATCACTCACGATGAACGCATGCTAGACGTCTGCGACCGGGTCCTGTTGCTTCAGGACGGACAGCTTCAACCCTCGCCCCGACACTAACAAAAAGGGAAGACCGCGTCGGTCGCGGCCTTCCCTTTTTGTTGTTCAAGTATGTCACATGGCGTGCACGCGAGGCGGCAGCTCGACCCACTCGCCCGATAGATGGTCCAAATGATGCGTCAGCCAAGCGTTGAAACCGATGACGAGCGTCAATCGACCCGCTTCATCGATGCCCGCCGAGACGACACGAATCAATCTCTCCTCGATATGTTGCGAGACGAGAGTAATGCGGGCGAGCGCGAGCACAGACCGGACAATTTCGTCCGCCGACACGTCGATGGAAACGGCGATGTCCGGGACCGATAGTTCGATTGCCTGCCCAGGCCGACATAAGTAGCGGTCAATTAACACGTCCAAGACGATTCCATGTTGCCGTTCCCCGTTCGTCGGAGCGCGATAAAACGTCACCCCGTCAGTCGTCGTATAATCCGTCTGTCCCATCAAACATGCCTGTAAAAATTGATACATCGCCTGTCGCTCCATCGGTTCATATCCTCCCACTTGGTGACTATTCGCTACCATCATATGTGGCAACTCTATTCGGCACAATGTGTCTTATCTTACATAAGCCTTGGCGTTCCGTCATTGAAAACTCACCATGATCCATATGGCACGTGAATTGGGAACGCGTTTTCGGGTACAATAATGGAGAAAGGAGCGGTTCACATGCAGAAGAGATGGAAGGTTGGACTCGCAACATTATTCACTGGCTATTATGCCATCAGCTACTATGCGTTCAAACGCATGACACGAGGGAAACGCAAGACGCCCGAGATGCTGTTGGCCCCCTACACGAAGGAAGATCAATCCTTTTATCACGACGTGCCATTTGAGCACGTCTCGCTCCGCTCGCAAGACGGATATCGCCTCTATGGGCGTGTCTACCGAAACGAAGGCTCATCGAAGTGGATCGTCTTCGTGCATGGCTATACGGCGTCCCACAGCTTCATGGCCCCGCATTTGGCGATGTTCCATCGCCTCGGCTACAATCTGCTCGCCGTCGATTTGCGGTCCCACGGCGAATCCGAGGGCGTGTACGCCTCGTACGGCTATCATGAGAAACATGACATCGTAGATTGGGTCGACTGGTTGCGGGTTAATGAGTCCGTCTCCGAGGTCGGGCTGCATGGCGTGTCGATGGGCGCCGCCTCGATTTTACAGGCCGGTCCATTGACAGATGTCGATTTTTTGATTGCCGAGTGCCCGTTCGACGACATGAGACAACTCATGCGCCATCAGTTGAACGTCTTACACCGACTGCCTGGTGATTTGTTGTTGCCGGGAATCAATTACTTCCTTTGGACGCGAGCCGGATTCCGGATGCACCAAGTCCGACCGAAACGAGCGCTCGCGGCAATCGATGTGCCGGTCTTGTTCATCCATGGGACAGAGGATGATTTCGTCCCTACCTGGATGTCCGTCGAGATGAATGCGCTCAATCGCAAAAATGAGATCGCCCTCATCCACGGCGCGGAACATACGAACTGTATTTTGAAAGACCAGCCCGCGTATGAGGCGGCCGTCAGTCAGTTTCTGAATCGACGACGTGAATCGGTCCAGCAATAAAATCGAGCAAGGCATGAACGATCATCACCGGCCAGAGGATACCCATCGCCACATATAAATAACCGAGCCCCCACCCGACGAGACCGGTCACGAGGATGCCTCGGACACCTTGATAAGCGTGGGCCAACCCGAATAACGCTCCGCCGATCAAGGCGAGCATCAGGGGCGAGACGTCCACCCACAATGTGACCGTATAGAGCAGCACGCCACGGAAGATGAACTCTTCGGTCACTCCGGCCGTCCAAGACACGGCGCCCCACGCTCTCGCCTCCTGAATCGTCTGAGGCAACAGCAACCGTTCAATCTCGAGCTCATAATATGGCCGTAACCGGCGCCGCAAACCTGGGGACGTTTTCACGAGCAGATAGAACGCAATCAATGCCGAGATGAGGACACTCGTCAAAAAGAAGAACTGCCAGGCGCGCAAATCCCCTTCAGCCGGGGCGAAGCCAAGCCCGACTGCTTCAGGCGGGACCTGGAACAAAAAGACGAGGGCGAGCAACAGCAAGCAGAGTCCCCACGCCGATTTGATGGTCTGATCGTACACGCGGCTTCGCCCGAGCGTTTCAATCATCGGTTTCATCAACCGGGCGTTGAACAACTGGACAATCAATAAGTACACGAGAATGATGGTAAAGACGGCCTGTTCGAGCATGAATATCCACTCCTGTCCTTCCTGTTAGCTATATGCTACACTATTCGGGTATTGTCTAGAAAGCTAGGAGGCGGAATCTTGAAACGATTGATTTTGCGACTGACCGGTCTCTTGCTTGTGATCGTGCTGTGCCTCGGCGCAATCGGCTGGTTTGGTCAACATGATAAAGTGAACAACGCCCTTTACCGGGCCTATTACGGGGATCATGGCATCCCCGCCGTCCATCGTGACGTTTATGAGGATGCGGCGGCGACCTATGACGTCGATTGGCGACTCCTCGCCGCGGTCCATCGCGTCGAGACGATTTTCTCCCATAGCTCATCGATGCGTTCATCGGTCGGGGCGATTGGTCCGTTCCAATTCATGCCGCGGACGTGGCTCGGTTGGCAGTACGACACCAACGACCAAAAAGGAGATGTCCCCGAGGATGAAGTCGATTTGACAGACCTCGCCCTTATCGAACAGTATGGCGGTCTCGGACGGGACGGCAACAACGACGGTCAGGCCGACCCGCACAGTCTCGTCGATTCGGCCCATACGGCCGCATATTATTTGAGTGAGCACGGTGGGACGACGGCAGACTCGACGGATTCGATTCGGAACGCCATCTTCGAGTACAACCGAAGTGAGCAGTATGTCAACGATGTGATGTCGTTTTATGAGTCATATCAAACTGACGTGTCTTATTTACCAGATGACAAGGCGTCGGCGACGCAACAAGTCGCCCGCTATACGATTCGCTATTTGGAATGGTTCGCCGGCTGGGTCTGACCTGGCACTATTTGAGCAAAAGTGAGGAAACATTATGAACACCCATATCGAGGAAGTGACGATTCGCGTCAAGTCGGTCTTCAATGAGGACAAGACGAAACGATATATGCGAACGTACGAATTCACCGATGTCGTCGACGGCGTCATCTGTGCCGTCATTATCTACTCGCCCCGGATGAGCGATGCCTTCTTGTCCGGCACGACCACGCAGCGGGCGTATATGCTCATGCGTAACCATCTCGATCAACCAATTCGTGAGATGCGCGTTATCAGTCTCGTCCCGACGCTTGCCATCAATGACAATCTGCCTTACGTCGAGTCTCAGCTTGACGAGGTCAACTTTCATTACGTGGAGGAAACGCTCGACGAGGTTGAGGCGACCGGCGGGATGATCATCGTCGGCTGGGGCTCTCCAGGACGCTTGATGCACCATGCGACTCCGTATAAGACGCTGTTCGCCGACCATGAGGCTCATATGTTCTGTATCGGTACGACGTCCAAAGGCGAGCCGCAACAGATTCGTATGGCCAACGAGAACACTGTGCTCGAGGCGTTCAATAACGAATCGGTCAAACCGAAGTTTAGAATCGTGAAAGAAACGAAACAAGACGACTCCGAGTGAGTCGTCTTGTTTCGTTTATATGCCAATCCATACGCTCACTCCGAACAATACAATCAAGAGCGACGCCAACAGAAAGTCGTACCGAGTGATGGCGACGACTTCATACGTCGCTCGTGGTTCGCCCGTGAACCCGCGTGCCTCCATCGAGAACGCGATGCGTTCCGCTTGTCGGATCGATCCTGCCAGAAGCGGGATGATTAAATTCGGAACGTGCCGAATGTGATCGAGTCGCGTCTCTAAACGAACGCCTCGCAAAGCATGCGTTTCATACAGCTGCATCAGTTCATGCTTCAAAATCGGAAAGAAACGAAAGCCGACGAAGACACTGTAAGCGATTTTAGGCGACAACTTCCCTTGTTGCATCAAGCTGTAGACGAACCGTTTGGGGTCCGTCGTCAGTGTGAATAGGAGTGATAACGCGGTGAATGCTAATACCCGTAAGGAGAGCGTCGATGCTAGCATCACATTTTCGACGGTCACGTCGTTGCCGAACAGCGTGAACATGACCTCCCCGCCCGCCTCTTTTCCAAAGACGAGCGTCGTCCACAATGTCCCGAGCGCGGTGAATAAAAACGGAATCATGAACAGCCCCCAGCGTTTCCAGTTCACGTTAGAAAAGAGAATTTGAAGTATAAGCGTTCCGATGAATACAGCAAGCGGCGTCCATGGATTGTACATAAAGGCGAGACCGAACATGAGCAACGTGACGGTCAGAAATTTAATCGTCGGGTTCATCTCATGAAACGTCATCACGATTCCTCCAGCAATAAACCGTGAGCTTGTAGAAGCTCTGTCTCATTCCAGAGCGATGCATCATATGGCCCACTCAAGTAACCTTCACGCATCAAGTAATATGTGTTCGCGATTCTGGCGAAACTAAGGTCGTGCGTCACAAACAGAACCGTCTGGCCGGCGCGGGTTCGTTCAACCATCAATTCATAAAGCGCACGAAGCGATATCTCATCCTGTCCAGCAGTTGGTTCATCGAACGCGATGAGCCGTTTATTCGAGAGCATCATCACCCCGATGGCGAGCCTTCGTTTTTGACCGTGACTAAGCGAGAGTGGATGGTCGTTACGAAACGGTCCAAGCCCGAGCCGGTTCATGATGTCCTCAATCGGACGATTATGGCCATATGCGAGTTCACGTGTCACATCACTCGTGATAAACAGACGAGCCGGAGATTGTGGGACGAGTCCGACTTCTTGATGTTCGCGGGCAAGGCTCTTGAGCCAAGTCGATTTGCCACTGCCGTTTCGACCAAGTACGGCAATGAGATCACCCTCGGCGACGGTCAGCTCGCTCGCTGCTAGTTTGAATGTTATTCGTTTCAATTGCGGTACGTGAAATAAAACAGTATTTCCTTGTGTCACCTTAACCGGAGAGAACGTATAATCCGGGCGGGCAACGAACGGTCCGTCATAGTTGATGCGTCCGTTCACGAGCTCCACTTCTCTATCGAAGAACCCGCCCCATAGGAAGGGTCGATGTTCGATGACGACAACGTTTACCGTCTGTGCGACGTTGTCGAGCCACTGAACGAAACGGGTTGAGGTTTCGGGATCAAGGTGCGCGAGCGGCTCATCGAGTAGTAGCCATTCCGGCTTCCCGATCAAAGCACAGGCGACAGCGATTTGTTGCTTTTCACCACCTGACAGGTCATGAATGACTCGGTCACGATAATCGGTCAACTGCAATTCCGCTAAAATCGTGGCCACACGCGCCATCATCTCGTCCCTCGCCACGGCAAAATTTTCAAGTGTGAAAATCAATTCCTCCTCGACCGTCTGCATGACGAATTGACTGTCAGGATCTTGAAACACCGTTCCAACACGACGATTCACCTCACCAGCTGTATACGTGTCGTAAGAGCGGTCAAACAAATGTAATTTGCCTGTCACGATGCCATCGCAGTTATCCGGGTACAGACGATTCATCAAAGAGAACAATGTCGATTTCCCCGATCCGCTCGCCCCTGTGATGAGCGTCCTCCCAGCCGTTAATTGAAGCGTGATGTCTGTCAATACTTCGCGCTGTTTGTCCGGATAGCGGAACGCCAGCTGTTCTGCCTCAACCATGTACTCGTCCCTTACGCGCGAGGGCATACCCTTCGAGCGCACCCGTACGAAGCAACAAGTCGCTCAAAATCTTACCTCCCAGACCGGCAATGAGCATTCCGCTTGTCGCACGTAACGCGAACATCGTCGCTACGTATGTCGGACTGAGGGCAACGAGTCCACCCATGACATACGTATACGCGAAACTCGTCGCAGCTGCACCAAATCCGGCCAGCATGAGCACCCAAAGGTCATATCGCTTGTAGCCCGTGACCGCAAACGCCGCTTCAGCACCAAGTCCTTGAATGATCCCGACTAAAATAATACGAGGTCCAATCGCGTTACCAATCATCATCTCAATCGTCGCCGCAAGCACTTCTGACAAAAATGCTGCGCCAGGTCGGCGGATGATATAAGCCGCAATAATCGAGACGATGAACCAAATCCCAAAAATCCATTCGTACGCGATTGGTCCAATCAAGCCTGCCCATAGATTCCCGACATGGACGAACGCCAAATAGACGACAGCGAATACGACCGATAAAATGGCCAACAAGACGATTTCTTTTAACTTCCACGACTTAAGCATGCTGCTGTCCCTCGTGTGACGGGCTGTTCACGCTGAACGTGACCGTCATGACGACATGGCTCGTCTTCGCACGGACGCGGTCGAACGTCGCCTCGTAAAATGAAAACACCGGTTCGATGTCGCCGTGAATACCCGAGGCATAATGCATCGAGTCATTGAAAACGCCACGCTCTTTCGCAAACGCAATTTCTTCGTAGATGATGTCCATATACTTCGGGTCCCCGAGCGGATAGAGTGCAAATTGTGAAGATACGTACTGCGAGCCCGCCGTGCCATTCCCCGGCTCAGTCGTCACGTCGAGCAGATTGTCTCCTGCCGTGTCGCCTGGGCAGCCGACCGAGAACGTCCCGCTCATCGACACATGTTCTCCTGTCTTCGTCGCATGTGACAGGACGGCTTTGGCCACATCGAACACATGCTCACTTCGTCCACGGATGACCGTCGAGACGTCGTCGGTATGTCGCCAGACGTTTTGCAAGTTCGTCTCCTTCAATGCCCCTTTGATGACACTCACAAAATCAGACGTCATTGGGCTCAGCGTAAAGCGGAATCCGACGATCGGACTCCTTTCACATTGATTGTTCATGTTCTATTCCCCCTTAATTGTATGTACACAAAAAAGCCGCATCCATGAGAATGCGGCCACTCGTCCAATTTACAAATCCATTAGAAAAAGTGCCACACTTCCTCACGCCGGTATTACCCGGATCGAGTCATAAGGGATTGGAGCCATGCTCACATCTCAGCCGAAGCACCCCTAGTGTAGTCCAATGTATGCGGTTGTCTATGCAACGAAAAGTATAGACGACCACTCCGGATTTGTAAACGGTTTATGTGAAAGTCACGATACCGTTCCCCGGAAGCGTATCTTGCAACGTCGTCCAATCGAGGGTCATCTCCTCGTCTGTCAACAGACACGCGTCGAGTCCGGCCTCGATGACCGAACGCTCCATCCGCTGCCCAATCAAGACGAGCTCCGTCTGACGGTCCCCGTACGGCTCGACGTAATCGGCGGCGAGCTCGGGTTCTGCTGCGAACATAAGACGACGCTCTTCCTTCGGCAGCGTCGCGAGCCAACGTCCTGCGTGTTCAAGCGTCGAGGCGTACCCCGCTTGCGAGAACAGGCAGGCGAGGTCGTTTCGAGAAGCAATCCATAAGAACCCTTTGGCGCGGACGACTTGTTCCGGGAACGCCTCGATCCACGCATGAAGCCGCTCCGGGTGGAACGGACGGCGTCGACGATAGACGAACGAGCTGATGCCGTACTCTTCTGTCTCCGGCGTATGTACTTCCGCCTCAAGCTCGTGAATCCAGCCGGCGGCATGCATCGCCTGCTCGAAATCGAACAGATTGACGTCTAACAGCTCGGTCAATTCTACGTTCGCAAGGACCGACGTCAACAGTTTGGCGGTAGGATTGAGCGCCTTTAACAGCCCGGCCATCTCGTCGACTTCCGTCTCTGTCACGCGGTCCGCCTTGTTCAAGACGATGATGTCCGCGAACTCGATTTGATCGACGAGCAGATCGACGACTTCACGGACGTCCGTCTCATCGATGGCCTGCTTGCGTTCATGGAGTGACTCGCCCGAGTTAAAATCTTTCAAGAATCGATATGCATCGACGACGGTCACCATCGCATCGATATAGACGCGGCTCGTTAAATCGATCCCGAGGGCGTCATCGGCGTATGTAAACGTTTGAGCGACCGGAATCGGTTCTGAGATGCCGGATGATTCGATGATAATCCCGTCGAGTTCACGGTCGTTCGTGATGTCCTGTACCGCTTCGAGCAGGTCCTCACGAAGCGTGCAACAAATGCAGCCGTTCGATAGCTCGACCAATTTTTCGTCCGTCCGCGAGAAACCGCCCTGCTCAATCAATCGTTCGTCGATGTTCAACTCGCTCATGTCGTTGACGATGACCGCATATTTCTTACCTGACCGATTGTTCAACAGATGATTCATCAACGTCGTCTTGCCGCTCCCTAAATAACCGGACAGCACCGTGATTGGAATTCGTTTCATATATCCCCACTCCTAAATCGTAATCATTACTTTTTAGATAATGACGGGTCACCATTGTCTTGTCAAGAAAAAAACACGCCCGTTCCCAGACGTGTTCCTTTCCCTATTCTTCCAACGCCTTGCGTTCCGCCTCGGAGCGGGGATACGTGTTCGCCTGCCACTCGGCCCGATAAATCGAATCGAGCTGCGTCAGACCGACCTCATCCTCATCCTTATCGGCATCGACACTCGGGGCCTCATCCCAGCGCGGATTCAAATACGTGTGGTCGTCTTCCCGGTTCGCATCCAATAGTTTTTGGATCCCGACCCGGGCCACTGCCGCGAGTGCCAAACCGATGCCTGCACGAACGAGCAATCGCTTCACCATTTCTTTACCTCCTTATCGTCCAAACCGATAGAGCGGCATCCCTTTCACGTCTGTATCGATTTTAAAGACCGACCCTGCGTCCGGATGGGCTTTGAGCGCCTCGTCATCCATCCCTTCACGAGCCGTCGTGATGGCGAGTTGGTTCAAGTTGTCGCCGACAAAACAGCACGACGTGACGTTCGGGGCCGGCACGAGCACCTCGAGCACTTTTTCACCCGTCTCCGGGTTCCAGCGCGAGACGCGGCCGCCGGCAAAGTGCGCAATCCATAAGAACCCTTCCTCATCGGACGTCATGCCGTCCGGGAATCCTTCTTCGACTGTGAAATCGATGATGGCCTCCCCTTCGCCGAGCGTACCCGTCTTCAAGTCAAAGGCGTATTTACGGACCGTCTCGGTCGGTGTATCGATATGATAGAACGTCGAATGGTCGGGTGACCATGTCAGTCCGTTCGATAATGTCAACTCGCTCAACATGACCTCGGTCGTGCCGTCGCGATTCAGACGGTATAGCGTCGCTTGTTCCGCCTCGTCTTCAAGATGGAGCGTGCCGGCGAAGATGCGTCCGTACGGGTCGGCTTTGCCGTCATTGAAGCGGAGCTTTCCTTCTGGGTCGTCGAGTTCGACGATTTTATCGAGCTCTTTTGACGTCTCGTCCCACTCATAAATCCCGTCTTTCAAGCCGACGACGACGCCGTCCGTCACTTTCGGGACCGCGAACCCGATCTGTTGTCCCATATCGAACGACGACAGTTCATCTTCTTTCTCATCGTACCACCAGAGTGTATGTCCCTCGATATCGACCCAATAGAAGCGTTTCAGTTCCGCATCCCAACACGGCCCTTCCCCAAGCGTATTTCGAACTCGAATCCATAACGCAGCGTTTACTGTCTCCATTGAATTGCCTCCACTCTCTACATTGATTTCAAGTGACTATTCCCTGAGGGGGCAATCTCTATTCAACATTTCCCAAAATAGCAACCGCTCGGAAGAAAAATATTGAACCGGGCCGGCATCCTTCTAGGGCAGAAGACAAAAAAACTCCTTGAATCATGAGATTCAAGGAGTCTCTGTCATTTTGCGCCTTCGACATTCATATGCTTGCTGCGCAACTGGCCACAGGCCGCATCGATATCGGTCCCGTGCTCGAGGCGGACCCCGGTATTGATGCCCCGTTTCTTCAAGACGTCATAAAACGCCATGATGTCCTCGGACGTGCTCCGCTCATACTGGATATGCTCGTTGACCGGGTTGTACGGAATCAAGTTGACGTATGACTTGTCTTTAATATCGTCAATCAAGTCGGCAAGTTCCTCGGCGTGCTCAGGCAAATCGTTCACTTTCGATAAGAGAATATATTCGAACGTGATCCGCTTGTTCGTCGTTTCGACGTAATAACGGATGGCCGGCATGAGCTTGTCGAGCGGGAACGCCCGGTTGATTTTCATGATTTGCGTCCGAAGCGCGTCGTTCGGCGCGTGGAGCGACAGCGCCAAATTAATGCGCAAATCGAGGTCCGCGAACTTGTAAATCTTGTCGGCGAGTCCGCTCGTCGACACGTTGATTTTACGCGGTGCGATCGCGAGGCCGCGCTCGTCCTTGACGACACGGAGGAAGTCGACCAAGTTGTCGAAGTTATCGAACGGTTCCCCGATTCCCATGACAACGATATGGCTGACGCGAGCACCTTCCCCGACCTCGTCCAAGTAGTGTTGCACGGTCATGATTTGTTCGACGACTTCACCGGCCGTCAAATCGCGTGTCTTCTTCAACAGACCACTCGCACAGAAGCTACAGCCGATATTGCAGCCGACCTGTGTCGTCACACAGACCGAACGTCCGTATTTGTGACGCATGAGCACCGTCTCGATATAGTGCCCGTCGTGTAATTTAAGTAAAAATTTGACCGTCCCGTCGCCCGCTTCTTGTTTGACGAACAGGTCTTGCGTCGAGATGACGTATTCGGCGGCGAGCGCCTCACGCACTTCAGCGCGAACCGAGATGTCCTCGATGTGCTTGACTCGGTCGATATAGAGTGAGTCCCAGATTTGTCTCGCGTGGAAGGCACTGTATCCCCAAGAGACGCACGCTTCCGACAGCTGATCGAATGTCAGCCCGTATATAGATGGTTTCATTGCTATCTGTCCTTTCTTCAATCCGCATACGTACCATTGTAGCGGACGTGGACGACCGGTGCAACGTTCTTATAACGGTGGGACGGGACGTGTCACATGACGCTCGAACGCGTAGGCGAGACGAATCAAGTCGCATTCGGCATAGCTCGTCCCGGTGAACGATAGACCGAACGGGGCCCCGCTCGCCTTCAAGCGATACGGGATCGTGACGGTCGGATGGCCGGCTTTCGCCGCCATGTCATAATTGTGGTCATGCGGCAAGACGAGGGCATGAAGTTCCTGCTCGGCCAACAATCGGTCGATGCCGTCCGTCTTGGCGTGATAAACGTCGTCGAGGCGGCGCGTCAAATAGGCGTCCTCAATCAAGCGGCCCGATTGTTCATCCGCTTTCTCGAACGTCTTCTGTCCATGCGGAATCGTCTCGGGATGACTGTTGTTACAGTTAATCAAATCCGACAACGTCTCATACGGGAGCGTCGTCGAGGCGAGATACGCCTCGATTCCGAGCTTGAACTCATGGTACAGGATATCCCCTTGGTCGAGCCCTGCTTTCGACGGCAGTTCGACGGTGACGACCTCGATGCCGCTCTGTTTCAGCAATGCGATCGCTTCGTCGTAGAGCACCTGCTCTTCTTCAGACAGATCGGTCTTGACGACGCCGACACGCATACCGACTGCTTGCCGCTCATCAAGACAAGTCCGGTAAGGCGGACCGGCCGGAAGATGCGTCGTCGCTGGGTCAGCGGGATCTTCCCCGACCATCGCCTCAAGGGCGAGCACCGCATCCCGTAGTGTCCGTGCCATTGGGCCGGCCGTGTCCTGCGACCGGGAGATCGGGATGATGCCGCTGCGGCTAATCAAACCGACGGTCGGTTTGATGCCAACGATTCCATTATGGACGCTCGGGTGGATAATCGAGCCACTCGTCTCGCTGCCGACGGCAAGCAACGTCAAGTTGGCAGCGACCGCCGACGCCGAACCTGAACTCGACCCTCCGACATCGAGCTTGTCCCCATATGGATTGAGCGTCTGGCCACCAACCCCACTCCAGCCGTTCGGCATGCCCTCAGTCAAAAAGTTGGCCCATTCGGATAAGTTCGCTTTTCCGAGGATGATGGCCCCATTCGCGCGCAGGCTTTGAACGAGATGGGCGTCCCGGCCGGCGAAGTGATGCGCGAGGGCGACGGCCCCGGCCGTCGTCTTCATCAATCCCGCCGTCTCGACATTGTCTTTAATCAACACCGGGATGCCGAGCAACGGCAAGCGGTCACCTCGTCGAAACGCCCGGTCGGCCGCCTCGGCCTCGAACAAGGCGTCCGGGTTCACTTGAATGACCGCTCTCAGCTTGTCGTTCAACTGGGCGATCCGTGTCAAATAGTAGGCCGTCACGTCACGCGCCGTGAACGTTCCTTCTTTATATCCGCGCTGGGCGGTCTCGATATCGAGTTCGAAACATGTGTTTGGTTCAGTCATATAGATTCCTCCTTTGGTCACTCGATGGTATTCGCTATCTCCAGATGATTTCCTGTTTTCGTTCGCCAACGAATATGTAACTTGGTACACTGAAAGAAAAGGGAGGTTACTATGAATCGTTCGTACGTACTCGTCTTATTGTCCGTCTTTGCCTTGTTCTTCTTACAGCTATATGCCGGGGACGCTCCGTATACGCTACCGCTCTCCATCGTCCTCGTCATCTTGATTCTCGGCGCCACCTTGTTCCAACTTCGACGCAAACCAAACCGTTGACGCCGCTTCAAATCTGATGGTATGATGCTCTCACCAACTACATATCGATATCTTGAGTGAACGAGAGACCTGGCTCTATGACTTCACAGCAACCTGCTTCGGCAAGGTGCTACTTCCAGCAAGGCATGTGCCTTGGCCGATATGACAGAGCGCTCATGTCGATGACATGAGCGCTTTTTTTGGGAAAATTGATCGAGGGGGACTTACTAATGGAAAAAGCAACATTCGCAGGCGGCTGTTTTTGGTGCATGGTGACGCCGTTCGAGGAGCAACCTGGCATCGAGTCAATCGTATCCGGTTATACGGGAGGTCACGTCGATGACCCGACGTATGAACAAGTGAAAACAGGGACGACGGGACATTATGAGGTCGTCGAGATCACGTTCGACCCGACGCTGTTCGTTTATGAGCGCCTGCTCGAACTATATTGGATTCAGACCGATCCGACCGATGACGGCGGCCAGTTCCAAGACCGCGGCAGCCAATATGCGCCGGCCATCTTCTATCATACTGAAGAACAACGCGTGAAAGCAGAGCAGAGTCGCGACGCGCTCGCGGCGAGCGGACGATTCAAACAGCCAATCGTCACGAAGATTCTACCGGCCGACACGTTCTATCCGGCCGAGGAATACCATCAAGACTTCCATAAAAAAAATCCGGCCCACTATAAAGAGGACCGGAAGAAATCTGGGCGCGACGCATTCATCGAGCAAGCCTGGTAAACAAAAGACGGGTCGTCTGACCCGTCTTTTTAGCTTTTCGCAATCCCGAGCATGAATCCGGCCACGACGATGAGCCCGATTCCCATAAAGACGAAGACCCGTTCTTTCGTCGTCTTCTCTTCTTTCAATAGATAAATCCCACCGAGCGTCGCCACGACGACGTTCAATTGCGACAAGGCGAACGACGTCGCGATGCCGACCTCACCGCTCGACACGAACAGCCCGAAGTTCCCAATCCCCCAGGCGAGACCGGCCAAGATGTTTTTGAACGTCTTCGGGTCGAACTTCTTGACATCTTTCTCGCGCAAGCTGAACAAGAGCGCTGCGATGAACATCCCGACCGATTGCGGCAAGATGGCCGTGATGCCGTCGACCTCGAAATAGTTCGTCAAGACGGCATACGTCACATAACCGATACTCGACACGAGCAGGACGAGCAAGCCTTTCTTCAAGGCCCCGCTACTGTCGCCGTCTTTGTTCTGCTGATATGACGTCAGTGCCGCCCCGATGATAATCAACACGAGCGCAGAAAAACCGAGCCATAACTCGGTCGACGTCTGCCAATCACCGAGCACGATGACGCCGAACAAGGACGTCCCGACGAGTTGCATACCGGTGCTGATCGGCATCGCTTTCGATACACTTAAAATTTGGAACGATTGGAACTGTAAATATTGCCCGAGTGCCCAGAACACACCGGAGATGAAGCCGGTCACGATTGCTAGCGTCGTGAACTCCGGATTGAATACGAGTGCGATGATGACCGCCATCACCATCGCCCCAATCGTCGTCCCGATTAACTGTTGAATCGGCTTACCACCGACTTTCGACACGATGAGCGGGATACTCCCCCACATCAAGGCAGGTAAGAGTGCGAGTAAAATCATTTCCATAGATAACACCTGCTTTCGTAGAATAACATTACCAATGATTTTCCCACGTTTACGCACGATTAAACTTTGTTCGAAAAAATTTAAAAATATCCATTGCCAAATGTTTTACTAGGATGATATAATAATTTTCGAACGGGGCATTAGCTCAGCTGGGAGAGCGCCACGCTGGCAGCGTGGAGGTCAGCGGTTCGAGCCCGCTATGCTCCATTATGGAAGTCACCACTCATTTGAGGGGTGACTTTTTTTTGCGTCTCCGCCCGGTTTAAGTCACCTGGTAGCGGGTAATGATTGTAAGACATCATTATTCTAAGGGGGACTTACTATGGATCGTGCCTCTGTCGAAGAGACCATTTTAGCCGTCATCGACTGTATGCGGGCAAGCAATCACTGTTTCTCAAAATGTTTACAAGAAGAGGATTTATTGATGGTCGCCGAGTGTATCCGGCTGACGAAAGAATGTTCGGAAGTGTGTGCGCTCGCCTTGAACGCGCTCGAGACCGATTCGGCTTTCACCAAACCGATTGCTGCACTCTGCGCCCAGGTGTGCGACACGTGCGCCGTCGAATGTGGCCGCCACTTGCATGACCATTGCCAACGTTGTTCCGAAGCGTGTCTCCGCTGCGCAGAGGCGTGTCGCAACCTCGTGGCCGCATAATCGCTTTTTAGTCTAACGATATGTTAGACTTTTTTTATACTTGTTTTATGAGAAAGGGACCGATTATGTCATATTCAATTCTTGCCATCGACGTCGAGACGGCCAACCGCGATAGTCGCAGCATCTGCTCTGTCGGCTGGAGCCTACTCGTCGACGGTGAAATCATCGAGACGAACCAACTACTCGTCAATCCAGAAGAAGACTTTGACGCAGGCAATATCCGCGTCCACGGCATCCGGCCGAGCGACGTCTGGGACGCCCCAGCCTTACCCGAGGTGCTTGAACAGCTCTATCCGACGCTGCGGGATGTCGACCTCGTCATGGCGCACAATGCCTCATTTGATATGGGCGCTTTCAAGAAAGCAATCGCCAAATATGATTTATATACGTTTCCGACGATCGAGTACGGCTGTACCGTCAAGCTGTCGAGAAAACTGTATCCTGGACTGCCGAATCACAAGCTGAATACGATGGCGGAATATTTGAACGTCCCGTTCATCCATCACGATGCGGCTGAAGATGCCCGCGTCTGCGCATTGCTCATGCGCGATATGATGCAGAAGACCGGGATACATGACCCGCGTGAACTGCACCGCTTTACATCGGTCAAGCTCGGGAAGCTTGCCTATTAATCGAAATGTACGTCAGACAGGCCAAGACGATCGTCTTGGCCTGTTAGCGTTTAAAGATCCATCTTTTTTGGATGTAATAACTGACGACGAACAAAAGGCTGTCGACAAACACTTTAATCCATACTTCCCCGTCCCGAAACAACAGGAACAATACATAGACGAGACCGGCCGACAACGCCATCTGCAAGCCGACGAGACCGAAGTATTTCGGCATCGCCCGTCTCGCTTTCGAGTCGAACACGACTTTTCGATTCACCACGTAATTGAATAAGGACGAGATGATGCGGGCCAATACCGTCGCAATTAAGACATGGGTCGTCTCGAACCACGGATTCAATAAAAAGATGAACAAGGCATAGGCGCCGATATCTAATAAAAATGAGGCGACCGAGGATAACGAATAGGCTAAAAACATGCGATAAATCAGAATCGAGTCGATGACCGGGCGAAAATGGGATGAGGCGTTCTCGGCCACATACACGGTTTGAATCGGAATCTGTTGAATCGGGACTTGCCAACGTTTCGTGAACGTCAACATGTTCATCTCGAACTCATAACGGTTCCCGGGCACGTCGAGCAACTGTTCCGCATAGCGCAACGGAACGGCCCGTAGACCGGTTTGGGTGTCTTTCAGTCGAAGCCCGCTGCCGACGAGCATGACACCACGTGTCATCTGGTTCCCGAATCGGCTCCGAAACGGAATATGCGCGACAGAAAAATCACGACAGCCCATGACCAGATGGTGCGGCCGTTGAACCCCTGCTTCATACAAGCTTTTTACATCCTCCGGCAGATGCTGTCCGTCCGCATCGACGGTGATGACACCATGCGTACCGGGGAATCGTTCGACGACGTAACGAATCCCCGTCTTCAACGCCGCACCCTTACCTTGATTCCGTTCATGGACGAGAACAGTCGTCACCCACTTCCCGACCTCATCGAAGACAGTTTGGGATGTCTCGACACTCCCATCGTTCACGACGATGACATGGACAAATCCCGTCTCTTTCAGCTCGCGGACAAGTGTGACGAGCGCTTGATCCGGATTATAGGCTGGGATTAAAACGACATACTCATCTAAACGTTCTACGGAATGCATTTGCATCGCCACCCCTCCTTCCCTCCTTCTATACCCAAGACGATGAAAAGTGATTCCTCTGACCGCGGTAAACAAAAAAACACGGTGTCTCGGAGGACACCGTGCCAGATTAACCGATGAAGATGAAGTAAGACGAAGCGAAGTAGACGAGTACGACAAGCACTGACGGCAAGACATAGCGGAACTTCGACGTCACGTCTTTACGAAGGAGCGTATACATGACGAGCACCGACAAGATCGTGATCCCAATCGCAGTCACCAAGTGAGACGCCGACACGTCGGCCAGAATCGAACCGTTGCGGTAAAACACGTCCGACATGGCGATGATAAGCATGTTAAAGATGTTACTTCCTAAAATCGAACCAAACGCCAAGTTGACGTTTCCAAGCTTCAAGGCGACGAAGACAGCCACTGCTTCCGGGAGCGAGGTCGTCGCGGCAATCAAGAAGCTGCCGACGAAGCTCGAACCGAGGCCGGTGACGACGGCGATTTGATCGCCTAACACCGATAGCGCCGTTCCGGCCGCCATGATGACGAGCGCGGCGATGATGAAGCCGATGACCGCACGTTTGACCGTGATCGAGTTCGTCGCACTCGCGCCGACTTCTTGTACCGTCTCGTGGGCAGCCTCACGCTCGACGGCAGGTTGTTGCGGACGTTTTCCGATATAGTAAATCCCAATCCCGTACAATGCCGCGATCAATAAGGCGTCGATTCCGATGCCGAGAACCGTGAAATCGATGCGCACGATGAGAGCAATCATCGTGACGAGCGTCAACATGAGCCCGAGACCGGCCGTATAGAGATGATCTCGGCTCGCTTCATTGAACAAGCGTTTCTGACGATAGAAGAGATCGAACATCGCCAAGATGAAAATGTTGAACAAGTTCGATCCGAGCATGTTCCCGATCGCGATATCCGGATTGTCAATCAAGACGGCCGAGACGCTCGTCGTCACTTCCGGCAGCGATGTCGCACCGGCCAGCAATACCGTCCCGACGAGCATCCCGCTCATCGTCGACTTCTCACTGATGACGTCAGCGTAAGTCGAGAGTTTCATGGCAGCGTAAACGGTGATGGCTGCGGCCAAAATGAAATAAATAAATACCATTTGAATAAGTCTCCCCTTTTTCATGAATTCAAAAAGACCTTTTTATGGACGCCGAAAAAGCATCCATAAAAAGGTCTTGCGGACTTGGTAAGAAGCTCGATGGACCGAGTGCGTTGCACCGTAATGACGACCCATCGACCACAGCTGTGGTCGCTACTCCCCCTCTTATGTTCACGACGAATATATCACGTTACAATTCATTTGACAATCAATTGACCCTTAAATGGGCGACGACGTCATCGACTGGCATCGCCGTCCGGTAAGACAGTTCATCAATCGCTTGGAGTATCGGGAGCGGCAACGGTTTCCAAAGCCCCGCTTCTTTCAATTGTGCGGACAAGCCGTCGAGCTCCGGTTGATTGACGTCCGTGCCGTGGCGATAGCCTTCGCGCATTGCCTCGTGTAACTCATAGGCGGTCTGACAGAGCGTCGTCGTCTCTTGAAGCCAGTCCTCTTCGTGAAATCCGTGCTGTATGACATCAAACAATTTCCCGAGTTTCTCGAACCGCTCGTCGGCGACGCCGTAAAACAATAAGTTCAGCTCGGTCTCGAATGACTCGATGAGCGTCGTCGTCTGTCTAAACGGTCGGAACGCTTGGAGCAGTTCGTGATAATACCATGACTGGTCGCGGAGCGGTCGTCTGAACCGGTCCCGCACTTGTCTCCCGGCAGACTCGACGTCGAGTCGAATCGAACGAAGGTTATGTAACTTGTCCGCCGCCAAGAGCGCCACTTCATCATACTGCATCGTCTGGACGTGTTGAACCGTCATCCGTTTCCGCTCTTCCCATGACAGGTGCTTCCCGGGTTCGGACACTGCTTCGACGAGTCGTCTCACTTCGCTTCCGAATCGTTCCTCGATCTCTTCAGGTGTCGTCAACGTGTCTTCAAGCAAATCGTGGAGCAGGCCGGCCGCCACGACCGGGACCGGTTGCCGGTCTTCGACGAGCAACATCGACACGGCGACGGGATGGGTCAAGTAGGGAATATTCGTTCCTTTTCGAAACTGTCCGTCGTGTCGGACGGCCGCGAATCGGAGTGCCTCTTCAATCAACTGGTGCACGGCGATTCCTCCTTCAATGGGTTGATAAAGCGTCCCCATCCTTTACCCGTGCCTAGTCCTATCTACTCACATCTGTTGTTAAAACATAGGGTAATGGTCCCGGTTAGACGAATTACGGCTCATAAATCATCTTCTTCGTCATCCCGCCGTCAACGACGAGGTTATGCCCGTTGACGAAATCGTTCTGTTCATCAATCAAATAGGCGACCGCACGGACGATATCATCCGGTTTCCCGACCCGGCCCGACGGATGTTGCGCATGATCGATGTCACGGAGCGACTCGTCCGACGTGTGGATCCAACCGGGACTAATCGCATTCACCGTGATCGGGCGTTCCGCGAGCGAGACCGCCATCGATTGGGTCAATGATACGATGCCGCCTTTGGACGCGCCGTACGCTTCCCAATCTGGTTCGTTTTGAAGGGAGCGCGTCGAGGCCAGGTTGATGATGCGGCCATATTCAGCTTTCTCGTTCAACGTTAAGAACGCCTTGGCACAAGCGAACGTCCCGACGAGGTTGACGTCAATCACCTGCTTGAACGTCTCGACGTCAAGTTCAGCCATTGGTTTGACGAGTGACGAGACGCCGCCATTATTGATGAGCACGTGAGCGATACCGACTTGGCGCTGAATGTCAGTGAATACGTGAGCAATCGCCTCATGGTCGCCCAAATCCAGCTCGTGGAACGTCACTCCGTCCAGTTGCGGATCATCGCTTTTATCGAGTCCGATGACGTGATACGTCTCGCGGAAATGACGTGCCAATTCATGTCCGATGCCTTGGCTGACACCTGTGATAATCATAACTTGTTTCATATACATCCCTCCTGCACACTCACATACCCGGATTCGATGGATTTGAGTCCTATCCGTTCGTCCAAAGCCGTTGGTCGGACGTCGTCACGACCGTCGCACCGGCCTCGAGGGCGGCCTCGACTTCCTCGGTCGACGAAATCAGTCCGCCGGCAAAGACCGGGATTCCGGTTTCCGCCTTCACGGCCCGGATATATTTCGGGACGAGACCCGGTAACACTTCAATATAGTCCGGTTGCGTCCGCTTGATGAGGCGATAGCTTCGCTCGAGCGAGCTCGAATCGATTAAAAACAAACGTTGGACCGTTTTGACCTGTTTTTGCTTCGCTTTTAAAATGACGCTTCCTTTCGTCGAGATGATGCCGTACGGACGATACGTCTGGCAAATATACTCGGTCGCATACTCATCTGCCTTCAATCCTTGAATCAGGTCGAGATGGACGAAGACGTGTTTATCGTGGGCCGCCAATAATTGAAACACGGCATCGAGCCGGGCGACGTGCACTTCGAGCAGGACACCGATGTTAAACGGACCTTTTACAAATTTTTCGAGGTCACGCATATCACGCAGGGCGGGTAAAATCGTTTGACCATCTATCATCTGAACACGTCCTTTTTTTCATATCCTGGTTTCATTATTTGAATAACGCGGACCGGAAATCAAGGTTTACCGATTCAATATAGCGGGAAAATAATTTCAACTTATGCACAGAGAGGAAGTAGCGATATGGTCAATGAAGTGGAAGTACGAATCGAGACACCGACACCGGAGGAACATCAGCGCCTTCGCGTCATCGCCGGGATGCCGAAACGTTCCGACTCGGGGACGGTGAAAGGACTGGCCAACACGTTATATGGCGTCTGTCTATATAAAGATGATCACATGGTCGGGATGGGCCGCGTCGTCGGCGACGGCGGAATGGTGTTCCACCTTGTCGATATCGTCGTCGACCCGGATTGTCAGGGGCTCGGGCTCGGAAAATTGATCGTGGAGCAGTTAATGGACTGGATTTTACAGGAAGCCGACGAGACGGCCATCATCAGCCTGATTGCGGATATCCCGGCCGACGGACTGTACCGTCAATTCGGCTTTGACTATTCGCGCCCGGAATCGGTCGGGATGGAATACCAATGGAACCGAGACTGATTTGTTACCCGGTAATCCTGTCTGATATCTGGGGTGTCATATGGAACTGAATATGATCGTCTTACTCGGTTTAGCGTTAGCCGTCATTTCCGTGCTCAGTCTCATCATCGAGCGGTTATTCTTTCCGAGTATTCTTGCCTTTATCGCCATCGGCGTCGCCGTCGGCTTCTTCTGGGACGGAAATGAGGTCTTTAAAATCGCCGGCGAAATCGGGATTATCCTGTTATTCTTTTTACTCGGTTTGAAGTTTCCGCTCGGCGAGTTGATGAAGCGCCTAAAACGGGTATGGAAGGCAGGCGTCTTAGACATCGTGCTCGCCTTTGGCGTCACGATCGGGATTGCCATGCTGTTCGGACTCGATTTTTCACAATCTTTTTTAATCGGTGCCGTTTTATTTGCGACGAGCTCGTCGATTTCCGCGCGCCTGCTTGAACGGCATGCCGATAAACATGAAGATGTGAAAGAGTTCGTCTTGGCGCTCCTCATCTTTGAAGATATCTTCGCCCCGCTCATCTTGACAGTCGCCCCGTTCATCATTCAAGATGAGCCGATTGAAGTGTCCGATATCGGGAAAGTCTTCGCCGGTTTTCTCATCTTTGGCGTCTTACTCTTTATTGGATCGAGCTTCGTCAAAAAACAGCCGAAAATCGCCAAACATCTGTTGCGACAAGATGATGCGAGCATCGGCTTGATTGGCTTGATTCTCTTTTTCGCCGGAATCGGGATGGTGTTCGGACTGTCCGAGATTCTCGGTGCGTTCATTGCCGGGATCATGCTTGCTGGCATCCACGACGTGCGTCCGTTGAAACGGTTGACCGTCCCCGTTCGCGATTTGTTTTTACCGATTTTCTTCATCTCGTTCGGAATTTCAATCAACCTGGAACAAGGCGTCATCGTCAACACGCTCTTCTTCGTCTTAATCGTCTGGGGGGTGTTATCGAAATGGATTGTCGGCCGCGTCGGGGGCCGTCTGTATGGCCTGACACGGGTCCAAGCCAACGAGGCGGGTTTCTCGCTCGCTCCGCGCGGGGAGTTCTCGATTCTTTTCACGGCCCTATCGAACGGGGCAATCAACCTGTTCGTCGGACTATATATTTTCGTCTCGGCTATCATCGGAATCGTCTTGTTCCGCTTCTCTGAGATTTTAGCCGCCAAAACGGAAGAAAAACTTGAAAGAGTCTTGCCTGACGAGAACAAGGATGATTCGAACAAATGAAACGTGATATAAAGGACCGATCTTCTCGAGAAGATTGGTCCTTGTCGTTTAGAAAGAAGAGGCCCGTTTGTCCTGCTTCTTCTTCCGTTTTTTTCGCCAAACGAAAAAAACGATCACCCCGATTGCCAAAAGTCCGTAAATGGCGTACGAGTATACATCCAAATAGCTTAAAATCGATTCCCAATTCTCACCGACGCGAATGCCGATATAGATGAGAATTGTATTCCAAATCACCGTCCCCGCCGTACTGAGCAATAAAAATTTCAAGAACGGCATATTCGACATACCGGCCGGGATTGAAATCAAACTCCTCACGACCGGCATCAAGCGGCCAAAGAACACCATCCATCCTCCGTATTTGTCGAACCAGGCGTCGGCCCGATGCACGTCGGCAATGTCGAGCCGAATCCATTTGCCGTACCGTTTCGTCCACTTCTCGATTTGTTCGACATCCAAATAAAGTCCGATACCATACAGCAGGACCGCTCCTAGGATGGCGCCTGCCGTCGCTGCGAAGATGACGAGCGGGACGATCAAATCGGTCTTCACGGCGAAAAATCCGCCGAACAAGAGCACGACTTCCGAAGGAATCGGCGGGAACACGTTCTCAATAAAGATCATGAACGCGATACCGAAGTAACCGAACTGTTCAATGACTTGGATCATCCAGTCTCTCATGTGCTTCACCCTCCAATAGTTCCTACTATACCCGTCACGCCCGGTCAAAAACCGAAACAGCATGTTAAAATGAAGTACTTGAAGGAAAGCGAGGACATGACATGACTGAAGTAACACGTTGCCCATGGTGCGGCACCGACCCGTTGTACGTTCGTTATCACGATGAGGAATGGGGCAAACCCGTCCATGATGATCATAAGCACTTCGAATGTTTGACGCTCGAGAGCGCCCAGGCCGGTCTCAGCTGGATCACCATCTTACGGAAACGCGAGCATTACCGGGACGCCTATGCCGGGTTTGACGTCGCGACCGTCGCGACGTTCGACGAGACGGACGTGGAACGGTTGCTGACCAATCCTGGTCTCGTCCGAAACCGTCGTAAAATCGAGGCATCCATCAACAACGCCAAGCGATTCATCGAGATTCAACAAGAGTTCGGGTCGTTCGATGCCTACATTTGGTCATTCGTTGACAACACAGTGATTCGCAACGAGTGGGAATCGACCGACGACATCCCTGCCACGACCGAATTGTCCCATCAAGTGAGCAAAGACTTGAAGCGCCGCGGATTCAAATTTTTGGGACCGACGACCGTCTATGCCCACCTGCAAGCGACGGGCCTCATCAATGACCATCTCGCCTCTTGCTTCGCCAAATAATTTGATTATTTGGTCAATCCCTAAACAAAATCGTGCACTTCATTCATTTTTGTGACAAAATTTTGTCATGGTGCAATCCATAGATTTTGAAAGCGTTTTCATTACGAATGAGGGGGATGTTGTATGAACGGTGTATTGATTTCGATTACAGTGTATATGGCGCTCATGGTGTTACTCGGTGTCATCGCCTATCGGCGTACTGAGAGCATCGGCGACTATATGCTCGGAGGACGCGGCCTTGGTCCGGCCGTGGCGGCTTTGTCGGCCGGTGCTTCCGATATGAGTGGTTGGCTGTTGATGGGGTTGCCGGGGGCGATGTTCGCGACCGGACTCTCGAGCGGATGGATCGTCATCGGGTTGACGATCGGTGCGTACTTGAACTGGTTGCTCGTCGCACCTCGCTTACGGACATATTCGTATTTGTCCGAGGATGCCATCACGATTCCAGATTTCTTTGAGAAACGATTTAAAGATTCACGCGGGACGCTCCGGACGTTCTCGGCGGCCGTGACACTCGTATTCTTCACACTCTATGCCACGAGCGGGTTCGTGGCCGGTGGTCGCTTGTTCGAAGCCGTCTTTGATATCAATTTCGGGACCGGGGTCGTCATTTTGGCTTCGATTATCATCATCTATACGTTCATCGGTGGCTTTTTGGCCGTCAGTTGGACCGACTTCGTCCAAGGGCTCATCATGTTGTTCGCTCTCATCCTCGTACCGGCCATCGCCATCACGGCGACCGACGGGGTGAGCGCCGCGTTCCAGACGATCGGTGATATCGATGAGGCGCTACTCGATCCATTGACGGGGCAATCGCTCATCGGCATCGTCTCGCTATTCGCTTGGGGACTCGGTTACTTCGGACAACCGCATATCATCGTCCGTTTTATGGCCATCGAGAAGTTGCAGGACATCAAGAAAGCACGACGCATCGGCATCTCGTGGATGTTGTTCACCGTCGTCGGGGCGATGGCGACCGGATTGTTCGGCCTCGCCTACTACACCCAGCGCGGACTTGAAATCGACAACCCGGAAAATGTTTTCATCAATTTATCTGATTTGTTGTTCGTCGATCTCATCACCGGGGTGTTGCTCGCAGCCTTGCTTGCAGCTATCATGTCGACGATTTCGTCACAGCTCCTCGTCTCATCGAGTGCCGCGACGACCGATTTCTATCAGAAGTTCTTCCGAAAAGACGCCGGCGACCGCGAACTCGTCATGGTCGGCCGAATTACCGTCATCCTCGTCTCGTTGATTTCGATTTGGCTCGCGTTCGGGGCGGATGACACGATTTTGAACTTGGTTGGCTATGCTTGGGCCGGATTCGGCTCGTCATTCGGTCCACTCATCTTGTTCAGCCTGTTCTGGAAACGGACGACGCGTCAAGGTGCGCTGGCAGGCATGTTGACCGGTGCGTTCATCGTCATCGTCTGGAAAAACTTTGCTGCCGATTGGTTCGGGACCTTCGGCGAACTGTATGAGATGATTCCAGCGTTCTTGTTGTCGAGCCTTGCCATCTACGTCGTCAGTTTGATGACACCACCGCCGAGCTCGATTATCACGAACGAGTTCGAGGAGATGGAACACATCTTGAAGACAGAACGAATTTAACAAACAGCGTGCCAGGCTACAATCGCCTGGCACTTTTTCTTATTCCCTGACAAGGATATTCTTCTTCCATGGCGAATGAATGGAGTAGTCCAGTTTGAATGACACGAAAGGAAGTGACTCGTCCGTTGAAACGAGTAATCCGATATAAACAAACGATGTTGACTTTGCCCCTCCTCCTGCTGTTCGGCTGCGCGACCGCCGACGTCGAGACGTCTCCAGAGCAAACGGAGACCCCGGCTCCAGAGACCGAGGAGGAAGCCCCGGCACCCGTTCCGGAAGAGCCAGAACCCGTCGTGACGACGACGTCGCTTTATGCAATCGGCGACATCTTGTTACATGACAGCGTCTATAACGCCGCCAAGAGCGGAGACGGCTATGATTTCACTTCCGCCTTCGAACCGATTGCGCCGATTTTGACCGAGGCCGACATTGCCATCGCCAACCAGGAGAGCATGATCGGCGGCAGTCAGATCGGATTGTCGAGTTATCCCGCCTTCAACAGTCCGTATGAGGTCGGCGATGCACTCCAAGACGCCGGCGTCGATTTGGTGACGACCGCGAACAACCATACGCTCGACCGGGGTGTCACGGCCATCGAGAATTCAATCGCGCACTGGAACGAGATTGGCATGCCGTACACCGGTTCGTTCTTATCGGAGGCGGACAAGTCTGAGCTTCGGACGCTGACCGAGAATGACATCTCATTTGCCTTTCTCGCCTATACGTACGGGACGAATGGGGTCGTTCCGAAACAACCGTATCACGTCAATTACATCGATCTCGAGGCGATGACCCCTGAAATCGAAGCGGCCGAGCAAGCGGCCGATATCACTGTTGTCTCGCTTCATTTCGGGAACGAATACGAGACGGTCCCGAACGAGGCGCAACAGACGCTCGTCCAACAACTGTCCGACCTCGGGGTCGATCTCATCATCGGCCACCATCCCCACGTCCTCCAACCGGTCGCCTGGGTGGACGGCGCCGAAGGCAATCGGACATTCGTCGCCTACTCGCTCGGCAACTTCCTGTCCGGACAACAAGGGGACGACCGGAATACAGGTGGCATCGTCGGCATCGATGTCGTCAAGACGGTCGAGGCGGATGAGACGACGTTCGAACTCGCCAACCCGATGTTCTATCCGACGTTCACCCGCCGCACAAGTGCCGACGGTCCGTTCGAGGTCGTACCGCTCCAGACCGGCAAGCCGGAGCTGTTCGAGGCCACGAGCCAACACATGTCCCAATGGATGCCCGAGCTCGAAATCGTCCAATGAAGGATCACTTTTCACAAGTGATTCTTTTTTTTTTGCCAAAAAGGTTGCTTTACGGAGAATCATACGTTAGAGTAATTCGTATATTTATAAATACAGATGAATAATTATGTATAAGGGGTGTAAGGAAATGAAACAAAAACTCGTATTAGCTTATTCAGGTGGACTTGATACATCGGTCGCAATCAAATGGTTGGATGAACAAGGGTATGACGTCATCGCCTGCTGTTTGAACGTCGGCGAAGGAAAAGACTTGGAGCGCATCCAACAGAAGGCACTCAAAGTCGGGGCCGTCAAATCGGTCGTCATCGATGCGGTCGATGAGTTCGTCAACGATTTCGCCCGTTACTCGATGCAGGCCCATACGATGTATGAGGGCGTCTACCCGCTCGTCTCAGCCCTATCGCGCCCGCTCATCTCGAAAAAGCTAGTCGAGGTCGCTCAAGCCGAAGGCGCCATCGCCGTCGCCCACGGATGCACGGGGAAAGGGAACGACCAAGTCCGGTTCGAAGTGTCAATCCATGCGCTCGACCCGTCGCTTGAAATTATCGCCCCGGTGCGGGAGTGGAAATGGTCACGGGAAGAAGAGATCGCCTATGCGGCCGAGCACGGTATCCCGATTCCAATCGTCCAAGAAGAACCGTTCTCGATCGACCAAAACATTTGGGGCCGGGCCGTCGAATGCGGCATCCTCGAGGACCCTTGGGCCGCTCCACCAGCGAGTGCCTACGAATTGACGGCGCAACTCGAAGACACACCGAACGAACCGACGTATGTCGAAATCGAATTCAACGCCGGTGTACCGGTCGCCATCAATGGACATGCGGCGACGTTCACAGCCATTCTTGAGCAGTTGAACATCGTCGCTGGGGCCCACGGCATCGGGAAAATCGACCATATTGAGAACCGGGTCGTCGGCATCAAATCGCGGGAAGTGTACGAGGCACCGGGTGCGATGACGCTCATCACCGCACACCAGGCGCTCGAGGCACTCACACTCGTCCGGGAAGTCGCCCATTTTAAACCGATCGTCGAACAGAAGTTGACAGAGACGATTTATAATGGCTTATGGTACTCACCATTGACGAAAGCACTCCTCGCCTTCATCGATGAGACGCAACAGACGGTGACAGGTACGGTCCGGATGAAACTATTCAAAGGACAGGCCATCGTCGACGGACGGAAATCACCGATTTCGCTCTATGACGAACACCTCGCGACATACACGTCAGCCGACACGTTCGACCAGCAAGCGGCCGTCGGCTTCATCAAACTTTGGGGGCTGCCGACGAAAGTGCAAGCGGAAGTGCTCGCCGAGAAAGGAACGATGGTGCATGAGTAAATTATGGGGCGGCCGGTTCGAACAGACGGCCAGTGAATGGGTCGACGAGTTCGGGGCCTCGATTCATTTCGACGCCCAGCTCGTGTTAGAAGATATTGAAGGGAGCATCGCCCACGTGACGATGCTCGGGGAGCAACATATTTTGACAGCAGATGAAGTCGCGCAAATCGTCGCTGGTCTGAAGACGCTAGCCAAGAAGGCACAAGCGAGCGAATTGACGTTCAACGTCTTCCATGAAGATATTCATATGAACCTCGAGGCGTTGTTGCATGAAGAGATCGGGCCCGTCGCTGGAAAGATGCACACGGCCCGTAGCCGGAACGACCAGGTCGCGACCGATATGCACCTCTATTTAAAGCGCCGCGTCCTCGAGACAATCGAAGGGATTGAAGCCGTGCAGACGGCACTCTATGACCACGCCGCTCAGAACGTCGAGTCGATAATGCCAGGTTATACACATTTGCAACGGGCACAGCCAGTCTCGCTGGCCCATCACTTGCTCGCTTACTTCTGGATGCTCGAGCGAGACAAGGAACGTTTCAGTGACAGCTTGAAACGGATCGACATGAGCCCGCTCGGTGCCGGGGCTCTCGCTGGGACGACCTTCCCGATCGATCGCCACCGTTCGGCCGAACTACTTGGATTCGCAAACGTGTATCCGAACAGCCTGGACGCCGTCAGCGACCGTGATTTCATCTTGGAATTTTTATCGAACGCGTCGCTCCTCATGATGCACTTGTCACGGTTCTGTGAGGAGTTGATTCTTTGGAGCAGTGAAGAGTATCGGTTCATCACGATCTCTGACGTGTTCTCGACGGGATCGAGCATGATGCCTCAGAAGAAGAACCCGGACATGGCCGAACTCGTCCGCGGGAAGTCGGGACGGGTCGTCGGCAATCTGATGGGGCTGCTGACCATTATGAAAGGCTTGCCGCTCGCCTATAATAAAGACCTGCAAGAAGACAAGGAAGGCATGTTTGACACCGTCAAGACGCTCCAAGGAAGCCTCAGCATCATGGCCGGCATGATTCAAGACATGACGTTCCACACGGACACGATGAAACAAGCGACCGAGCGCGATTTTTCGAACGCAACCGAGCTCGCCGACTATTTGACGGCGAAAGGCATGCCGTTCCGGGAGGCGCATGAAGTGACGGGGACACTCGTCCGCTACTGTATCGACCATCGGCTGTATTTGGTGGAGCTCCCGCTTGAGACGTATCAAGCCCACTCTGGATTGATTGAACAGGACGTCTACGAGGCACTCTCACCGGTGACGGCCGTCAAACGCCGCAACAGCTACGGCGGGACGGGCTTCGACTCGGTTCGCACCCAACTAAACGAGGCGGCAGGAAAACTGCCACAGCGCACTTAAATAAAAGAGCATTTGGTCACTTAAGACCAGGTGCTCATTTTATGCTTGTCAACCTTATCCAATGGTGTTAACCTTATTTTAGTTAACGTTAACAGAAAAGGGGTTTACATAATGAAGATTCATGATTTAACGCAAATCGCTATCGGCGCCGCCCTGCTCGCGAGCATCGGTTCAATCGCTATCCCGATCGGCCCTGTGCCAATCACGCTGCAAATGCTCGGCATCATGACCGTCGCTTCGATCCTTGGGGCCAAAAAAGGTGGACTCGCTGTCGTCGTCTATCTCTTGCTCGGTTTAATCGGATTACCGGTGTTGAGCGGTTCGGGCGGACTTGCACCGTTCGTCGGTCCGACGGTCGGCTATCTGCTTTCCTTCCCGATTGCGGCCTTTTTGATTGGATGGTTCTCGGAACGGCATCGTTCGTTCCCTGCCCTCATCGGCTACAACGTCTTATTTGGACTCGGTCTTGTCTATTTGCTCGGCAGTCTTGGGTTGCAAGCCGTGTTTGGTATGACGTTCATCGATGCGCTCAAAGTGAACATTCCGTTCATCATCGGCGACTTAATCAAAGCAGTGTTGGCGGCAGCTATCGCTTATAAAGTGTCCACCAACCCTCAAATGCGCAAAACCCTCGCCTCTTGAAGGTTCAAACGTTTCAGCGGAAAGTATAGGTGGAACGTATATAGTATGGAAGGGGGTGTCCTTATGAGCGATTCGACGTTTAAAAAACGTTTGGCTAAAGCGACCCATCGCTTTCCGAAAGGACAACGACGCGGGAAAGACGAGACGCGGCACGAGAAGCGCGATATCGAGGCGTTCGAACGACGTCTGCTGGAAGCGAAAAGTAAAGTCGGAGAGATTCAAGAAAACATTGACCATATTGCCAGACGTTAAAACCTCGTCCTCGGACGGGGTTTTTTACTGTGCTGAACTGGTTAAGAATGCTTGGTACGTCTCGTCGATTTGAATACCAATGGAATGGTTCCCACAAACAAACCCCCGTCCGTAGACGAGGGTTTAGGATTACTTCGAACGCGGTCGGATGAACAGCGCGACGATGAACGAGAGTGCGAGCACGACGAGCAGTCCGAGCGAGAGATCGTTATAACCGAGCAAATTGAGGGCGACACTGATGGCGACGGCGACATAGAAGCCACCGAGCGCCTTTTTGACGAGTTGCGAACTGAACCGCTGCAACTGTTTCGCCCCGATTGGTGAACCAATCATCGCACCGGCGATGAGCGCCAAGCCGTGCCAATAGTTCGCATCGGCTCCGGCGACGGCATAGTTGATCACGCCCGAGACGACGATGAGGAACGCCGCGGCGATACTCGTCCCAACGGCCCGTTTCATCTCGGTGTTGAGTAACTTGACTTGAAGTGGCGTCAATACGAACCCACCGCTGACACCCATAAGTGACGAGATGAATCCGCCGAACAACCCGATGAACCCGAGGCGTGGGACCGACTCCGAATCGACGCTACCCTCTTCGTGCTGTTTCGACCGGAAGAACGAGACGGCGAAATACGTCAACAGCGCGATATAGGCGAGCGAGATGACCGGCTTCGCGCCGTCGAGTGTCTCTAGATAAAATACGAGCGGCGTCGCCACCCACGTCCCGACGACCCCGAACGCGCCAATTAAGAGGGCGTGTTTCGGATTGACGTTCTTTAATTTGATATGGGAGATCGTACCGGCCGTCGTTGACCCGAGCGTGAGCATGAGACTGAGGGCGATGGCCGCGCTCGCCTCGTATCCGAAGACGAGCAAGAGCGGCGTGAGTAAAATCCCGCCCCCGATGCCGAAGAATCCGCTCAAAATTCCGATGAGCGTTCCGAGCAAAAGAAACGATAGTAATGCTGTGACGTCCATGAACAAACCTTCTTTCTTTCCTTTTCATAACTAATCATAACAAAAAAGGAGCGCATGTTGCGCCCCTCACTTACAACACACGCTCTAAAAATTCGAATACCGTCCGGCGATATTCGGTTTGGAACGATCGATGCGACTGCACGTGCCCATCATTCTCGGTCACCCACAGTTCGACATCCTCGCCGGCTTTGGCCAATTGCTCGCTCTCGCTTACGGGAATGGCATCGTCACCTTGACTATGAATCAATAACACCGGTGCCTCGATTTGAGCCATATCGTCAATCGGTTTGACCACATCCGCGTCGAGCCCCGTAAACCAAGGCGTCACCGTCATGATGACCGGTGTGAACGGGAAGTTCGGTAAATCGCTCCATACCGGCAGATTCGTCTCGAGATAGCCGCGGAGGTCACTGAACGGGCTATCAGCGATGACGGCGGCGACATCGGTCTCGTCAGCCGTCGCGAGTGCTGTCGCGGCACCCATCGAAACCCCATATAAGACGATGGGCCCGTCCGAGCGCTCTTTCGCGTACGCGATGGCGGCAGCAAGGTCAGATTGCTCCTTTGCCCCGACCGTCACGCGATCCCCTTCTGAAATTCCGGAGCCGCGAAAGTCGAACGTCAAAAACTGATACCCTTGCTCATGGAATTCCGGAATCAATTCTTTGAGCGGCAAATCGGATTGTTCACGGTTCTTCCCGTAGCCATGCGCGAAGACAATCGTCGCACGCGGCGTCGGGTGCGGGATCCACCAGCCGTATAATTCCTGTTGATCCTCTGATTCGATCGTGATGTTCTCATACTTGACGCCTAGCGTCTTAGGGGTGAACGTCAACGTCTCCCGTTCAGGTGACGTCAATTGATCCCCGATGTGGGCCGAGATGCCCACGACGGCAAGAAACGCGACGAAAACCAATACGCCGACGGCGATTCCCATATATTTGACCCAACGATTCATCGCAGTGCCCCTCTCCTAAGTATAGTTCGCATCAGCCGTCTCACCGGAGCCAGCTCCGTAAGGCGACGAGCGCATGTTGTACCGGCTCCCACGTCTCAGACGGGATGACGTAACATGTCGCCTCGTGAATCGTGAACGTCTTGACGTCCGCCCGTTTGACGATATTCTCTCCAATGGCACCGAACGGGTCACTGTTGACGTCGGTATGCTCGAACGTCTTCCACACCCGTTGACCGTTCTCCATTAACGCACATTCGAACGGCTTCACCGGACCGTCAATCCCGTATTCGGCATAATGCCATAACGTTGTCGCATCGAGCGGCGAACCGAGATGTAATATTTTCGCATCGCGCTCAATCATCCGTTCAATCGGCGACCCTGGCCCGAAGCCGACGTCGAGCGTATGTCCGGCCACGATGTGTTCGGCGTCCCGTCCCCACGCGGCGACCGACCACATCGGGTGATCGCTCCGGAACACTTCCGGATACGAGCGGAACAGCTCTGGGACACGACCCATCCCTCGGGTCGCTGTTTTCGCCGGGTCATACGCTGGCATCTCATCACGGATGGTCTGCCACCATTCGACTGGGACCGGTGGGGCTTCCCATTCAGCGGGATTTGAATTATCCCCGCTCTGGGTCGCCATCATGATGAGCCCGTCCGGTCCGACCGTTTCTTGGAGCGCCTCGATGACCGTCTGAGGCCCGCCGCACACCCAGCCAAGTTTTGATAGCGACGTGTGGACGAACAGTGCGTCCCCTCGTCGAATGCCCGCCTCTTGCAGGTGGGCCACTAACGTTGTTTTCGTTTCCATATGTTTCATCGGTCTCACTCCACGATGAGCTGGATCGTTGACCCGCTCCTTGATTTCTTGACTTCAATCCGGGCATCGACCCGGTCTTTCAATTCTTGGACGTGGCTGATGACCCCGACGAGCCGGCCGCTCGATTGCAGCGACATGAGCAATTCAATCGCTTGATCGAGCGATTCGGCGTCGAGCGTCCCGAAGCCTTCATCGATCAGCATCGTCTCGAGACTGACCCCGCCACTCAACTGTTGGACGACCTCGGCCAATCCAAGGGCGAGCGAGAGCGATGCCTTGAACCCTTCGCCGCCCGATAAGTTTTGGACCCGGCGTGACTGACCGGTATAGGCGTCAAAGACTAATAATTCGAGACCCGACTTGGCATTTCCTTTCGCCGTCTCGATTTTCCGCTCCAATTGGAACTGTCCGCTCGTCATTTGATCGAGATGGACGTTGGCCGCATGGAGAATTTGATCGAAGAACGCCGTCTGCACGTACGTCTCGAACGTCAATTTTTGCGGATTCAGGCCACGTCCGGTGTCGGCGATCAATTTGACCGTCTCCAGATTCCGTTGATCCTCATCCGTCTTCTCCCGTAACGCGTTCCATTCGGCGACGATGTGACGATGGCGTTTCAATTGCCCGTCCGCCGTCACGAGTTGTTCCGACAGCGTTTCGAACGAACGGCCCTCTTCGTGCAACTTCTCCTGGAGGCGTTCAAGGTCTGGTCGCGGACGGTCCCCGATTTTCTCGTTCAGCGCCTTGACGGCGTGTTCGAGCCGGACACCTTCCTCAAGCTCAGTCGCTTGGCGCTCGCGTAGTTCGGGCAGTTGCTCGACGCGCAAGCGATACTCCTTGAACACAGCTTCAGTCAACTCAATTCTCTCGAAAGCGGCCTCCAGTTCAGCCGTCGCTTCGGAAAGACGAGCATGTTCGAACTCGAGTTGTTCGCCAAGGAGACGGAGTCGTTCCGCTTCCCCCCACTTCAATCGATTCAATTCTTCAAGCCGACGTTCATACGTCTCCACGTTTCGTTCGATGTGAGCGAGTCGCGTCGCGAGCTGATTCCGCTCGGTCTGCAACATCTCTAACGTCGTCCCATCCGGTTGACGCATCGACTGAAGCTTCTCTTGGACGGTTTGGAGCTGTTCGAACAACTTCTGTCGTTCTTCAGCCTGCACACGCTTCGCCGTCTCGAGTTGCTTCAATTCGGTTGTGGTCGACCGCAGGAGACGCTCCATCCGTTGTCGTTCTTCGGCTTCTTGACGCAACTGACGGATGCGGGCGTCTTGGTGTTGCATCGCAGTGTCAGCTGCATCATCTAGCTTCAACTCAAGTCGAGCGAGATCGCGTTCACGGATCAGTTCATCGAGTTGGCGTTTGAGCGCCCGATAATCCGCCCGAGCTTCATGGAGGTCGGCCTCAATCCGTTTCAGTGTCTCAACGGCTGAGCGATGACCAGCTTGGTCGATGGACGTCCCCATTCGCTCGACGTGTCCGTGGGTCAATGAACCGCAGACCGGACAAGGTTCCCCCGCTTCGAGATGCTCGCGTAGCGTGTCGGCCATGAGCGCATGCTCGGCCTCGACGAATTGGTCGACCTGTTTCGTCTGGGCGGTGAATTGTCGTTGGACTTCCTTCCCGTTGCGTTCACAGGCACCGAGTCGTTCCGTGACCTCTGCCACTTTCGACTCGAGTCGAACCTGATGTTGGAGCTGACTATACAGTCGTTCGGCCTCGACGAGTTGGTCTGGGGCCGGTGCGTGTTCCAGTTTAGCCGCAAGTTCACCTTCGGTCGCTCGGAGCTCCTGGAGACGCGCTTCTTCTGAGAACAGACTGAGCGGCTCCAACCGGCGTTTCAAGTCATCCCGACGTCTAGTGGCCCGGTGCCATTCATCGACATAGGGCAACATCTCGTCAATCGCATTGACGCGACTTGTCGCTTGGTCTGCCTCCTGGCGCATGGTCGTGATGGCCTCTGCTTCTGCCTTCAACTCCTCCAACTGTCTCGTGTAGCCTTCGTCTCGTTGACGGGATACATCGCGTTCACGGGTCAACCGTTCGATATCATGACGCACCGTTTCGGTACGTTGATAGAGCGGGCTGATGCTCGCCACTTGTTCAAGTCGCAAGATGAGCGCCTGGCGTTCTTCGCGTGCTTGTGCCGCTTGGCGGAATGCTTGGAGCGCGGTTGCGCGCACGTCCCGCTCTTCCATCAACTCTGCGAGCGCGGTCGCTTGATTTACTTCTCGGCGCAGCGCCTCGAGTCGTTCCTCACCAGTCCGGCGCTTTGCCTGTAGCGTGTCCCGCACCGCCAAGAGTCGCTCCTCCCGGGCGTCGAGCCACGTTACGATTTCAGGCAAGTTGCGGGTCGACATGTCCTCGACGGCCTCATCTTCGAGTTCCAACAGTTTTAAACGCGTCGTCTCGACCGCCCATTCGACTCGTTTGCGATACTTGCCGTAACGTTCGATCCAATCCTCCTGAAAGGCGCGGTACGCCTCCGTCTTGAAGATTGATTGCAGAATCTGTTGCTTCTTCGTCGAATCGGAATCGAGGAGCTGACGGAACTGGTTCTGCGGCAACAGCAAGATTTGACTGAACTGCTCATAGCTCAGCTGCAACAACGATTCAATCGTCTGCTCGACGTCGTTCACTTTCGTCGCCAACGGTTTCCATGTTTCTTTCCATTCATAGAGCACCGCCTCGTGCGGAATCGGTGTCTTGTTTTTCGGGTGCGGCTGTTGTGGTTGGCGGACGATCCGATACCGTTCGTCGCGAATCGTGAACGTGAAGTCGATTTCAGTCTTCCGTTCCGGGTCCGCATATTGGCTTCGGAAATCGCTGGCGTTCCGGAGCGCCCCGCTGGCCCGGCCATAGAGTGCGAACGTCATCGCGTCAAAAATGGTCGTCTTTCCGGCACCGGTCCGGCCGCTGATGACGAACATCGATCGTCCTTCAAGCTGCGTAAAATCGATTTGTTCCGTCTCGGCGTAAGGACCAAAGGCGGAGATGGTTAATTGTTCCGGTCTCAAATCGATTCCTCCCCTTCTAAGAAGCGTTGCACCGTCGCATCGGCATCGCGGCCGTGGACGGCTTTAAAGAAGTCCATATATACATCCTCGACTGATTGCCGCTCGAGCTTCTCACGTTCGAAGCGGGACGTCTGGTCTTGGCGACGCAACAACTCGAGTTCGAGGTGTAAGATATTCGGATAGACGGTCCGTAATTTCGCCATCGGGTCGAATAACGCACGTTCATCGGTCAAGACGATTTTCAAATAGTCGTCGACGGCCTCATCTTGATAAAACGACGGGTCGAGTAGCTCGTTCAGCGTCCCGGTCAAAATGCGCAAATCTCGTCGCGCTTTTAGCGGGCGCCGACGGCGTGTCCATGTCCCGTCCCATTCGATGACGTCGACCGATTTCATATGGGACGCCTCGGAGAACGAATATTTCATGAGCGAGCCGCTGTACGCGACCCGGTCGTCGCGGATGGCGTCACGGTTATGCAAGTGTCCGAGTGCCGTATAGCCGAACGGCGCGTATAGTCCTTTGGCGACTTGCCCTGCCGTCCCGACGGACAGCTGCCGTTCGGAATCGGTCTCGAGTCCACCGGCGACGAAACTGTGGCCGACGGCGACCGCGCGTGCATCAATCGCCCCGTATGAGTCAATGACTGCGGCGAGTGCGTCATGATGGGTCCGAATCGACTCGTCGCCGAACGCATAACGGATGCGCGCCGGCTCAAGGAACGGCATCAAATAAAATGGGATGTCGTTCACGACAATCGGCCCTGTGCCTGGGTCAACCTTCCCGACGATATGGAGACCGACTTTCGTCAACAGTTTGGAGCTGTATTGGAGCCGCTCGGCCGAATCATGATTGCCGGCGATGGCGAGCACGGGGATGCCCCGCTCGAGGACGAGCGCGCGCCACATCTCATCGAGCAGATCGACGGCCTCAACGGGCGGCACGGCCCGATCATATAAATCACCGGCGACGACGATGGCGTCAGGCTTCTCCTCGTCGACGATGTGTAAGAAAGACTCAAATAAAATGATTTGTTGTTCTTCTGTCATATGGCGGCCGTGGACGATTTTACCTAAATGCCAATCGGCCGTATGTATCCATTTCATGCGACTTCACCTCTGATTCCATTCTAGCATTATTCCGGTGTACGATTCGACGTCTTGACACTTGTTTTCGAAACAGCGAAAGTTAATAGGAAAGGGGGACGTATCATGGAGTCCACATCTACATGGCAAGCCTTTCTGCGCTTGTTCCGTGTCGCTCAACCACCGAAAGGTCTGTTTATCGGTGCCGTATTGATTTCATTGCTTCAAGCGATGGCTTCACTCGCCATTCCGCTCATCTTGCAACGCGTCGTCGACAATTGGAGCGAGGCCGCGCTCGACGCCCGCCTCGTCGCCATCTTCGTGACGGCGTTTCTCATCCAAGTCGTCTCGAGTGCGATTTCGATTTATTGGCTACATATCGTCGGACAACGGGTCGTCGCCAATTTGCGGACGACGTTATGGGAGCATCTCGTCGCCCTCCCAATCCCGTTCTATGACGGCGTCAAATCAGGGGATCTCGTCTCACGGTTAAATAACGACACGACGACGTTGCAGCAGCTCTTGTCCGAACAGAGCGTCCGTCTCTTGACGTCGTTCGTCTCGGTCATCGGCGCCGTTGGTATCTTGTTCACGCTCGATTGGCAGATGACGCTCGTCATCTTGTTCTCCGTGCCGACGACACTTCTTATCGTCATCCCGCTCGGGCGTAAACTTCGGAAAATCGCCAAGGCGACGCAACATGAGCTCGGTGACTTGTCCGGGTTTTTCGCTGAACTGCTCGGAGAGATCCGGCTCGTCAAATCACAGGCGACCGAATCCGTCGAGGTCGCAGAAGGAAAACGACGCATTGAGCGTCTCTTCGGCCTCGGTGTGCGCGAGGGACGGATTCAAGCGATTTTGATTCCGCTCCTGAACGTCACGTTGACGGCGATGCTGATCGCCATTCTCGGCTTCGGGGCTTATCGCGTCTCGACCGGTGCCTTATCGACCGGTTCGTTGCTCGCGTTCATGCTGTACTTGTTCCAAATCATCACGCCGCTCATCACGATGACGGAGTTTATCACTCGGCTCCAAAAAGCACGCGGGGCCACCGAACGAATCTCGGAACTGCTCGCCATCGAGCCGGAACCGTACACGGATAAGCCGTCGACGATTCGGCAGTCATCGCTCTCGTTCGAGGGCCTGACGTTCCGCTATGGCGACCAACCTGTCATTGACGACGTGACGCTCACTGTCCCGTTCGGTGCCACGACAGCCATCGTCGGACGCAGCGGTGCCGGCAAGACGACACTGTTCGCCCTCGTCGAGCAGTTCTACCTTCCGTCGAGCGGACACATCCATTACGGGGACCGGGACATCTCAACCTACGGCCGCAACGAATGGCGGCAAGTCATCGGCTACGTCGCCCAAGATTCGCCCGTCTTATCCGGGACGGTGCGGCAAAATATCTTATACGGCTTGACCCGGACCGCGACCGAGGACGAGATTCGTCACGCCTGTGATATGGCCAACGCCTGGTCGTTCATCGAGGCGATGCCGGACGGGCTCGACACGGAAATCGGCGAGCGCGGCGTCCGGCTATCTGGTGGACAGCGCCAACGACTCGCCATCGCCCGGGCGCTGTTACGTGACCCGCAAATCTTATTGCTCGACGAGGCGACATCAAGCCTTGACTCGGAATCCGAGCGTGTCGTCCAAGAAGCGCTCGACCGGCTCATGACAGGACGGACGACACTCGTCATCGCCCATCGGCTCTCGACCGTCCAACATGCCGATCAAATCGTCGTGCTCGAGGACGGCGGCATCAGCGGGCTCGGGACACATCAAGAGTTGCTTCGGGAAAACGTGCTCTATGAACGACTCGTGAAACAACAACTTTTAGGAGGCAATCAACTATGAAGACAGTCGGATTTATCGGACTCGGTGTGATGGGTCAATCGATGGTCAGAAACTTAATGAAGGCGGGATTCGAAGTCCAAGCGTATACGCGGACGAAAGAGAAAGCGGCTGATTTATTTGCGGAAGGTGTCCGTTGGTGTGATTCGGTCGAAGCCGTCTGTCAAAACGCCGATGCCGTCATCACCATCGTCGGCTATCCGTCTGACGTCGAGAGTCTTTATTTCGGGGACGGTATGATTTTGCAATCGGCTGAGCCAGGAACGCTCGTCATTGATATGACGACGTCTTCGCCACTCCTGGCCGAACGGATCGCTGATGCCGCAATCGATCGCAGCTTGCTCCCGCTCGACGCACCGGTCACGGGCGGTGACGTCGGTGCCAAGAACGGCACGTTGTCGATTCTCGTCGGCGGCGGCGAATACGCCTTCACGAAGGCGCGACCGCTGTTCGAGGCGATGGGCCAATCGATTGAACGGATGGGGTATGCCGGAAGCGGCCAATATGGGAAACTCGCCAATCAGATCGCAATCGCCGGCATCATGATGGGCAACGCCGAAATGCTCGCCTTCACGAAACGGGCCGGGCTCAATCCCGATCAATTGCGCCAGACGATTCGGGGCGGTGCCGCGGGCAGCTGGACGCTCGAGAACCTTGTTCCCCGGATGATTGTCGAGGACTATGCTCCTGGTTTCTTCATCAAGCATTTCCTGAAGGACATGAAACTCGCCCTCGAGAGCGCCGAACAGTTGAACATCAAACTGCCGAGCCTCGAGTTGGCGTATAAACTGTACTCCATCCTCGAAGAGAACGGCTACGGCGAGAACGGGACGCAGGCGCTCATCGAATACTACATGCATCAGGACGTTTGAATCGTCCCGCTCGTGGAATTAGTAGTACAGAAGGGAGCGATTACAGATGCCATGGAATATGAAAGACTATCCGGAATCACTGAAAAACTTCGACCCGCTCGTCAAAAAGAAAGCCATCGATATCGCCAACGCCTTGCTCGCCCAAGGTTACTCCGATCAAAAGGCGATTCCAATCGCCACGGAACAAGCGAAGAAATGGCACGAACATGCCTCAAAAGAAGAGAAATCTGAGTTTCGTGACGCTCCTGACCCACAAAAGTCGGATCGGCACGGAACATAAAAACAACCGGTCGGCTCATGAGCCGACCGGTTGTTCGTTTGCATCTGTCGCTGCCTTGATTTCAACATATAACCCGGCGAGCGCCGTACTGATATAAGGCTGTACGAAGATATAGGCCAATCCGCCCGTGAACATGACGAGGACGTACCAGCCGATGAAACTCGCATACAAGCGCAACATCGTCCGTTTATGGCCGCGCATGAGACGCCGGCTTTCCCGCATCGCTTGAAACGCAGACAGTTCCGGTCGGTCCCGTAACACGAACGGGACCATGCGATACGTCAAATAGAACCAGACACCAGGGACAATCAAGAACAGCATGAGCACGTTCAACCCGAGATAAAAGACGGCATAATACGTGACGGACCGAACGTAATCTTTGAGCGAACCGAACGCATCGAACAAGAGCCCGAACGATGGCTTCTCGGCTTTGGCGATATCGAGGAACACCCAGTTGCGTCCCAGTTCGAGCGGGGCGAGCAAGACGGTCGCACCGTACAGCAGACAGATTGACACGAACAGGACGCTCGGGTCGGTCGATTCCAAATCGAGCTGCGTCGTGATGACCGCCTGAACGAGCATCGTCGCCACGACCGCAAGCAGCGAGATGCCCCAGTTGCCGGACAACATCCGAAGAGCAAATTGTTTATAGACTGATGATTGCATGACTTCACCTACAGTATCGTTTTCTTCATTATAGCAAAAAAACAGTCAGCCGACTTTTTTTAGCGTGCCATCTGTTGTTTGATTGCCTTGAACTTGTGCTCATCCAAGCGGCCCTCGGTCCGTACCCCGCTTCCGACATGGACGAAATCAACGCCTAGCCGGTCGATCAGTTGCGCCACATTATCGGCCGTGATGCCGGCACCCGGGAGGACGTTCATCTCCGCCACCTCATGCATCGCACTTAATCGGTCTATGCCTTCTAGTGCCGTCGCTTGTCCTCCGGACGTCAAGACGTGGTCAACTTCTGGGAAGTCGTTTAGCACCGTGATTGCGTCCATCAAGTCGGCCGCGTCATCGATGGCCCGATGGAACGTGAGCACCATCTCGCCTTTATGTTTAATCACTTCTCCGAGCAGCGCCTCATCGATACGCCCTTCGCTCGTCAAGGCTCCGAAGACGATGCCATCGGCCCCGAGTTCACGGCAAAGACCGATATCAGCCAAAATCGTCTCTTCATCTTCCTCGTCATAGACGAACGAGTCCGCATGGGGCCGAATCATGACGTGCACAGGAATGGTAGCCTGTTCGAGCACGTTACGAATCGTCCCGAAACTCGGTGTCGTCCCGCCGGCCGGCAGATCGGCAATCAATTCGAGCCGGTCCGCCCCGAACCGTTCAGCCGTCTTGGCTTCGGTCAACGTCGTCACAATCACTTCAATCATGAAATCCCTCCTCGTTATGGTGCGAAGCGCCACTCGACCTCATGCTCCGCCAGGGCGCGCTTCCAATCCGTCGGTTCCGGAAAATCAGAGATGATGGTCGTCACCTTTGAAAAGTCGGAGACCCGATAGCGTTTTTGTTGATTGAACTGGGTGTGGTCGGCGAGCAAGTAACATTGACGCGATTGATCGATGACCGCCTGCGTCACGGTCGAGAGACCATGGGCATCACACGTCAAGCCGAGCGAGGCATCGACGCCCTCGACAGACAGGATGGCCATATCGAACACGTACGCCTTCAGTTGCTGCAGGACGTGCTCGCCGACGGTGACGAGATGTTTCGGATCAATCGTCCCACCGAGTAATTGGATATCGCCAGTAAACACGCCCTTGGCCCGTTGTTCAAAGAGCGCCTTGGCGACCATGAGCGACGGAGTGACGACGGTCAAATTTCGTCCACGAAGTCTGGCCGCAACTTGCTCTGGGGCGACGCCGTGTCCGATATACAGCAACATATCATCCTCGACGAGCTGAAACGCCGTATAGGCGATGCGACGAATCCCGTCCATGTTCGAGATCATCATCGGTTGGAATGAGACGCTCTGATGGAGCACCGCCCCGCCATACACCCGCTTGATTCGATGCTCTTTCTCAAGCTCTTCTAAGTAGCGGCGAATTGACTCCCCCGAGACGTTCAACCGTTCAATCAACTCGCTCGTCTTCACTTTGCCTTCCCGTTCAATCCATTCAACAATCTTTTGTTTACGTTCTTCTCCAATTAAAGACACTTCCCTGCCTCCTCCGCAAATATCGCTTCCTTTTTCAGTGTAGCGAACGGATGTAAATTTAACGTAAACAGAAAGTAAAGAACGGGCAAATCCAACAGTTTTTTCGAACTTTTCGGCAAAAATCAACGGAAATCCACAAAAAGACAGCCTCATCAAAATGGTTGAAGTTTCACCTTCTCGTTATTTAATGAAAAAACGACCATCCCTTCTCTGTATATCGAGCAGGATGGTCATCGATTGTTACTTTCGCTTTTGAAACAGCGGCACTTTAGGCTCTGTGCCCGCACGGATTCGTTGCCAGTTCGAGCGGTGCTTGATGATGATGAACAAGGCGAGCGGGACAATGACGATGAGCGGCAACCAGTCTTTGGCGATGATGCCATAGGCGACGACGGTCACGATGCCAACAACAGAAGCTGCTATCGATGAGAGCGACACCATCTTTGAAATTAGCAACGTCACGATGAACGTGCCGACGACGACGACGAAAAACCATGGGAACGCAGCAAGCAGGATACCCGCGCTCGTCGCCACCGATTTTCCGCCCTTAAATTTGGCGAAGATAGGGTAAGAGTGGCCGATGATGGCCGGAATCCCAGCGAGGAGCAGACTCATTTCGCTTCCGAATAGAAGCGGCAATAATGCCGCGACCAAGCCTTTCCCCATATCCCCTAATAGGACGATCGTACCCGCTTTCTTCCCAAGCACGCGAAACGTGTTCGTCGTGCCCAAGTTCCCGCTCCCGTGCTCGCGGACATCGACTTTATAGCCGAGCTTACCGACGAGGAGGGCGAACGGGATTGAACCGAGTAGATAGCTGATGATGATAATGATGATTTCTGTCAAATAAGGCATCGCGATTCCCCTTAATTCATGGATTGCTCGAGGTAGCGTTCAAACGGGACGTTCGTCTTATGAACGTTCGTCGCATGCTCCACCCCGATGTAGCGTAAGTGCCACGGTTCAAACATATAACCCGTCTCCGCCTCATAGGCGCGTTGATAGCGGACGATGAACCCATACGTATGGGCATTGTCGGCCAACCACTTGCCTTCTTTCGTCTGTTCAAGGCTCTGTGTCAATTGATACCCGACCGAGGCGCTCGAGACGTCTATGGCGAGTCCCGTCTGATGTTCTGAATGACCCGGCGGTGCCGAATACTTCATCGCTTGTTCTTTTCCGTCTTTGGCGACATAGGCGTTGAACAATTGCACTTGATAGTCGTATGAACGGAACGCGCTCGTCCCTTTCAAATCGATTCCGGCCGTTTTCGCACCGGTCATCAATTTTTCGATTGCCTGTGCCGCTTCTTTACGGAGCATCCTCCGCTCCCCGGACGCCGTGTCGACAAAGTCGATGTTCGCCGTCACGAGGTCGTTCGGTTTGTAACCGGCCGGCAAGGCGATTTTTTTATTGACGAGGATAAGCGTATCGAGTTTCACGTTCGCCATCCCGTTTTGTTCAAGCGGCTGGCTCGGCGTTTGAGCCGGTTCTTCTACAGGCGGTGCTTCCACAACAGGTGCTTCTTCGGCCTCAGGTTCGTCTGCTGCCGGTTCTTCCGCAGGCTCGTCTTCTGCAGGGGGCTCGGCTTCAGTCGCCGGAGCTTCTTCAACCACTTCGTCTTCTGTATCCGTCGACGCAGCGGCCGGAGTTTCTGTTTGTTGTTCGGTTTCAGCCGGTTTGTTATCGGCTTCTTCCGTTTCGTTTTGGTTGCTCGTGTTACAGCCCACCAACGTGAGCGTCAAGGCGCAGCATACCATCAACAGAGATGGTTTTCGCATGCGATCTTCCCCTTTCTTTGTACAAAAAATACCGTCAAGATATGATACCATACTGACGGTACAAAAGAACCACTGTTATGTGACGGGACTCATGACACGCATATACATGTCATGCCACTCTGGAAACTCGCGGTCGAGACGGACCGGCTTGAAGTCGCCCTGTTTGACGACGACGTGGGTCGTCTTCGCCGAACCGACGAGATTTCCGTCTTGATCGGTCAACTCATAGCCATAGACGGTCCGAATCTTGGAATAGCTGTCGACCCATACCCGGACGTGGACCGTATCGCCGAACGTGACGCTCTTCTTATAGTCGACCGAGACGTTCGTCACCGGAGAGACGAAGCCCGCCTGTTCCATGTCTTTATATTCGACCCCGAGCTCGCGCAATAATTCAGTACGAGCGATTTCGAGATACACTAAATAGTTCGCATGATAGACGATGCCCATCATGTCGGTCTCTTGGTAGCGGACCGGAATCTGAATCGTATGCATTAAATCGTCCTCGCTTTCAAGGTCATTATATTATAACTTGGTCTTAATATCTACTACTAAAATCTGATTCAAGTCGTCAGTTTCAGCCTGTCTTTCAATCAAACGGTATGACTGTCTCGCGATGGCTTCATCAATCAACGACAGTGCCGTCCGCGCGTTCGGCCGGTCGATACCAGACAGTCGCTCTTTAAGCGCTTGCTCCACCGTATCGTCATACGTATAGCCAAATTTCGCGGCATACGTCTTAGCAATCTCGACGAGTTGGTCGGTCGAATAATCCTCGAACTGGATGGTTCGCTTAATCCGACTACTCAGTCCAGGATTGGACTCGATCAATCGCCGCATCGGCGCCTCGTATCCCGCCATGACGACGACGAGGTTGTCCCCGTGCTTCGGCATCTCGTCGACGAGCGTATCGATTGCTTCACGACCGTAATCGTTCGGTCCGCCGTTCAAACTATAAGCCTCGTCAATCAACAACACACCGCCGAGCGCATCGCGGATGGCAGCCTTCGTCTTCTGTGCCGTCTGACCGACATAACCACTGACAAGATCGGCCCGGCTGACGACTTTCAAGTGTCCGCGTTTCAAGTAACCGGTCTTCTTCAGCAATTGGGCATAAAGGTGGGCGAACGTCGTCTTCCCTGTCCCGCTGTTGCCGACGAGTGCAGCATGAAGTTGGACAGGTGCCGTCTTCAATCCAAGTTCGCGGCGCCGTTTTTGAATCGTGACGAGCGCCTCGATTTCACGCAGTTGCCGTTTCGCCTCTTCCATCCCGACCAAGTCGTCGAGCGTCGGGGCTGACGTGTCCTCGGTCGCATCCATCTCAAAATCGATTTCCGTCAACAAGGCCATCTCGTCGAGCGGGGCATCGGCACCGAAGCGAGATCCTTTTTTGAACATGGCGTCGAGTAAAATGTTATGCACCGTGCGCGCGTTCCCGAACGTGGCGTCGACCCGTTCCCGGTCAATCCGCGCAATCAAGGCGCGCTTCGCCTCGACCGTCAGGACGTAATTGTTCTCCGCTGCCACTTTCTCGCCGATGGCGACGAGCTCGTCATCACTGTAGTTCGGCAACTCGTAATGGTTCGATTCCGGGAAACGCGAACGTAGTCCCGGATTGGCCAATAGAAAGTGACGCATCTCTTCCGGATAACCGGCGAGGATGACAACGAATTTCCCAGCGTACTCACCACTCGTCATCGCGGCGACGAGCGTATCGATGGCTGCCTGTCCATAGTCACTCCCGCTCGCATCCTGACGTTTAAGCGCGTACGCCTCGTCGATGAACAGGACTCCGCCCTCGGCTTCTTTCACTTTGTTCATGACTTGCTCTTCCGTCTGTCCGACGAACGCGCCGACGAGACTCGACCGATCCGCCTCGACGACGTCGGGACGAGCGAGCAAACCGAGCTCAAAATAAATCTCGGCCATGAGGCGCGCGAGCGTCGTCTTACCGGTGCCTGGGTTTCCCGTGAACACGAGATGGAGCGAAGGTTGGTGTTTGGACGAGAAGCCTGCCTTCTCCCGTTCTTTTTGAAACAAGAGGAAGCGGTACCACGCTTTGACACGTTGCTTCACGTCCGTGAGCCCGATCATCGCCTCGAGTGATTCAATCGCGCTCGACCGAACTTGTTCCGTCTGTTCCGGCAAATGTTCGACGATCGTGGCCAGTCGCTGTTTGACGAGCCCGACCCGCTCACCGAAACGGTGGAACGCCTCACGGCTGAAGTAATTGCCTTGCATCGATGCCAAGAGCGAGGCCGTGTCATCTTCGAGTGCGGCCACTTCTTGCATCGCCTCGATGACGACAAGGAATAACCGCTCGAGCTGTCCTTTGAATTCCGAGTCCCGAAGGTCGGATTTGGCACGGTCAATCTCGTCGTGAAGCTGTTCAAGTTGCTCGAGCAGTTCCGACGTCTTCGCTTCGTATTCGGTTAAAATTTGGACTTTCATCGACGCGTAATCCGCCTCACGTAATTTCGGCCATTCGACGTGCAAATGTTGTTTATGACGTCGCAACACTTCGTATAATTGACTGACGCGGAGAGCTGGCGGTAATGCGTTGAGCGACTCCAATTCCTTGACCCAACGATGTAATAACGGGTCGATAGTCTGGCGCGCTTCGAACCGTCTCGTTGCGAGGAGCGTCAAGGTGCGAATCAACTCTTGACGGTGACCGGTCGCGCGCGACCAATGGGCGTAAGACAATAGCGCCGCTTCCTCGATGCGTCCACCCGCTTCCCAGGCCGTCAAGTCCGATTGCACTTGATCCAAGGTGATCTGTTTCATAGTATTCTCCTTTTTAGACGACAAAGGAGCCGACGTTTTAGTCTGCTCCTCGCCGGATTATCGTGATTCAAAAGAAGTCATCCGAATCGAATGGAACAACTTCCCGTTGTTTCGTGATTCGGCAGCGAGCAAGATTCGCTCGTTCGCGTCGACGTAATACGTGACCGCTTCTTCATTGTCGTCTTCACTGAATATCGATGGGTACTTTTCGACCCATTCTGCCGGGACAGCTTCAGGTGACTCTTTCTTGACGAACGCTTGCGCGGTCCGTCCGATAATATCGACGTCACCTTCGCTCGAACCGAGCGTCCCATCGTCGAGCCATTTACGAATCTGTTCATTCGTCGCCCGCGACAAGAATGGGTGCGGAGCCACGGCGCCGGAGCTCGTCTCTTGACTATTCGTCTCCTCGCCGTCCGGGTTGAACTCACGATAAACGGTTCCGTCCCACTCGGCCCGGGCACCAACGTTAGGGCCCTCCACGACCTCAGACACGAAGTGACCGTCATCATCGTATGTCACTTCATATTCGCGAACTTCCAACGTCTCGCCGTTTTCCGGCAATTTTTTCTCTTCATATCCGATTATGACGGATGTATAGAACGGTTCGGCCCGGTTGACGCGGCCCTCGTCGTCATTCAAGTTCATGATCGAGTAAAAGTTATAGGCGAGCAGGGCGCCGACAATGAGGATTCCCGCAAAAATCACCCAACTCAATCGCTTTTTAACATGTTGTTTCATAGAATGCCCTCCCAATCTTCTTCACTTACTATCCTACACTAGCGAGAGGGTCCTGCAAAACATTTACAACCAAAAAAGGGCCTCGACCGAGACCCTTTCCTTTTATCCGAGCTTATCTTCTTCTTCCTGCTTATACGCTTCAATATACTTGTCCCGTTCGTCCGGTTCATCAGACAAATCTTTGAACAAGGCGACAATCATCAAAATTAATACGAAGATGAACGGGAAAGCGACCAGGATGGCGACCGCTTGTAGCGCTCCGAGTCCACCGACGTATAAGAGCACGGCGGCAATCGATGACTGAATGAGACCCCAGATGAGCTTGATCCGCATCGGCGGCACAAGTTTTCCGTTCGTCGACAACATGCCGAGCACGTATGTCGCCGAGTCCGCTGACGTGATGAAGAAGACAGAGACTAAGAAAATGGCGACGACACTAAGGATCGTGCCAAAGCCACCAAACGTCTCGAACAAGGCGAACAGACCGACTTCCGTGCCGATTTCGTTGACCGTTGCAATCAAGTTTGCCCCACCGTTCAAATCAGCCCAGATGGCCGCACCGCCAAAGACGGAGAACCAGAGTAGACCGAACGAGGTCGGCACGAGCAAGATGCCGATAATGAATTCACGAATCGTACGTCCTTTTGAGACACGAGCGATGAACGTCCCGACGAACGGGGACCATGAAATCCACCAAGCCCAATAGAAAATCGTCCATCCGTTGATCCATTCGCGTTCCACCGGCTCAAACGCGGCCGTCCGGAAACTCATCGACGGTAACTGTTGCAAATATGTCCCGATCGTCTGCGTGAACAGATCGAGGATGAATGCACTCGGTCCGACCATGAGCGTTGCGATCAAGAGGACGATGGCGAGAAAGATGTTCGTATTACTTAAGATACGAATCCCTTTCTCAAGCCCCGTCGAGGCACTGATCATATAGAGTACCGTCACGACGGCAATGATAATCAATTGGGTCGAGAACGCGTTCGGTACGTTCGGAATCAAGAAGTGAATCCCGCCGGCAATTTGCTGGGCCCCGAAGCCGAGCGAAGTCGCCACACCGAACGCGGTCGCGATGATGGCCAACACATCGACCGTCCGTTTGACCGGTATTTCGTAGCGGTCTTTGACGAGTGAGCCGATGGTCTCCCCGATCGTCGCCGGACGCCCTTTCCGGAACGTTGAGTAAGCGATGGCGAGCGCGATCATCGCGTAAATCGCCCATGGGTGCAAGCCCCAGTGGAAAAACGAATATTGCATCGCCGTACGGGCATCGCCCTCAGGTGTGCCCGAATCGAATGGCGGCGCGTGAAAATGTGAAAGCGGTTCGGCTGCCCCCCAGAAGACGAGTCCGATCCCCATCCCGGCACTGAACAACATGGCGAACCATGACAGATACCCGAATTCCGGACGATCCGTGTCTTTCCCGAGTCGAATTGACCCGAACCTCGAGAAGATTAAAAAGATGGCGACAAGTAGAATTCCGGTCGCACTGAGTAAATAAAACCAGCCAAAGCCGTTCGAGAGCCAGCCTTGCAGTTTCGTCGTCACATTTAAGAGACTGGCGTTACCGAGGATACTCTCTGGGATGACACCCCAGATCGTGAATAAGACCGTAATGATGGCTGAAACGAGAAAAACGGTCGTTACTTTGCTTTTCCTTTCCATAATCTCACTCCTATTCAATTTTCTTATTTTCATATACGTTTTCCACCGTAACATAGTTTGTAAACCAGACTCAACCCCGCGACGTGCTCGGACGACCATGTCAAAAAAAGTGACGATGGCATGTCGTCACTCTGGCGGTTTCGGTTCCAAGGACACGATTAACGTCTCGTCAACGACGTAATAGGGCCGTTTCGGCAGTACTTTCAAGTAGCCGCCTTCACGTAATCGAGTCAAATCCAATTGCAGTGTCTGTTGAAATTTTCGAAACGGTATTTTTTTTTCTTGTTCAAAGTATAAATCGAGCGCCCGTTGCACTTGATCCATCTCATAGACCAATTCCCGTTCGTCCTCAGGGACGATATGAAACGTTTCTTTTGACATATAGAACCGCTGTCTCGGTTTACCGGGCAAGTGTTTTTTCAGTCGAGCCAAATCGATTTCTTGCGTCTCGTCGAGCAAGACCGTACGATTGAGGCCTTTCGGTAACGTCTGTTCATATTCATGGATGGCTTCGCGCAGCTGCGGAAGCGTGAGGTCGAACTCTTCCTCCGCCACTTCCTCTTTTTGCGTCATTCGTTGCCACCAGTTTTTACCTGATTTCGTCTGTCGTTCCATACACTCCCCCCTCTCACCATTCTCTTCCCGATATGAGTCATCCTCTCACCTTTTATTCGCATATTCACAAAAAAAAACCTTCCTTTTTTGCAAAGGAAGGTTTTACGTTGCTTATTTCAATTTGTTGCGGAGAACCATCTGCAAGATGCCGCCGTGACGGTAGTAATCGATTTCGACTTCAGAATCGAAGCGAGCGACGACTTTGAACTCGGTCACTGTGCCGTTCTCATGTGTTGCTTTGACGTTCAGGATATCACGTGGGCGGACTGACTCGTCGACTTGGATGTCGATCGCTTCTTCGCCTGTGAGTCCGAGAGAGTCGGCCGACTCCCCGTCCATGAACTGAAGTGGCAAGACACCCATCATGACGAGGTTCGAGCGGTGAATCCGTTCGAAGCTCTGCGCGATGACGGCACGAATTCCGAGCAAGTTCGTTCCTTTGGCTGCCCAGTCACGTGACGAGCCCATACCGTAGTCGTTTCCAGCGAAGACGACAAGGCCTGTGCCTTGCTCTTTGTACTTCATGGCCGCATCGTACATCGGCATGATTTCGCCCGTCGGCCAGTACGTTGTAAAGCCGCCTTCAGTGCCTGGTGCGACTTGGTTACGGATACGGATATTCGCGAACGTACCGCGCATCATGACTTCGTGATTTCCGCGGCGTGAACCATACGAGTTAAAGTCGAGCGGTGCGACACCTTTCGATTGAAGGTATTGGCCGGCTGGTGTCGTTTTCGAGAATGCTCCAGCTGGTGAGATGTGATCGGTCGTGACCGAATCGGCAAACTTCCCGATGACACGAAGGCCGTTCAATGCGTGAACTTCTCCAGCCTCTGGCTCGAGGTTTTCGAAGAACGGTGGGTTTTGGATGTACGTCGAGTCGTCTGAGAAGTCATACAAGTTGCCTTCTGGGACGTCAAGCGCGTTCCAACGTTCATTGCCCGTGAAGACCGTATCGTACTCTTTGCGGAACGCTTCCGGTGAGACGACGTCTTGTACGACCATCTTGATTTCATCGTTCGATGGCCAGATGTCTTTGAAGAAGACTTCATTGCCATCTTTGTCCGTTCCGAACGACTCGTTCATGATATCGAAGTTGACCGACCCAGCGAGTGCGTATGCGACGACGAGTGGCGGTGACGCCAAGAAGTTCGCTTTTACGAGTGGGTGGACGCGGCCTTCGAAGTTACGGTTCCCCGAGAGGACCGACGAGACGAGCAAATCGTTCGATGTGATCGCTTCTTCGACTTCGCGGTCGAGTGGACCCGAGTTGCCGATACATGTCGTACAGCCGTAACCGACGGTGTTGAAACCGAGTTGGTCAAGGTATGGCGTGAGACCGGCTTTGTCGAGGTAGTCGGTAACGACTTTCGAGCCCGGAGCGAGCGACGTCTTCACGAATTTAGGAACGGTGAGCCCGCGTTCGACGGCTTTCTTCGCGACGAGACCTGCGCCGACCATGACGTATGGGTTCGATGTGTTCGTACAGCTCGTGATGGCTGCAATCGCCACGTCACCCGTGCGCATGTCGACAGCGCCGTCCGTGTAGTTGACAGCTGCCGTCTTTTCAAGCTCAGCTTTTTCAAGACCGAAGCCGCTGTGTCCGGCTGGCGCCGTCACGCTGTCGACGAATGCCGACTGAAGGTCTGACAAGTTGATGCGATCTTGTGGACGTTTAGGTCCAGCGAGCGACGGCTCTACTTTCGACAAGTCGAGCGTGAGCGTTTTCGTGAACGACGGGTCGGCCTGGTCTGGCGTATAGAACAAGTCGTTCGCTTTCGAGTAGGCTTCGACGAGGTCGATCAATTCTTCTGGGCGACCTGTCGTGCGCATGTAGTTGAGCGTCTCTGTATCGACTGGGAAGAAGCCACATGTCGCACCATATTCAGGTGCCATGTTGGCGATTGTCGCCCGGTCCGAGAGCGGCATCGTGTGAAGCGACGGTCCGAAGAACTCGACGAACTTGCCGACGACTTTCTCGTTACGGAGCATCTCGGTGACGACGAGCGCGACGTCAGTCGCTGTGACACCCGGGTTGACTTCACCGACGATTTTGACGCCGACGACGTCTGGTACCGGGAAGTAAGACGGTTGTCCGAGCATGCTCGCCTCGGCTTCGATTCCACCGACACCCCAACCGAGGACGCCGAGACCGTTGATCATCGTCGTGTGCGAGTCTGTCCCGACGAGTGAATCTGGATACGCGACATTGCCTTCATCATCGTTCTTCTCGAGGACGACCGAAGCCAAGTACTCCAAGTTGACCTGGTGAACAATCCCTGTCGCAGGCGGTACGGCACGATAGTTATCGAACGCTGTTTGCGCCCAACGCAAGAACTTGTAACGCTCTTCGTTGCGCTCGAACTCGATGTCCATGTTTTTCATGAGTGCGCCGGCAAATCCGTACGCATCGACTTGGACCGAGTGATCGACGACGAGGTCGACCGGGATTTCTGGGTTGATTTTGTTCGGGTCTCCCCCGAGATCGCTCATTGCTTTACGAAGCGAAGCGAGGTCAACGACCGTCGGAACCCCTGTAAAGTCCTGAAGAACGACGCGAGCCGGTTTAAACGGAACATCGATGTCTTTCGAAACTTCGGCAGTACCCCATTTAGCCAAGTTTTCGACGTGTTCTTTCGTGATGGCGCGGCCATCCTGTTGGCGAAGCACCGATTCGAGCAAGACACGAATCGAGTACGGAAGTCGACTAAGTTCCGTCACCCCTTCTTCTTCAAGCTTTTTAAGCCGGTAATAATCGTACGCTTGTCCATTGACCTCGAACTGCGTCCGAGATTTGAAAGCGTCTAATACGTTCGTCTGTTCCATACGATATCCCCCTTTTTGAAAGCGGCGACTTAGGCACGTGCCGTAATCGCTTACTTATCACATGCTTATCATAATACAACTATAGCGTGACGTAAAATACATTCCGTCACAAATTAGTCATAAGTAAAACTTATCAATAGTGTCAGACTCACTGAAACAAGAAAAGACGGCCCTTGGACTAGAGCCGTCTTTAATCATTATTCTGCGCCAATCTCGACGTTGACGTCGAGGGCGTCGACGAGCGTGAGCTCATCTTCATACCGTTCTTTGAAGCGATCGAATGTGAACTCGTTGGCGAACAAGAACACGGGACGCTCCCAACGATCCGTCACGAGCATGTTGCGTGAGTCCTGGAACGGCTTGAGCGCCTTCAACTCCTTGTCCTTCACCCAACGCGCAACGCTGTACGAGACTGGCTCCATACGGATGTCGACGCCGTATTCGTTGTTCAAGCGATACTCGAACACTTCGAATTGGAGTTGACCGACCGCACCGAGATAAATCTCGTTATATTCGTTGCGATACACTTGAATCGCTCCCTCTTGGGCGAGCTGCTCCACACCTTTGTGGAAATGTTTCGACTTGAGCGAGTTGATTGGCGAGACGCGCATGAACAGTTCAGGCGGGAACGTCGGCAACGCCTCGAACGCGATTTTCTGTTTCGACGTCGTGATTGTATCGCCGATTTGGTACGTCCCCGAATCGTAAATCCCGATCACGTCTCCAGCGAACGCCTGATCGACCGTTTCGCGGTCGTTGGCCATGAGCTGCGTCGATTGACTCAATTTAATTTTCTTCCCTGTCCGCGTGAGTGTGACGTCCATGCCGCGCTCGAACACGCCCGAACAGATGCGGACGAAGGCGATGCGGTCACGGTGGGCCGGGTTCATGTTCGCTTGAATCTTGAAGACGAAGCCGCTGAACTCTTCTGACGTCGGGTCGATTGGACCGACATTTGACTTACGGGCCTCAGGGGCCGGTGACATGGCGAGATAGTGGTTCAAGAACGATGTCACACCGAAGTCGACGAGGGCCGTCCCGAAAAAGACCGGAGTCAATTTCCCGTGCTGAATCGCATCGACTTCGATTTCATTGCCGGCACCGTCGAGAAGATCGATTTCGTCTCGAAGGTTCGTCAAGTTCTCTTCCGTCAAATAGTCGGCGAGAATCGGGTCATTGACGCCGTCCTCGTTTAACGTGAGCGTCGATTTTTCACCGCGGAACAAGTGAACTTCGTTCTTCAGACGGTCGTACACGCCTTCGAACTGCATCCCGCTCCCGATCGGCCACGTGACGGCGACCGAAGGCATGCCGAGCACTTCTTCGAGCTCTTCCATGAGTTCAAGTGGGTCTCTCGCTTGGCGGTCCAATTTGTTCATGAACGTGAAGATTGGAATTCCCCGCATCCGACAGACTTGGAATAATTTCTTCGTCTGCGTCTCAATCCCTTTGGCCGCATCGATGACCATGACGGCACTATCGACCGACGTCAACACACGATACGTGTCTTCCCCGAAATCGTTGTGTCCGGGCGTGTCCATAATTGAGACGACCTTATCTTGATAGACGAACTGCATGACCGACGAGGTGACCGAGATCCCACGTTGTTTCTCGATTTCCATCCAGTCCGACTTGGCATGCTTGGAATTTTTGCGGGCTTTGACCGTCCCCGCCTCACGGATGGCACCCCCGTGAAGGAGCAACTTCTCCGTCAGCGTCGTCTTACCGGCATCTGGGTGCGAGATGATGCCGAAAATACGACGCTTCTCAACTTCTTGTTTTAATTGATTCATGTATGGCTCTTTCCTTTCTGGACAATACGATTTATACGATGTCTTGCTCACTGCAACGCTATCTATTCTAACGAAACCGGCCCGTTTCGTCCATCTTTATAGTAGGGAATGAATAGCTGTAGCTTTTGTATCGCGCCCCTTTTTTGTATACTTAGCTTGAATGATCGTGAAATGACAGAACGGGGGAAAAACGATGCCAGAAAACTTAATGATGTATTTCATTGTCTTCTGGGGATTCGTGATGATCGGGTTAATGTCGATCGGCGGTTACTTTATGTTCCGTAAATTTTTGAAACGAATGCCAAAAGAAGATGGACGCTCACTACTCGACATCGAGGATGACTACATCGACAAGACGCGCCACTTATGGACGCCGGAGACGCGAACGTTGCTCGACCGCCTCGTCACGCCGGTACCAGAGCTGTTCCGCGACGTCGCCATCCGCAAGATCGCCGGTAAGATCGGACAATTCGCCCTCGAGACCCGGGCCCGTGAAATGACAACCGAGCTCGTCGTCAAAGGCTATATCGCCGCAACACCAAAACGGGATCATAAGTTCTTAAAGAAGGCACTAGAAGAAGAGCAAATCGACTGGAAAGTGTATCAACATTACTTCCAACAATGAGACGAGACGTCAGGACATGTGCCTGGCGTCTTTTTGTTCACTCTTGATGTCGACTCATCGTAGCCGACTGATTATGTTTCCTGCTTACGAAATTGTGCCATACGACTAATAGGTCAAAAGTACCCTTTTCACGAGTGATAACTATCTAAAGATAATGTTCATAATATAGACAATATTGGAAACGCTTACATTAAAGTGGTATGACCAATCTTAGTATAACAATTTCGTTTTCCGCAATAAAAAATGGATAGCTTTTCCTTTATTTACATTTCTATAATGTACGTATCTTGATGCCGAAGGAGGTTTTTATATGCATGATGTCACACAAGTTACGCAAACCGACAGTACCCGCTCCGCCGAAGCGATTGTCGAGAGCCAGACGTTTCACAAACTGATGCGAGAAAAGAATCGGTTCATTGTTCCATCCATCATCTTCTCCCTTATCTTCTACTTCACGTTGCCAATCTCGACAAGTTACTTCACCTTTTTGAATATCCCGGTCGCCGGAGACATCACATGGGCCTGGGTGCTCGCCTTCGCCCAATTCTTTATGACCTGGATGTTCTGTGTGATGTACAGCCGCCGGGCCCGTCGGTTTGACGAACTCGTCACCGCCATCAAACAAGAGGAGGACGACCGATGAACTGGACCGCTATTTTATTATTCCTCGCGATTGTCGGGCTCACGCTCGTCATCACGTTCTTCGCCGCTCGTAAAACGAAGACCGCGAGCGACTTTTATACGGCCGATGGAGGGTTGACCGGTTTCCAAAATGGGCTCGCCATCGCCGGGGACTATATGTCGGCGGCTTCTTTCCTCGGGATCGCCGGGATGATTGCTCTCGCCGGATTTGACGGTTTCTTCTATTCAATCGGCTTCTTAGTGGCTTATCTCGTCGTGCTCTACCTCGTGGCCGAGCCGCTCCGTAACCTTGGCAAGTATACGATGGCCGATATGATTGCGGCTCGATTCAACAAACCGCGCGTGCGCGGTGTCGCCGCCATGAACGCCATCGTCATCTCGATTTTCTATATGATCGCCCAACTCGTCGGGGCCGGCGCGCTCATCGAGTTATTGCTCGGCATCCCATACACGACGAGTGTCGTCGTCGTCGGGATTTTGATGACGGTGTACGTCGTCTTCGGAGGGATGACCGCGACGTCATGGGTACAGATCACGAAAGCTGTGCTATTGATGATCGGGACCGCCATCATCTCGTTTCTCGTGTTCGCTCGCTTTGACTTCTCTGTCTTCACCATGTTCTCCGAAGTGAGCAAGGCGACGCCGCTCGGCGACAGTTTCTTGAACCCAGGCAACAAGTTCAAGCTCCCGCTCGACACGATCTCGCTCAACTTGGCACTCGTCCTCGGGACGGCGGGGTTGCCCCACATCCTTATCCGTTTCTTCACGGTCAAAGATGCACCGACAGCACGCCAATCGGTCGTCTATGCGACATGGATCATCGGTGCGTTCTACATATTGACAATCTTCCTCGGATTCGGGGCTGCCGCATTCGTCGGCTCGGATGCCATTATCGCCGCCAACCCGGCCGGCAACATGGCCGCACCGCTCCTGGCCCAAGTGCTCGGCGGCGACTTGTTGTTCGCCTTTGTCGCGGCAATCGCATTTGCCACGATCCTTGCCGTCGTCGCCGGCCTCGTCCTTTCGGCCGCCTCGGCATTCGCCCACGACTTCTATGGACATATCGTCCGTAAGGGGGAAGCGACTGAGAAAGAACAAGTCACGGCTGCCCGCATCGCTTCGATCGCTGTCGCCCTCGTCTCGATGGGACTCGCGTTTTTCGCACAGTCGATGAACGTCGCTTTCCTCGTCTCGCTCGCTTTCGCCGTGGCCGCCAGTGCGAACTTGCCGGTCATCTTGTTCACGATTTACTGAAGACGGTTCAACACCGGAGGAGCCGTGTTCGGCATGATTGTCGGCTTGTTCTCGTCACTCTTCCTCGTCGCCATCAGCCCGAACGTATGGGCGCCGGACGGTTCCGCCATCTTTATCGGTGAGGCTCTGTTCCCGCTCACGAATCCGGGCATCGTGTCGATCCCGCTCGGTTTCCTCGCCGCTATCGTCGGGACGTACGTGACGAAGTCAGATGAAGTCGCCGGAAACTTCGAACGGATTCTCGTCAAGGCCAACACCGGAATCGATGCCGAGACCGAAGCAGCCATGACCAAAAAATCTTCTTAATCGACAAAACGGCGTCCCTCGCAAGGGACGCCGTTTATGATGCTACGATTTGTTTGTACTTTTGATACATGGCGATGCGCCACGGGACAATCATGCCCCAGGCGATCAAATAGAACAGTCCCCCCGTCGCGAATATGTTTACCTCGTCCCCGAGAAACGCCTTCATGACCGTCCGGATGGCCAATAAGACAAACACGACGATAAAGAACGCTTTCGAACGGGATAGATAAACTTCCCCGTCACGTTTCTCGAAATTCGACGTCTTGATGAGGAACACGCTGAAAATCAATCCGACGATCAGCGCCTCTCCGACCTCGAGCCAAGTCAGCCGAAACGCCGGGACGAGAAATTGTAACATGCCCGTCGACATCGCCAGCGGCGGAATCAAAATCTTTTTCGCATTCGTCGGACGTGCTGACGCTTTGACGCGAACGAAGCTCGCAATCAAGCCCATCATCAGTGCGACGAGGGTCGATCCCCAAAATATCGACATTCGGTCAACCCCTTTAAAATCCGGTGAATCCTACTAATTCGCTCATCCAAGCAGCGAAGCGGTTCATTCCATCAAAATATAATACGACACCGAAAGCCATCATCAAATAGCCTCCGAATCTTGCTACCTTGGCGCTATTGCGTGCCAAGTACTTGATTTTGCCGACAAAACCGGCCATAACGAGGAATGGGATGGCAAAGCCGATGACGTACGCCAACATATAGCCCATTCCCTGACTCGGGTTCGACGCCGCGAGGGCGATGACGCCAGCAAGAATCGGTCCGGTACAAGGTGTCCACCCTGCTGCGAATCCGATTCCGATGAGTGCCGTCCCAAAATAGCCGCTCTTGCGCTCTCCTAATGCGAGTTTTTTCTCGCGCATCATGAAGCGTGGTTGCCAGAGACCTGCCAAGAAGACACCGAATACGAAGATAAGGATGGCACCGAACATGCGCAAGCTATCTTTGTATTGAATGAATACGTCGGCGATCAACGAGGTCGACAAACCAAGCACGAGAAAGACGATGGAGAAACCGAAGAGGAATGAGAACGTATGAAACCATGCCGTGCGCTGCCGCAGTCCCTCACTCTTTAAGTCAGAGACAGAGACTCCTGTAATATACGATAAAAAGACTGGATACAACGGTAGCGTGCACGGAGACAAAAATGACAAGACGCCCGCCCCAAATGCGAGCCAAAGGGTAACTTCCATGCGATCTTCCACCTTTCAGCCCCATTATAGCGAAAACCTTTTCAAAATGCTCGAATCTTTTTCTGCAACGATTTTTTGAGTGAAATTGTAATCTTTGAAATGGAAATGAAACTTGTAAACAGTAGTGTTAGATGCTAAGATTTGGATATTCCTAAGAAACAGTTTTGACTTTATAACGATGGGGGAAATACCGTGGCGGTCATCACAGCTGAAAACTTACATTATGCCATTGAACAGAAACGCGATGAACTGTACGAAATCGCTTCACAGCAAAGTTGGACGTCTCCTGAAGTGATTCACGTCAGCCAAGAGTTAGACAAGCTGATCACACGTCACGTCCTGGCTATACATGCTTCAGAACACCTAAATTTTTAAATGAACGGCTCTCCGCATCACATTTGTGGAGAGCCTTTTCATGGAAAAAAAGACGCCGGTATTGGCGTCTTTTTTTGTAATTTATGACATCAGACGTTGGCCTGATTGAAGTTCATACATCTTTTTGTAGAGCCCGTCTTGTTTCAATAACGATTGATGATTACCTCGTTCGACGATTTCACCTCGATGGAGGACGAGAATCAAGTCGGCATCTTGAATTGTCGAGAGCCGGTGTGCGATGGCAATCGTCGTCCGACCACGTCTCATCCGCTCGAGGGCGAGCTGAACGCGCTCCTCGGTCTCGGTATCAATCGAACTCGTCGCCTCATCCAAAATCAAGATTTTCGGATCCCGGGCGACCGTCCGGGCGAACGCGAGCAATTGCCGTTCCCCGCTCGAGAACGTCGCCCCCCGTTCACCGACCGTATGCCCGTAGCCGGCCTCGAGTTTCTCGACGAACGTATGGGCTTGGACGAACTCAGCTGCTTCCCGGACTTTGTCCGAGTCAATCGTCGGGTTAAATAGTTTTAAGTTGTCCTCGATCGTCCCTGTGAACAAGAACGGGTCTTGGAGCACAAGGCCGACTTTGGCTCGAAGTTCGGCTTCCTCGAACTGCTCAATCGGATGCCCATCGATCGTGATTTGTCCTGATTGATACGGATAGAACCGAGTCAACAAGTTGATGATTGAACTCTTTCCGCTCCCGGTATGACCGACGAGCGCGACTGTCTCTCCCGGCTTGGCGACGAACGAGATGTGTTTCAATACGTCGACTTCTCCGTCATAGCTGAACGTGACGTTTTCGAAGCGTACTTCTCCGGAGCCAATTTCAGCCGTTCCCTCCAAGCTCTTTCCTGGGGCCGGTTCATCCGTGTCCAAGACTTTGAAGACTCGGTCCGCCGAAACGACCGCCTGTTGAAATTCGCTCAAGCGTTGCATGATATCGAGCACGGGACGGAAGATTCGTTCGATATAGCTGATAAAGGCGTAGACGACCCCGACTTGTACTTGCTCGGTCGTTGACAAGACGCCGTAATAGCCGAGCAGCCCGATAATTGAGAAGGCGAGCAACAATTCGATGATCGGTCGCAATAACATACTGTCGAGCTTCAAGTTCCGATAACGTGCTTCTTGGTGGGCCTCGTTCGTCTCTTCGAATTGGCGGACAAGCCGCTCTTCTTGACGGAACTGTTGAACGATTCCCATCCCGTTAATCGACTCATTCAACTGTCCGTTCAATTGTGACAGCAGATCACGCACTTGGGCGAAATACTTCGTCGAGTAGCGACGATACACCCAGATGATGAGCCAGAACAATGGCACGAGCACAAGCCCCATCGTTGCGAGCGTCGGTTCGAGGATATAAAGGAACACGTATGTCCCGAGCAGCTGCACGGCCGATTGGACGAACGTGCTCATCACCCCGACGTAAAGCTCCTTGACCGCCTCGGTGTCGTTCGTAATCCGCGAGACGAGAACGCCTGCTGGCGTCCGGTCGAAATAGGCGAGACGCATGCCCATGACGTGACGGAAAATATCCATCCGAATGTTTTGAACGATTTTTAAGGCAATCTTTTGGAATGAAATCGACTGTAAATAGTCGAAGATGATCGCCGACACATGCAAGACTAAATAAACGACGAGCAGTGTGACGACCCAGTTCGTCGGATAGACGCCTGGCGTCACAAACTCATCAATAAAGACCTTGATTAAAAATGGTCCCGCGAGCTTCGCACCGGTGGCGAGCAACAAGAACACGAAAGCGAGGCTGAGTGGGCGTGAGTAACGATTCGTATATGCCAATAGACGTTTGATGACCGCCCATTCCTGAACGTCATGCTTCATGGTGGCCACCTCCTTCTACGATTGCTTCGAGCTGTTGACGATCATACGTATCTTTATACCATCCCGGTTCGCGAATCAAGTCCTGATGCCGGCCCCGTTGGATGATACGACCGTCTTCGAGAACGAGAATCTCGTCGGCGTGCTCGACCGCAGACAGTCGGTGCGCGACAATCAACCGAGATTGATCGGGATTCCCGGCCCGGAAATGCTCGATGATCGCTTCTTCCGTCTTCGCATCGACGGCGGAGAGAGCATCGTCTAGAATCAATACGTCTGCCTCGATCATGAGGGCACGTGCAATCGAGATGCGTTGTTTTTGGCCGCCCGATAGCGTCACGCCCCGTTCGCCTACAAGCGTGGCATAACCTTCTGGTAACCGCATGATGTCATCATGCACTTCGGCGATTTTAGCTACTTCCATAATCTCGTCAAGTTTTGCTTCCGGTTTTCCGAACGCGATATTGTTTGCAATCGAGTCGCTGAACAAGAAATGGTCTTGCGGGACGACGGCGACTTTGTCGAGCAGGAGTGACTTTTTCACCTGTCGGATATTGATGCCCCCGATTTTAATCGTGCCGTCATGGACGTCATACTCCCGCGTCAACAATCGAACGATTGTCGTTTTACCGGAACCGGTCCGCCCGACGATACCGAGCGTGCGGCCGCGTTCGATTCGGAACGTGACGTCCTGCAGGACAGGCGTCTCATCATAGCGGAAGACATGAATGTCCGCCTCAATCTCCGAATGGGCAAGTTTCGCCGCCGCCATCGGGTCATCTTGAATCTCAGGTTTGACGGCGAGCATTCGCTCGATTCGGTCATAAGACGCACGACCGCGTTCGACGATATTGAACAGCCAGCCGAACGCGAGCATCGGCCAAGTGAGCAAACTGAGATACGCCGTGAAACTGACGATTTGACCGATTGTCAGCTCGCCTTGTTCAATCAAATAGGCCCCATAGCCAATCGATAAGATATATGAGAGGCCGACGATTCCGAAGATGGTCGGGTCGTATAGGGCATCGATTTTGGCGACGCGGACGTTCTTCGCCATGACTTCGTCGGATAACTTCTCGAACGAGTCGACGTCGCGGCCGACTTCCCCGGCCGATTTCAATACCCGGACACCGCTGACGCTCTCTTGGACTTTATCATTCAGTTCGGAGAATGCCGCCTGAGCGACCCCGAACCGATTATGTAATAGTTTCCCGTATCGTGTCGTTAACGCGACCATGATCGGCAGCGGCAACAGCGCTACGACCGTCAACTTCCAACTAATCGTCGTCACCATCGTGATGATGACGAACGTCCCCATAGTAATGCTGTCGACGAGTGTCAAAATCCCCGCACCCGCCGTCGTCGAGACGGCTTGGACATCGTTCGTCGCATGGGCCATCAAATCCCCGACCCGCGACTTCTTATAAAAGCGTTGATCTAAATCGGTGAAATGGCGATAGAGCTGACTCCGCAACATCCGACCGAGCCGAATCGAAGCCCCAAAGATAAAGTACCGCCAGAAGAAGCGGGCCACATAGTTTCCGATGCCGACGGCCGCGAGCCCGCCGAGCAACATCCACAATAAATCTGTTTCGAGCGATTCTCGGTTGATCTCATCGACGATTCGGCCGATGATGCGTGGCGGCACGAGTTCGAGCGCCGCAACGAACATGAGTAGGACGATACCGAGCGCATACGTCCGCCATTCGAGCTTGAAGAACCAAGCTAATTGTTTGAATACACGAATCTGAAACACCCCCTATGTTGTCTTGAATTCAGACTATTCTTTTAGATTAGCGAAAGTTTGTTCGATTGTCTAACAAAAAATGGATACAAAAAGCACTTTGCGGGCGCAAAGTGCTTCGGTCGATCCGGTTTATTTCTTTTCGTTCTTCATTTGAACGTTCATGGCGCGCATCACTTGGTTGACTTTCTTCTGTGACGGCTTTTGACCCATTTGCATCATCAATGTACGAATCATATCTTCGTTGATCGGTGGGTTCTGTTCGAGGTAGTTCATCATGTATTTACGAGCGATAAAGAAACCGATCGCAATACCCCCGATTAGTGCTGCCACGATCAGAAGAATCCAGAATAATGTACTCAAGGCTTAACCTCCTCTACCATATGAAACATCGTTTTTTACTATACACTATATTACGCTAATTCGCTAGTCGTCTGTAAAAAAAGTGGTGACCCAAAACTCCGGGCCACCACTGATAGTAAGCGATTAAAGTGATTTGACAGCAGCGACGACGTTGTCGACCGACATGCCATATTCTTTCATGAGGAGATCCCCAGGGGCAGAGGCACCGAACTTGTCGATTCCTAGTACTTTACCGCCGAATCCGACGTATTTGTACCAGCCGAGTGTCGCACCCGCTTCAAGCGAGACACGCTTCGTGATTGACGAAGGAAGGACCGACTCTTTGTATTCTGCTGACTGTGCTTCGAACAATTCCCACGAAGGCATCGAGACGACAGCCGCGTTCACGCCGTCAGCCGCGAGTGCTTCGCGAGCTTCGACGAGGACGTGTACTTCAGAACCTGTACCGAGAAGGAGGACGTCCGCCTCGTTCGAGTTACCGGCGACGACGTAGCCACCTTTAGCCGCTTCTTCAATCGACGTGCCTTCGAGTTCTGGCAACGCTTGACGCGTCAAGACGAGAAGTGACGGTGATGATTTCGTCGTGATTGCTTGCTTCCAAGCCGCAATCGTCTCTTTTCCGTCAGCCGGACGGAGAACAGACAAGTTTGGCATCGCACGGAAGCTCATCAAGTGCTCGACCGGTTCGTGTGTCGGGCCGTCTTCGCCGACCGCGATTGAATCGTGTGTCAAGACGAACGTCGATGGGATTCCCATGAGGGCCGCGAGTCGTACCGCTGGACGCAAATAGTCTGAGAAGACGAAGAATGTCGCGCCGTAAGGAAGGACACCACCGTGGAGTGCCATACCGTTGACGGCAGCTGCCATTGCGAATTCACGGACGCCGAACCAGATGTTGCGGCCTGCTGGATCTTCATCGAAGTCTGCAGCACCTTTAATCATCGTGTTGTTCGAGCCTGCGAGGTCAGCCGAACCACCGAAGAGTGTCGGCACCGCTTTAGCGATTGCGTTCAGTACTTCACCGCTCGTTTGACGTGTTGCTTTCTTCGAACCGATTTCGAACGTCGGCAACTCGCTGTCCCAACCTTCTGGGAGCTCGTTGTTCACTGCACGCTCGAACTGGGCACCGAGTTCAGGGTGTGACGACTTGTAAGCCGCGACGAGTTCGTTCCAGTCCGCTTCCGCTTTGGCACCTGGCTCAACGACTTTCTCATTGAACAAGTCGTAGACTTCGGTCGGTACGTAGAAGTTTTCGCCTTCCCACTTATAGAACTGCTTCGTGAGCTCGATTTCAGCTTCGCCGAGTGGTGCACCGTGTGATGCCGATTTGCCTGACTTGTTCGGTGAACCGAAGCCGATAACCGTCTTCACTTCGATGAGGGTCGGTTTCGACGTTTCCGCTTTCGCTTCGTCGATTGCTTTCGCGATTGTATCGATGTCCGTGCCATCTTCAACGCGAATCACTTGCCAGCCGTAAGCGTTGAAACGATCTTCGACACTTTCTGAGAACGACTTGTGAAGGTCGCCATCGAGTGAGATGTCGTTTGAATCATAAAGGACGACGAGCTTTCCGAGTTTCAAGTGACCAGCGAGCGAGGCAGCTTCTGCCGACACGCCTTCCATCAAGTCACCGTCTCCGCAAATCCCGTATGTGAAGTGGTCAACCACTTTAAACTCATCACGGTTGTAAGTCGCTTCCAAATGCTTTTCAGCCATCGCCATACCGACTGCCATGGCAATCCCTTGGCCAAGCGGTCCAGTCGTCGCGTCGACACCAGGCGTGTGACGGTACTCTGGGTGTCCAGGCGTCTTCGAATTCATTTGACGGAACGATTTGAGGTCGTCGAGTGAAAGGTCGTAACCAGATAAGTGAAGAAGCGAGTACAAGAGCATCGAACCGTGTCCCGCTGAAAGAACGAACCGATCGCGGTTGAACCAGTTCGGGTTTTTCGGGTTGTGACGCATCTTATCCGTCCAAAGTGTGAACGCCATCGGAGCCGCACCCATCGGCATCCCCGGGTGACCAGAGTTCGCTTTTTGGACCGCATCAATTGAGAGCGTCCGAATCGAGTTAATCGCTAATAATTCTTTAGTAGTTGTTTCCACTAATTTCATCCTCTCTGTTGTTACAAAGTTTCTACCCGTCATATTTTAGCATACTCATTCGTGTGTCACAACTAATTAATTAGTATAACACATTGAATGGAATCGTTTACTTCCTTTCGTCCAAAATCAGTCCAATAAGTCCCCCTGATCCCCGTTCGCGTATAACAAACATGCACACCCTATATGAAATAGGATGTGCATTCGTGGTCACTCCGAGCGATGTCGTTTCTGCTCGTCTTTCAATTTTTCAGGCGTTACATCGTTCCCGTCCGGATCGACGACCTTCATCCCCATCATTTGTGATTTGAATGATTGGCGGAACGCTTGCAAATATTGTTGGCGCAGCGCTTGCTGCTCGTCCATCTCTTCTGATGACAGTCCATCTGTCTTGGCTTTGTTGGCGAGAAAATTGATTCGCTCCAACTGTTCAGGTGCTAGCATCAGGCTCGCCCCCTCTCTACTGAATTTGTTCTTCTACTGTACAAAATCAGCGAGCAGGATTCAAGTTTCTGGCACTGATACGTGCTCCAAATAACGACGGTTCACGGTCGCTTTCGACACCTCATAGCCAAAACCACGTAGCGTGGCGGCAATTTCAGCGAACGTCAGTCCGCGCTCGCGCAGTTGGACGATCTCTTCGATCGGGACTTCGATTCGGCTCCGACCGCCTTGATCGTGATGTTGGATGTTGCGGTGCGGGTTGAACCCGTTCGCGACCGCCCGACGCATGCCGCGTGAGATTTTCGCATTATGGATTTTACGCTGGTACTCCTCGACGACACTGACGATTTCAAGCACCATCTTCTCGGCATCCGAGAAAACGTATTCATCGGACGATTGCATCGTCAACAAGCGGACGTTATGTTTCATGAGCGTATGCAAGATGGCGATTTTCGCGTTCCCTCGTCCGAGGCGGCTGTCATCGCTGACGAGCACGGCATCGAGATTAGACGTCGAGACGTGCTCCAACAAATCGAGCAACCCCGTCCGATTGACCTCATACCCACTCTCTTGCTCACTGATCACATCGACGATTTCGGCGTCAAGACGTTTCGCCATCCGCGTCAGTTCGTCCGCTTGGCGACCGAGTGACGTCTCTTGCGTGGACTTGTTCGTCGACACGCGACAATAAATGACGACTCGCATCCCGTCACTTCCTTTCTTTCCATTCGCCCTCTACGATACACAGGTTCGGGGGCTGTTCGCAATCAGAAAAGATTATTCGGCGGCGAACCACGTCGTCTTGTCGTCTTCTTTCTCAGCGCGTTCGGCGAGAAGCTGTGCCTCGAGCGACTCGGCCTCCGTCAAGGCGACTTCTTCTTCGACGCTATGCTCGATCACCGGTTCGGTCGCGACGACATCGACGTCGTGGCGCATCTCCCCGACCATATAAAACGCGAACATTCCAAGTGCCAACATGCCGACTAAAATGATTCCATTGATTGTGTCTCTCATAACGATTACCTCCTGGGAATAAGAATACACGTTCTCGAGAACGTCTGTTCGTTTATCTGTTCTCATCATAAAACAAGAACTTCTGTTCGGTCAAGTAGAAAAAAACGAACGAATGTTTGTGCGCTCATGTGTTCTTGTGTTAAACTAAACCCATAAAGAATAGGATGCGTTCGCAGGTTATTCGACATAATCGAGGTGAAATCCATTGAAAAAAATGTCAGCAAGACAACAACAGATTCTTGATTTTATAAAAGCCGAGGTCCGGGCGAAAGGGTATCCACCTTCCGTTCGTGAAATCGGAGAGGCAGTCGGACTCGCATCGAGCTCGACCGTCCACGGCCACTTGGACCGTCTAGAGAAGCGTGGATTGATTCGACGTGACAAGACGAAGCCACGTGCCATCGAGATTTTAGATGAAGAGATGTCAGTCGTGGAAGACCATGATGCCGTCATGTACGTGCCGGTCATCGGGAAAGTCACGGCCGGTACGCCGATCACGGCGATCGAGAACGTGGAAGAGCACTTCCCGCTCCCGGCCCACGTCGTCGGTTCCGACAACGTCTACATGCTCTCTGTCTCAGGGGACTCTATGATTAACGCGGGGATCTTGGATGGGGACCGTGTCCTCGTCCGTCAACAGAACACGGCCGACAATGGAGAGATTGTCGTCGCCATGACGGATGAAGGTGAAGCGACCGTGAAGCGGATTTATAAAGAAGCTTCGAAAGTTCGCCTCCAGCCGGAGAACGACGAGCTCGAAGCGATGTATTTCGATAACGTGTCGATTTTAGGGAAGGTCATCGGTGTATACCGCACGATTCACTAATGGCTAGTGGCAAGACACATACCCGTACGAATCTCGTGGCAATCGGTGCTCTTGCGATTGCCACGCCTTTTATTGACATCGATGTTCCGACCGTGTTCCTGCTTGGCGCCCTAATCGGGACGTTCTGGCTCTCCCCGGACCTTGACTTAAAGTCGGACGCCTATTATCGATGGGGACCGCTTCGGGGCTTTTGGCTCCCTTATGTGAAGATTATGCCCCATCGGTCGTTATTCTCGCATTTTCCGCTCTTGAGCGATCTGATCCGGGTCATCTATCTCGGTTTCCCGCTCACGCTCGTGCTCACGGTCACGCCGTATGAGGAAGCTGTCAGATCGTGGCTCGACCTGAACGGGGCAGCATGCTTCTTCGGACTCGCTTTCGCGACGACGCTACATACGACGCTCGACTATGCGTCCACGTTCTTCAAACGTGCGTTTTAAGCAAATGCTTATGCCATACACCCAAAAGGGCAACCCGTCTATTAGACTGGGTTGCCCTTTTTCGAACCGTCGATTGTCTCTAAAACATTTATCAGTCGTCTCGTTTATGCAACACGAGTCGAGTTTCGGCAACTTCTCGTCCATTTACCAACAGGACGATTCGATGCGCACCCGGATAATGTCGACGCGTCGTCAAGTCTGACCAGTTGTGGACTCTGCTCGCTGCAAGTTTTGCTCCCCCAGCGACGGTTTTATTCGTAAAAAGAAACGCCTTACGACTCGCTTTCCCATTCGCTTTTATAAAGTCGATGGCGTATTCGACCCGAATATATGCAGCATCGCCTGGACGAATCGACACATCGTATTGAATCTCGCACGCCTCACCTATGCTGAGCACATTCGGATGTATAGTAATCGATGAGTTGACGGTCAAATCCGTTTCTTGCGTATAACCAAACAATGTTAACGCGTCCGGGTGTGCGGATTTAATTAACGTTCGGCACGCGTGTCTGATGACCCAGTCGGTATGGGGATGTTCGCCTTGCCATCGACGCGAGACTTCGAGCACGGCTTCCGGGTGATCTTTCGAGATATCGTTGAGATTGTTGGCGACACTTTTCCTTACATATAATGATGGGTCTTCTTTTAATAACTCTAAAACTGCCAACACGGGAGCCGGATTTTCTCTGAACATCGGTAATGACTCCGCCCACGGAAGACGAGGACGACAGCCTTCACTTGCCAATCTCCGCACATGCTCATTCGGATGCTTGGCCCATGCCATCATGCGATCCATCACTCGCGTCGAATCACGAAGCAGAAAAGCTCTGATTGCGAATTCGGAAGACGATTTCTGCGTGAAGAGTTCAAGTGCTGACATCGAGCGTTCCCAATGTTCTTCCGCCTGTCCATACACTTCTACGAAGTCGGGAAAGAATAAATATGGAAAACCGATACAATCGTCTGCAATGTTAACCAATACGTCCAAAGCTGACTCGTAATCTTCAGGTAAAAACTGGCCGAGCTTTGTCGAGATACGGCGAGTCCGCGCTTTGAGTGCTAACGCTTCCCATGACTCATCAACGATTGATGCGACAAATGCTTGTATATCAAACGATGGGTACACGGATTGAATCCGCCGCCCAAATTCTAATAAAAACCCCTCATCATACACGTCTTTTAATGGCGTTGCCATTGCTTGGCCCCCTCTATCTGCTTCGATTACGCTCATATTTTCAATAACCGCTTTTCATTATATTGATTAATTAGAATGAATGACACAAAAAGAGCTCTGAATGAGCACTTCTTGCGAAGACTCATTCAGAGCTCTGGTTTTTAAAGGGGATATCCTTTATTAGTCGACTTAGTAGAGCGTCATGTACTGATCGCGTTCCCACTCCGTCACTTGGGTGCGGAACATATCCCACTCGATTTCTTTCAACTCGAGGAAGTGCTCACCGATATGCTCGCCAAGCGATTCCATGACGACTTTGTCAGTACGGAGTACTTCGAGCGCGTCGAAGAGCGTAGCCGGAAGATCGTCAATCCCGTTAGCAACACGTTCTGGCTTGTCCATGACGTAGATGTTGCTGTCGATTGGCTTCGGTGCTGTCATATCTTTCTCAATTCCATCGAGACCTGCAGCCAATAGTGTGGCCAAAGCGAGGTACGGGTTTGCTGCCGGGTCGACCGAACGTACTTCGATTCGAGTCGAGAGACCACGGGCCGCTGGTACACGAACGAGTGGTGAACGGTTGCGCGCGCTCCATGCTACGTAGCAAGGTGCTTCATAACCAGGAACGAGACGCTTGTACGAGTTGACAGTCGGGTTACAAACAGCCGTGAATGCACGGGCATGCTCGAGAATCCCTGCCGTGAAGGCGCGAGCCGTGTCAGAGAGTTCCATTTCGCCGTTCGGATCGTAGAAGACGTTCGTGTCACCTTTGAAGAGCGACATGTTGGCGTGCATCCCTGAACCGTTGACACCGAAGAGTGGCTTCGGCATGAACGTCGCGTGAAGACCATATTTCGCTGCAATCGTCTTGACGACGAGTTTGAACGTTTGGATGTTATCAGCCGTCGTGACCGCATCTGCGTATTTGAAGTCGATCTCGTGCTGACCTGGTGCGACTTCGTGGTGTGATGCTTCGATTTCGAAGCCCATGTTTTCGAGCTCGATGACGATCTCTTTACGGCAGTTCTCGCCGAGGTCGACCGGTGCCAAGTCGAAGTAACCGCCTTGGTCGTTAAGTTCGAGTGTCGGTTGGCCGTTCAAGTCTTTCTTGAAGAGGAAGAACTCAGGCTCTGGTCCGACGTTGAATGCTGTGAAACCGAGCTTCTGCATGCGCTCGAGGTTACGCTTCAAATTGCCGCGCGGGTCACCGCTGAACGGTTTTCCGTCCGGAGTATAAATATCACAAATCAAGCGAGCGACTTTACCGCTGCCGTCTGTCCACGGGAAGACAACCCATGTGTCAAGGTCTGGATAGAGGTTCATGTCTGATTCCTCGATGCGTACGAACCCTTCGATTGAAGAGCCATCGAACATCATCTTGTTATCAAGTGCTTTGTCCAATTGGCTGATCGGAACCTCGACGTTTTTGATCGTACCGAGGATATCCGTGAATTGAAGACGAATAAAGCGTACGTCCTCTTCTTGTGCGATGCGTTTGATGTCTTCTTTCGTGAACGTTTTTCTGGCCATGGTGAAATGTCCCCTCTCACATTGTGTAATGGTTAGTGTACTGGCGTCATCGATAAAAACGTGACAGCTCACCTTGAATGAGCGACGTCTTATTGAAACGGCCAGCTTCTTGAAGCTGTGTTTTCAATAATTTGTGTAACTCTTGTTCAGAGATCTTCGGTGCTTCATCGACCGGCGCCTTTGGTGATTCCGCATCTTTGGCGTCCGTGTTGTCGAGCATATGACGAATCGCCGCCAAGTTGAAGCCTTGGTCGATAAAATCCTTGATCGTGAGTAGACGTTCGACATCATTAAAGGAATAGAGCCGTCGTTTCGATTCCGTCCGACTAGGCGAAATTAGACCCTGTTCTTCATAGTACCGAATCTGCCTACCTGTCAGCTGTGTCAAATCTTGAACGATTCCAATCGGAAACAACGGGTTGGAGCGACGAAATTGATCGGCCATCTCTTACCCCTCCTTTTCTGTCTCACACTGTGAGAATAATACATGACAACTTACCTGTCAATAGATGTTAAGAAAGTTAACATGACATTTCGGTTACAACTTCTGTGAGATATTGTCACGGTCAAATGTGACGAGCTCTTTCGTCCGTAATTGGCTCAAGGCGAGCATGAGTGCGACCTTGACGTGGGCGTACGTCAAGCCGCCTTGCACGTAGGCCGTGTAAGGGGCACGGAGCGGTCCATCGGCCGACAGTTCAATCGACGAGCCTTGAATGAACGTCCCGGCCGCCATGATAACATCATCCTCATACCCCGGCATATAGGCCGGTACCGGCAATGCATGCGCATTGACCGGTGACGCCATCTGGATGCTCTGACAGAACGCGATCATCTTGTCGCGATCGCGGAACGTCACCGATTGAATCAGGTCGGTCCGTGGCGTCGTATAGTGCGGGTCGGTCTCGAACCCAAGCAATCCGAGCAGGCTCGCCGTCAAGCGCGCCCCTTTCAACGCTTGGGCGACCGTGTGCGGCGCCATATAAAATCCTTGATACATCTCTTGGAGCGAATAGAGCGACGGACCGGCCTCGCTACCGATGCCCGGCGTCGTCATGCGGAACGAGCAACGTTCGACGAGCTCTTTCGTCCCGGCGATATAGCCGCCCGTCTTCGCCAAGCCACCACCCGGGTTCTTGATGAGCGAGCCGGCCATGAGGTCGGCCCCGACATGGGTCGGTTCAATCGTCTCGACGAACTCACCGTAGCAGTTGTCGACGAAGACGAAGACGTGCGGGTGCGCCGCTTTGATTGTCGCAATCGCTTCCCCGATCTCTTGGACCGGGATGCTGCGGCGATTGGCGTATCCTTTCGAGCGTTGGATGCCGACGAGCTTCGTCTCAGGGCGAATCCGTGCGATGACGGTCTCGACATCGATTTTGTCATCTTTCAACTCGACCGTGTCGTAGCCGACACCGAGCTCTTTGAGCGAGCCACGGCCGTCGCCCCGAATCCCAACGATCTCTTCGAGCGTATCGTACGGCTTGCCGGTGATATAGAGCAGTTCATCCCCTGGCAACAACACGCCGAACAAGGCGATCCCGATGGCGTGCGTCCCCGAAATGATTTGCGGGCGGCACAGGGCGAGGTCCGCCCCGAACACGTCGGCATAAATCGATTCGAGCGTGTCGCGCCCGATATCGTCGTAGCCGTACCCGGTCGTCGGATTGAAATGGAAATCCGACACTTTATGCTTTTTGAACGACTCGAGGACGCGGTATTGGTTAAACTCCGCCGTCGCCTCAATCGTTTCAAAATATGGTTTTACCCGCGCTTCCGCCTCGGTCACGAACGGGGCCAATTCATCATAGTACGCAATCTTTTCTTGCCACATCATTGTTTCACACCTCAAATTGTTTCAGCGTCGCATAAAGACGCGTGTCTTCTCTCATATAACCGACAAGTTCGACCGAACCGTCATCGAGGAACTTCTCCTCGAGACGATACATCGAATCTTTGGCCGGATGGTAATGCTCGAACGAGCGGACCGGCAAGATGACGTGTACTTTCGTCAACACATCCGCAATCTTATCTTCGATCGCGCCGATGAGCGTCTCGATATCGTTCGAGTCGAGCGCCGAGATGACGAGCGGTCCGCCGACGAAGTCCTCGGTCAACCGGTCTTTCTTATTGTATACCTCGAGCTGCGGCAACTCACTCGCGCCGAGTTCCGACAATACCGAATTCGTCGTGTCGATTTGGTTCATGTAATGCGGGTTCGACGCGTCGATGACGTGCAAGACGAGATCAGCCCCGAGCACTTCCTCGAGCGTCGAGCGGAACGCGGCGACGAGTTTCGTCGGCAAGTCGCGAATAAATCCGACCGTATCCGTGATGAGCACTTTTCCGCCGCGCGGGAGTTCAAGTTCACGCGTGAGCGGATCGAGCGTCGCGAACAATTCGTCCTGTTCGTACGTATCGGCGTCGGTTAAACGATTGAAAATCGTTGACTTGCCGGCGTTCGTGTAGCCGACGAGCGCGACTTGGAACACACGGTTCTCTTTCCGACGTTCGCGGTAACGGTCACGGTGCGCGACGGTGCCTTCGAGATTTTTCTTAATCTCGTCGATGCGGCGCTTGATGTGCCGGCGGTCGGACTCGAGTTTCGTCTCACCCGGTCCCCGTGTCCCGATCCCGCCACCGAGACGTGACAGCTGTGTGCCTTGTCCGATTAAGCGCGGGAGCAGGTAGTTCATTTGGGCGAGCTCGACTTGGAGCTTTCCTTCTTTCGATTGAGCCCGTCCGGCAAAGATATCTAGAATCAATTGCGTCCGGTCAATCAGTTTCATCTCGTCCGGGTCGTTCAGCGAGATGCGGATATTCTTCGACTGGGCTGGCGACAGCTCGGCGTTGAAGATGACAATGTCCGGCTCAAACTGTTCGATGAGCACCGCGAGCTCCTCGACTTTCCCTTTCCCGATGAACGTGCGGCGGTCGACTTGCTGCCGTTTCTGATCGAGACGGGCGACGACCTCACCTCGTGCCGTATCGACCAATTCGACGAGTTCCCCCATCGATTGTTCATATGTCCAATCATCGACAGTCGGTAATTGACATCCGACGATAATGACTTTCTCTCGTTGCATAAAAATCCCTCATTCCTATAAGTCTCATCCTCCATCTTACCACGAAACGACGAATGGAGAACGTCCGTTTGTGGTACGATATGAGGAGAAGGAGGAACGTCCATGACGAAACGTAGAAAAGAGTATCCATTGCCTGAATATATCGAGGCGTACTTGTTCCATCTCGGCGCGAGCGGCCGCCAACCGTCGACGCTGAAACGCTATCGATACGATTTGATCGATGTGCACAAATACTTTCATGACCATAACGTCAAGCTTGATGCCCCGGAGGCGTGGCTCGCCGTCCCGCTCGAATCGTGGAAGACGTTCGTCAACGACTTCCTCATCGAAGAGAAGCAATACCAACAGGCGACGGTCGCCCGAATCGTCACCGTCATCAATAGCTTGACCGTCTTTTTAAATCCGCTCCGCAAAAAGATGCTTGCCTATGCCCAACCGGCTCATACGCTCACCGTCGACCAGATTGCCTTGCCCGCCGAGTTCAGCAAGCTCGTCCGGACGATCCGTTCGACAAGCGGGCTGAGTGAGAACCAGCTTCAGGCGCATCCGTATCTCGTCAATCGGAACGAGCTAATCGTCACGTTGTTCTATAAATATGGACTCCGGGTGCACCATATCATCCGTCTTCGGATGAACGACCTGCATCTCGCGAGCCATGAATTCGACGTCTATGACCGGCTCGGCAACCGGTTCACGTTGAAACTCAGTCAAGAGGACCAGACACTCCTTATGAACTATTTGGCTGACATCCCGACGCCGGTCCGTCCGCGTTGGTACTCGGACGATCCCGTCTTCGTCTCGTTCGACTTCTCCCGGATGACGTTCCGTTGGGTGTATGCGAAGAACCAGCCGAAACAGCTGACGATCGTCATGATTACGAAGATGATGCGCCAATTGAATGAACGCAGCGGTCTCAGCCGTTCTGTCACACCGTCGATGCTCCGGAACGCCCACGTCTTGAAGACGTACGCGACCGACATGACATCTCTCGAACGCATGAACGTGACGTGTATGCATAAAGAGTCATCGCTCCGGCGCTATGAGCAGGCGTATGCGGAGTTCGGCGCAACGCTCTATGAATCAGGGGGCGTCACCCCGTAACCCGTCGTCATCTTTGCAGGTGACGGCTTTATTTACTTGATGATCCGAAAGGTGGGCGTACCGTGTTTTTTCAAAAAATCCAATCTGCTCTCATCAGTCTATTCATTATTCCTTTCGTGTTGCCGCTCTTCTTTCCCTACGCGCTCGATTTGTCATATGGACCGAGCGTGGCCGTCTATTTGCTCTATGCGATCCCCATCGTGTTCATCTACGGGACGTTCACCTCTATACTGTCCGAGTATATAAGCCAAAAGACGCCATTCCGTTCGAAACGGGTGACGTCTTTCGTGTTCCATCTGATTGCTGGCTGGTTGTTCGTGGTCCCATATGGACTGTTATTCGATCCATCCATCTTCGAGACAGGTATATTCAACCTCGCATCGTTACTTGGCGTGTCGAGCGCCTTCATTTTCTATGCGGTCGACCAACTGCTTGGCCGTCATTTCAAAACGCTGTAGTCAGTGGGCCCACTCATTTCGCAACAAGCCGTATACGACGTGGTCGACGTAGCGGTCATATAGCCACTCCGCGTTGCGAAGCACCCCTTCTTCGAGGAAACCGAACCGTTCCGGCAAGGCCCGACTCTTCACGTTTCCGGTCGCGACCCGAATCTCAATTTTATCAAGTTTCAAGTCACGGAACCCGTAATCAATGACCGTCTCGAGCGCTTGACTCATAATGCCCTTCCCTTGAAAATCTTGGCCGAGCCAATAGCCGACCGTGCCGCACTTGATGCCTCGGTCGATATCGTTGAAGCCGATTGTCCCGGCGAGCTCACCCTGATACACAATCGCGAACGATTTCGGATAGCCGCCCGTCTCCATCAATCCTTTAATTCGCCCTTCGATGTTTTGTCGTGAATCCTCGACCGTCTCGGTGTAATCGAGCCAACCGAGCCACTCGCGAAGGTATGGCTTCGACGCCATCGTCAACTGGAACAACGCCTCCGCGTCATCGATGGTGAACATTCGTAGTTGAAGCTGGTCATTAATGTCATAGTGTAACATGTCGTTTCCCCCTCTTACTTTCCAATTATTGTGTTCTTCATCATTTTATCGTAAACTATTTGTAAATAATTTGAAAGCGGTGAAAGTATGTAAGTCGACATCATGTCATCCACCCAAAATTGAATAGTTCTGGAGGAGAGTCATGATGAAGTCGTTTTACCTGCTGCTGGTCAGTCAATGGCTGGCCAATATTGGTGACGTGCTTTATATCGTCGCCTTGATCGCTTTGTTATATCAACAGACCGGTTCCGCCCTGGCTGCGGCCAGTTTCCCGATTGCCGTCACAATCGGCATGACCGTGAGCGGTCTGTTCTTTGCCCGCGTCTTATCTCGGTTCACCCTCGGTCAGACGCTGCTCGTCACGCAACTGTTGAAGACGACCTTGCTCGGGGCCGTCATTTGGTCGGAGTCGATTCTCGTCCTCGGCCTCGTCGTGCTCATCGCCTTCTTGGATGGGTTCGCCCGTCCGGTCCAAGCGTCGTTCATCCCCCGGCTGACGACGAATCGCCAACAAGCGAACAGTCTCGTCCAAGGGTCGAACCAGTTCATCCAGCTGGCGATGTGGCCGCTCGGTACGATGGTCGTCGCTTCGTTTTCAAGCGCGATTGCCTTGACCGTCGCGTTGATGTTATTCATGCTCTCGACGCTCGTCACGCTTCGCTTCGTCCGTTCACTCGACCGCGACGTGACGGTAGAAGATGGTGAATCAGACATTTCCCTTAGAGACAGCCTCGCCATCGTGCGAACAGTACCTCATGCTCGATTAATCACGGTATTCGTCACGTTCGAGTCTTTCGTCAGCACGCTCTGGATTTCGGCGCTTTTGCTCGTCTATCTGGAACGACACCTCTACATCGATACGGGCTGGTGGGGGACGATGAACGCGAGCTACTTGATCAGCATGATTCTGGCCAGTGCATACTTGTATCGCGCTCAACGGACCAGTTCGCTTGCTTTCAGCTCCCTACTGTCGGTCGGGGCTGCCTTGTTGTTCGGCGTGACGTCTCATATCGTGTTCGCACTCATTGCGCTCGCAATTCAAGGATACGCCACCCAACTCCGCATCATCCAGACGAACACGGTGCTCCAAGAAACGACACCTGCCTCGCAACTTCCGTACGTCTATAGCGTCCAACAGACGGCTTATACCCTCGCCTTCAGCATCGGCAGCCTGACGTTTGGAATGCTCGCGGACGGATTGCCGATTGCCATCGTCTATTTGATTGGCGCAGGTCTGACCGTCCCGCTCATCTGGCTAGGTCGACAAATCGATTTGACGGAAGATGTGATTCAATCTGCATAATAAGACGGCGCCTTCTAGACTGACCTAGCTATATGAGACACTAATAAAAACACCTTATTAGGCTGCCACCACACCATATTTTATCGGTGTGAGGTAGCCTAA